>DAOOUQ010000057.1:0-1728 GCA_035390825.1 Bacteroidales bacterium | reverse complement strand
GAACGGTGTGACGCCTGTACGGCAATTGAGGAAAATACACGTAAAGTGCTTGCCAAGTATTTTAGTGAGCAGCTAAATAACGGAAAGATAGTATTCAGATCAATAAATATTGAAAAAAGGGAGAACAAGAACATTGCCGAAAAGTACCAGGTGAGCTATACAAGCCTTCTTCTAATAAGGGCAGACGGTGATGTCACCGACTTTACTAACTCTTCGATGAATTATGCAAATATGAATCCTTCGAAATTTGAGGAGTTGCTTAAGGCAGAGATCGATAAAAACCTTAATTGAAATGCATCATCTTCAGGAGCTACTTAGCCGAACGGAAGTGCCGCTTTTTTATGCCCTTATACTTGGACTTCTGACTGCTATAAGTCCATGTCAGTTTGCAAGAAACATAACTGCTATAGGTTATATAAGCCGCGACATACAGCATCCCTGGAAAGTATTTGTTAACGGTATATTCTATACCCTCGGCAATGCCGCCGGATATATGCTGTTAGGAGTAATTCTTTATGTTGGCGCCAGCAAATTCAATGTGTCGCGAGCCCTCATCTCATCAGGGAACATTGTGATAGGTATTATTTTGCTGTCAGGAGGGATTCTGATGCTCGATATAATAAAGATAAGATTTCCTGAAGGAGGCTGGTTAATGAAAATGACCCAGGAGAGTAAGTTCAGGGGCAACAAAACCGACTCAGCTCTCCTTGGTTTCATTTTATCATTGTCATTCTGCCCTTATAATGCAGCCTTGTTTTTCGGGATGCTTATTCCAATGACAATTTCCAGTTCGGGTGGTTTGTATCTGCCGCTTGTTTATTCAATAACCACTGGTCTTCCGGTAGCAATTGTTGCTTACCTGCTTGCATACAGCATCGCTGGTATCGGGATCTTTTACAATAAGATAAGAGAATTACAGACCTGGTTCAACAGAATAGTTGCTGTAATTTTCATAATTACAGGGATATATTATATTTATCTGTTTGTACTTCAGCAAACAGCCTGAAAAAAATACAAATGATCAATCTGGCGTGGTTATTGCATTTTCCTGTATGCCAATGGAGATAATCCCGCTCGTCTTTTGAAATATTTCCCGAAAAATGACTGTGATGGGAAATTCAGTTCATCGCTTATCTGACTTATGGATTTGTCTGTTGATTTCAGTAAAGCCCTGGCTTCAAGCATCACATGTTCCTCTATCCATTCGGAACCTGTCTTGCCGCTTTTTTGCCTGATCGCTTTTGAAAGATATTTCGGAGTAAGATGAAGTTTTCCGGCGTAAAATTCCATTTCGCGATGCTCCCTGTAGTTTTCTCTCACATGTGAAAGGAAATTTTCTACCAGTTTGTCCCTGTTCTTCCTGTTCAGTTCTTCATTTATCTGATGGAACTGATAGCCAAACCCATAGAATAATGCCATTGTCAGATATTTCAAGGCATCCGGCCGGTTTGGATTTTCCTCCTGCCTGATAGTTTTCTGCATCAGTCTGAAAAATTGCTTCACGGAATCCAGTTCTTCCTGTTTCAATGATATCGAAGGATTATCGCGGATCGACCTTGATAATGGAAATTCGAGGCTGTTGTCAAATGGGAAACCATCCCAGAATTCTTCTGACATTATTATTGTCAGGCCCCTGAAGTTGTCGCTGAAAATTTCAAATTGCAGGATCTGACCCGAAAGGCCAATGAAAATACATGGTGAGACTGCCATGAATTTCTTTAGATTTAC
>DAOOUQ010000056.1:0-1736 GCA_035390825.1 Bacteroidales bacterium | reverse complement strand
AATGTTCTCATTGGTTTCCGTGTTTATTTTTATCATCTCCCGTATTCCGGGATTAGGTTTTGGCACCTTAATCCGCCATACTGCATTTTCCGTTTAGCCTGATTGGTTGCCAGGGTTTCACTGAGCCTAATCTCTCCGCCCTTCTTAATAAAAATCAAACACCCTTGATGGAAGGAATATTTGATTTGTGAGTGCAAATGTATGAATGATTTTGAAATATGCAAAAAAATGTTGATTGCCACAAGCAATACCCATGTTTGGTTTTTTCACTTACTTTTGTCATGTAATTCATAATTTCATGCAGAATAGCTTTACGATCTATAACAGTCTTACACGGCAGAAAGAGATATTCAAACCCCTGAACCCTCCCTTTGCAGGTATTTATGTTTGCGGACCGACAGTATACAGCAATGCCCATCTGGGACATGCAAGGCCGGCAATAACATTCGACCTTCTTTACCGCTACCTCCTGCATCTGGGATACAAGGTGAGGTACGTAAGGAACATTACAGATGTCGGGCATCTTGAAAACGATGCGGATGAAGGCGAGGACAAGATCGAGAAGACAGCACGTCTTGAACACCTTGAGCCGATGGAGGTGGTCCAGAACTATATGAACACCTTCCACAGGAACATGGATCAGCTGAATACCCTTAAACCATCGATAGAGCCCCGGGCCTCCGGGCATATAATTGAGCAGCAGGAATTTATAAAGCTTCTCCTTGATAAGGGTTATGCCTATGAAGTAAACGGATCAGTATATTTTGATGTACTGAAATACAGTCAGTCGTTCAAATATGGGAAACTGTCAGGCCGTGTGCTCGAAGAGCTTCAGTCCAATACCAGGGAGCTTGAGGGGCAGGAAGAAAAACGGAATTCATTTGATTTTGCACTCTGGAAAAAAGCATCACCCGGGCATTTGATGAAATGGCCGTCGCCATGGAGCGATGGTTATCCCGGATGGCATCTCGAATGTTCGACGATGAGTATTAAATATCTCGGCGAAGTCTTCGATATACATGGAGGAGGAATGGATCTGCAGTTCCCGCACCATGAATGCGAAATTGCTCAGTCGACCGGAGCTCTTGGCCATGAATCGGTCAGGTACTGGATGCACAACAATATGATCACAATAAATGGTCAGAAGATGGCACGTTCTCTCGGGAACTTCATTACACTCGACCAGCTTTTCAACGGCAATCATCCCATTCTCGAACAGGCTTACAGTCCGATGACTGTCAGGTTCTTTATACTGCAGGCACATTACAGAAGTACCATCGATTTTTCAAATGAAGCGCTTCAGGCAGCTGAAAAAGGATTGCAAAGGCTCTTCAAGGGATTGGATACCCTTGCAAAACTAAAACCCTCCGTAAGTTCAACTGTCGACATAGCCGACCTGCGGAAAAAATGCTATGATGCAATCGATGACGACCTGAACAGCCCTGTACTGCTTTCATACCTCTTCGAAGGAGTTAAATATATCAACCAGGTAAATGATGGAACAGAAAAGCTGAAGGCTGAAGATCTGGATTTACTGAAAAGTCTGTTTCATACCTTTGTTTTTGATATTCTGGGCCTTAAAGCCGGAACAGAAAACAGCCGGGATGAAAGGCTCACGGGAGAGCTTATGGACATTATAATCAGCCTCCGCCAGGATGCCAGGGTAAAAAAAGACTTTGCCACATCCGACAAGATAAGGGATGAGCTCAAAAAGGCCGGGGTGATCCTGAAGGACA
>DAOOUQ010000055.1:0-1756 GCA_035390825.1 Bacteroidales bacterium | reverse complement strand
ATTTCTTGAAATGTTCAAGGGACGTACCGACCTTTTAAAATACGCCGCTGAGAAAAAGATCCCGGTAAAGGCAAGCATCGACAAACCATACAGTGAGGATGATAATCTCATGCATATCAGCCATGAGGCCGGAATCCTTGAAGACCCCATGTTCTCGGCCCAAAAAAACATGCTTGAAAAAATGGTGATGCCTCAGGATGCGCCTGACAAGGAAACAAGGATAGCCATTCATTTCAAAAACGGCATTCCCATCAAGCTGGTAAACAAGGATGACGGAACAGTAAAGGATGATTCCTATGAACTTTTCGTATACCTTAACGACCTTGCAGGTAAAAATGGAATCGGCCTCCTCGATATGGTCGAGAACCGTTTTGTCGGTATAAAATCGCGCGGGGTCTATGAAACACCGGCTGCAACTGTGCTGCATATTGCACACATGGACCTCGAGGGTATTGCAATGGACAGGGAGGTGATGCGCCTCAGGAATATGCTTACACCCAAGTTTGCAGAACTCATTTACTACGGATTCTGGTTCAGTCCTGAAATGGACTTTCTTATGGCAGCCATTGAAAAGAGTCAGGAGATAATTGACGGAAGCGTTCATATTTGCCTTTACAAGGGAAATGTGCTTATCGAAGGACGCGAATCGCCTTCATCATTATACAATAAGGATTTGTCGAGCATGGATATCGAAGGCGGTTTTGATCAGACCGACAGCAGGGGCTTTATCAGGATAAATGCAATAAGGCTGATGGCCCACAGGGCAATTGTTGAGGCAAGCAAACAAAAATAACCAGTTTTATGGCAGGGAGAATAAAATCAGGCAGATACCAAAATTGTAACAAATGAAACTCTGGGAAAAGAAGGCTGTTCCTGACAGCAGGGTCATCGAGTTCACTTCCGGGAAGGACAGGACAACGGATATGTGTCTGGCTGAATGGGATATAGCCGGATCGATGGCCCATGCCATAATGCTTTGTGAAGCCGGGTTAATTTCACAGGATGAAAAAAGGAATCTTCTTAACGCCCTTCATTCACTTTTCAAAAAATGGAAAACCGGGAATCTTACTATCGGAGAGGGTGTTGAAGATATCCATTCTCAGATAGAAAATGAGCTTGTTTCCGTTTTGGGCGACACCGGGAAAAAAATTCATACCGGCAGGTCGAGAAACGACCAGGTCCTTACCGATATCAGGCTTTTTACAAGGAAGGAGATTGATGAAACTGCAAAAACAGCCAGCAGGCTTTTCTATCAGTTGTTGTCGCTGAGTGAACAGTACAGGCAGGTTCTTATCCCCGGCTATACTCACATGCAGCCTGCAATGGTATCATCATTCGGGCTTTGGTTCGGTTCGTATGCCGAAGGCATTGCCGATGACATACTTATGTTGTCGGATGCGCGAACCCTTAATAACAGGAATCCGCTGGGGAGCGGAGCCGGTTACGGCTCCACTCTCCCGCTCGACCGGAGGCTTACAACTGAGCTCCTTGAATTTGAAGATCTTTTATACAATTCAGCCTATGCAGGCCTTAACAGGGGAAAGGCTGAATTTGCCACTGCTTCTGCAATGGCCTCTCTTGCCCAGACATTGTCGAGGTTTGCAATGGATATTTGCATGTTCATGACCGCTGAGCTCAGGTTTGTCGATTTCCCGGATGAATTTGTTACCGGGTCAAGCATAATGCCCCAGAAAAGAAATCCTGATGTGTTTGAAATAATCAGGGGAAAAGCCAGGCTGATCCAGACTCTGCCGGG
>DAOOUQ010000054.1:0-1954 GCA_035390825.1 Bacteroidales bacterium | reverse complement strand
ATGAAGAAAACTATTGCATCAGGGGCCGTTCAAGAGGAAAGGTTTATACTCTCGGTGACAGGGTAAAGGTTGAGGTGGTAAGGGCTGATCTTCAGAAAAAGCAGCTTGATTACAAGTTCGCTGAAAAGACTCAAGAACCGGGACCCGCGGTACAGGGAGAAAAGAAAGAAGATGTAAGAAACAGGAGCCATGACGCCCGAAGCAGGGAGAGAAAAAGGCCGAAGAAAGATGACCGAAGACGGAAATAAAGATACCCCTCCGGAGAGGTCGGGGGCGGGTTTGATATCTCACGACTGCTTTCCCTTCATATCTTCTTCAATAATCCTTAGCAATTCTTTCGCTGCCTCCTCCTGATCAACATTTTTCAGCACTGGTTCCATGCCCCTGTAAATGTGTACCTTTCCGGGGGCAGCTCCTACATATCCGTAATCAGATCCTGCCATTTCGCCAGGACCGTTCACAATGCATCCCATTATTGCGATCCTGATTCCGCTGAGATGACCCGTTATTTGCTTAACTTCCTTTACAGCCTCCTGGAGGTTGAATTTTGTGCGTCCGCAGGTCGGGCACGACAAGTAAGTTACTCTTGTTATCCTTGCCTCAGTCGACTGTAAAAGAGAAAATGCAAGTTCCCTGAGTTTTTCACCGTGTACCGTACCTTTATTGGTTATACAAATACCATCGGCCCTCTTTGTAATAAAATATTTACCAAGTATTGAGCCCAAATCAATGGCAAGTTTTTCAGGATCATTTTCATCGAAAACAGGATTAAGTATCAGTTTGCCTGCTTTTTTAGGGATTACGTATTTTTCATATGGGTTGAAGGTGAAAATTGTAACATTTGTTACATTTCCGTTTTCGTCAATGAATTTGCCGTTTTCAAAATTGCAGACTTCAGGTTTATAAGGTTTCCTGTGATTTTTAAATTCAAGTCTTTCGGATGGCTCTTTAATACGCCCTTCGGATCCTGTAACTGCATGGAGGATCTCTTTGGCCACAGGTATTTCATTTTCAGGCGTTTCTGAAAGGGACACCCTTATTGTATCACCAATACCCTCTGAAAGAAGAGCTCCTATTCCTGCTGCCGACCGTATCCTCCCGTCTTCTCCTTCTCCTGCTTCTGTGACACCCAGATGAAGGGGATATGTGTAACTATTGGCGGCCATCATGTCGGCAAGCTGACGGGTAGCTTTTATCATTACAGCAGTATCGGATGATTTCATCGACAGTACAAGGGAGTGGAAGTTTTCAGCTCTGAATATTCTTATGAATTCCATCGCAGAAACCGCCATTCCTTCAGGTGTATTGCCATACCTGGTCATTATCCTGTCGGACAGGGATCCATGGTTGACACCTATGCGTACTGCAGTTTTATTAGCGGTGCAGATCCTGATCAGAGGAAGGAGCCTCGAATGGATTCTTTCAAGTTCTTCTCCATATTCTTTTTCAGTGAATTCTATTTTTGTAAAAGTGGCCCTCTTATCGACATAGTTCCCCGGGTTTATTCTTATCTTTTCCACTATTCCGGCGGCCACTTCGGCTGCAGCGGGATTGAAATGGATATCTGCAATAAGCGGAGTATCAAATCCTGCTTTTCGCAGTTCCGATTTGATATTTGCAAGGTTTTCGGCTTCCTTTACGCCTTGAGCCGTGATCCTGACAAAATCAGCCCCGGCTTCAATTATCCTTATGCATTGTTCAACTGTTGCCCTGGTATCAAGGGTGTCGGTGTTGGTCATCGACTGGATCCTTACCGGATAATTCCCTCCGAGAGGGACTGAACCTATAAATATTGGGGTGGAGATGTACCTTTTTAAGTTCCCCTGCCGGGAGGGGGACTTAAAACCAACCGGCCATGGCCACCTGATCATTCCTTTTCCCATTCCACGCCATCCTTTTTGTCCTTCAGGATCACCCCGGCCTTTTTGAGCTCATCCCTTATCTTGTCGGATGT
>DAOOUQ010000053.1:0-1974 GCA_035390825.1 Bacteroidales bacterium | reverse complement strand
TTCTCTCCCTTATCGATTGAGGAAACAACTCCGGTCACCTCAACTATCTTATTCACAAATTTCGAAGTCGAAGCGATTTCATCCGATTCAAATTCCTTCCGAAGCTCTTCAGCGGTAATTGTAAAGTCGGGCTTTTCCTTCAGCAGGTTTTTATTCCGGAGGTTGTAAAAACGGATTCCGGCAATAATTCCCGCCAGTCCTGTTAACAAAATAACAAAAAGAATGATCTTGCGCGCACTTTTTAATTTCACTGGTTGCCTGATGTTGAATATTTCATTATTACCGTGATCTCTATCGTCTTTGCTATTTTATTTCTTACGACATTTGGAATTTTAATGTTGTAATCTTCAGGGTCAATGCTGAATTTGGAACTTGCAGTGATGGATTCGCCTGCCACCCCGATGGCCCCTTTTTCTTTTACTTTCTTTACAGTTCCATGAATAGTAAGGTCTCCCTCCACCTCAACCTCATAGACTCCGGGAGATGAGAAGCTTACCGCAGGGAGATTTGTTATTTTTCCTGTAAATGTCGCTCTGGGATGTTTTTCTGATTCCATATAGTTCTCATTGAAGTGCTGCTCCATAAGCGCCTTCTCAAATCTGAATGATCTGATCAGAACCTGAAAGACAATCTCACCCGTCGAAATATCCAATACGCTGGCAACCTGGTTATTGTCGGCTTTGATGTCTTCAACGGGAGTATGAGAGAAGAATCCAATATATCCGTTTTTGGTTATATATTTCTGACCGTAAGACTGTATGAAAAACCCCGTGATGATCAATAAAAAAAACAGTCGCTTCATAGTGATTTTGATATTAAGTTGTTACAAATCAATCAACAAATTAAGAATGCATTGGTTCAGTCTTATTAATATTTCACAGTAAGTTAGATATGTATTAACAACAGATATTGCTGGCTGAGAACCTTTTAGTGTTGCTTTCCATGGGCTGTCAAGGGCACGATCCGGCTTCCCTGAACCATCATGGCATCCTGATATGGCACAACCATTGAGGAAAACCGGGAGGTCCTCCGATTCGGAACATGTTTCCGGAACATTCTGCAGGCCGCGCTTATGTGTGCAAGAGACTGCAAACATAATGGAAGCATAACCTGCCAGTCCGAAAAGCAAAGTGAATATTGTTGCTTATTTATCAGAATTTTGTTTCAGACAAATGTCCGTGGCTGCCTGATCTTTACCTGATAAAGCGACTGGGAAGAGCAAAATTATGTTTTTAAGCAGATTCGGTGATTTATTCCTGAATGATATTTAGCATATAAAGTTCATGCTCAAGGTTTGGGGTGAATATTCCTTTGCCGGTATTCTTTTTTATTTCGTTTAAATTCCAGAACCGGCCTTCATCAATTTCATCCCTGTTGATCAGAGGTTCAATATCAGCATATCCCCTGAATGAATATACAAGTTCTCTTTCACGGACCGATTCCCACACATATTTGGCAATGAACCCGAATGAAAAATCACTTAATCCAAGCTCTTCAAGCGTTTCTCTTTTCAGGGCATCCTCAATTTTCTCACCGGGGCTTACATGGCCGCCGACCGATGAATCCCAGCAACCCGGAAGCAGATCTTTCGTAAGCGCTCTTTTCTGCAGAAACAGCTCTCCCCTGTTGTTGAAAAGGTGCATATGAACAACAGGGTGAAGAAGTTTGCTTTTCCCGTCGTGGCATATCCTTCTGGATGCAACTGAAATTAGGTTGCCGTCTTCATCGACAACAGGGAAAAGCTCGTCAGGCGATGATATGTTCATTTTCATAAAAATTTGTATTTAACCGCAGCGGCTGCAACGCCTGTCAGGATAAAATCAGGATGATTTTTACCAGTAACTGTCTTTGAAATCTTCGCGTGGTTTTTTGCCTTTACGGTTATTTTAATCAGTCTTTATTTTCCGGTTATTAAAAACCTGCAAGTTATTGAATTTCCGTCTTCATCCACAAGAGTAAGAATATGTTCTCCCG
>DAOOUQ010000052.1:0-3240 GCA_035390825.1 Bacteroidales bacterium | reverse complement strand
ACGAAAGGACGATAATGGATAACCTTGGCACATTCTTTAAAGGTAAAACCGTTGTCATAGTGGCGCACAGGCTCAGTACGGTAAAGAATGCTGATCAGATCGTTGTTCTGGAAAAAGGTGAGATTGCCGAAACCGGAACACATAAGGAACTGGTTGAAAAGAAGGGAGCGTACTTTAATCTGGTGAAGGATCAGCTGGAACTGGGAAACTGATGGCAGGCTTCGTAAGCCGTAGCCTTGGCGAAGGCTTGGGGGCAGGGAGCAGGGAGCAGGGAGCAGGGAGCAGGGGGCAGAGAGCAGGGGGCAGAGAGCAGGGAGCAGAGAGCTAAAGGCTTAGAGATGGGATTTACCCTCAGCCCTTAGCCCTCTGCCCCCTGCCTTAAACATCTGGAATTTAATGGAATACTGATAAAAATGCCCGAAATCGTCAAACACGAAATCCGTAGCCCCGAATTGCAGGAGGTGATGTCCGAAATACCCGGGCGGTTCCTCAGGTGGGGTTTGTTTCTCTTTTTTGCCATTATCGTGGCGATTCTCGGGGTGACTTGGTTTATTAATTACCCGGATGTTGTTACTGCTCCTGTAACTATCACAACTTATAATTCCCCTGCACCGTTAACAGCAAAATCGGGAGGACTTATTGAAAAGTTGACAGTTGACAACGGGGAAGATGTTTCAACTGACCAGCCTGTGGCAATAATTGAAAACACTGCTCAGTATGATGATATACTTGTCCTGGTTGCATTTCTCGACACTCTTGAAGATAATCCGGGCTGGCAGGATGACGTTAAGAAATATTCTCCGCCCGAAGAACTGTCATTAGGCGAAGTTCAGACAAGCTATTCTAGGTTTTTGACATATTTCTTTCAGTTCAGGGAATACCTGAGGCAGTCTTATATTAATTCAAAGTTAAAATTGCTTGATCATCAAATCAGGAAACAACATGAATACACAGACGAACTTCTTAGCCAGGAGAAGCTTTCGGCAGAAGACCTCGATCTTGTTTTAAGGAGCTATGAGCGCGATTCGGTGTTGTACTACAGTAACCTTCATTCGGTGACCCTGAGCGAATATGAACGGTCGAAGCAGGCATTGATACAAAAGAAATCAGCACACAGTTCGCTAAGGGCTTCCATCACGAACAATGAATCATCGGCTTTGAAGATGAAGGAGTCAAGGCTTGATCTTCTTGTACAGCTCGACAAGGAATTGCATCAGTATAAGCTCGACCTCGATGATTCCTTCAGGATGCTTTCGCTGGCGATAGACCAGTGGAAAGAGAAATACCTGATTAAAAGTCCTGTAAAAGGAAGGATTACATTCACAAGTTACTGGAACATCAACCAGGTAATAAAGGCAGGGGAAATACTGGCAACAGTAGTACCTGATGATCCGAGCAGGATAATTGCCAGGGCAAATGTTCCGGTATCGGGATTAGGAAAAGTAAAAACCGGTCAGGAGGTGAATATAAAGCTCTCGGGATTTCCTTACATGGAATATGGAGTTCTAAAAGGGAAGATCAGCACCTTGTCGCTGGTTCCTGCAGGGGAGTATTATATAGCGGAGATTGACCTGGTAAACGGCTTGAGGTCGACATACGGAATTAACCTCGGCTTTATAAACGAGATGACCGGAACAGCAGATATAATAACAGACAACAGCAGGCTTATATTCAGGCTGATAAAGCCCTTGAGGAGTGTGTTTAAATAACGGGTGCCGCACCCCTACAGGCTGGCTCCTTCCTTCGGTCGCCGAAGGCTTGCTGAAGGCGATGCGCTAAAATTATCCATCGGATCATTTTTTAACGCTCGGCCCGGTGCTGGGTGCTGGGTGCTGGGCAACACAGATGAGTTACTGCACCAGGAAAAGTTTGAAAATGCTGTTGTAGAAAATTCTGCTGTTTTTTGGAATCGATTTTATTTCTGAAGATGAGCCAGCTATGAAAATCTCTTTTACAGATATAATGGGCAACATGAAAAAAGGGAATGGTCAGGCTTAAGAAATAATGCAGATGGGCTGAAGATTTAATACTCTTCCATAAGCAGGAAATCAGCAATGTGCATATGCCGGATTCCTTCAATATTGTCCTGCCATATTTCATCAAGAGTGACAACAAACTTGGGATAGTGGTCCCTGATTTCAAGAAGAGGCGAAAATTCACGATCAATCGTTGACTGGCTTTCCATCCGGAAAGAAACCTGAACATAGATCTTTTTATCGCCTTTTTCCGCAACAAAGTCTATCTCCTTTTCACCGGAGCGACCTGTAAAGACTCTGTAACCCCTTCGGAGAAGCTCAAGCAGAACAACATTCTCGAGCAGCCCGGAAATGATTCTGTCCCTGTAGCCCATCACTGCATGGATAAGTGCCGGATCTCCCACAAAATATTTCTCAAGAGTTTTCAGTATCTCTTTCCCTTTAATGTCATAACGGGGAACCCTGTAAATAATAAAAGCTCCTTCAAGGGCATCAAGATAATTATATACCGTGTTGAGATCAATTTTTCGCTGCTGGCTCTTGAAATAATCAGCGATATTCCCTGCTGAAAACTTATTGCCGATATTATCAAATACAAACCTGACCACACGTTCCAGCAACTCCACATCGCGGATATTGTTTCTCTGCACCACATCCCGAAGGATGATGGAAGAATAAATGTCGTACACAACCCGGCCTGCTGTCTCTTCGGTCCAGTCTGATGTATGGAGCACCGGAAATCCGCCGGAACGGACAAAGAGAGAGAAATCCTTCCTGGTATTCTCAGATTCCTTACCCGTATGAATCTGCCTGAAAAACAGGTATTCGGAAAAGGAGAGGGTATAAAGTACAATCTCCACATAACGGCCAGTCAGGTAGGTTGCCAGTTCTGACGACAACATGCGTGAGTTGGAACCGGTAATGTATATATCTGAATTGAAATCAACAAAACAGGAATTCACAGCTTTCTCCCATGAATCGACTTCCTGAATCTCATCAAGAAGGATATAATAACGTTTTTTGTCAGTTATTTTCTCCTTAATGTATTTGTAGAGTTTTTCAGCCTCATCAATATCCCAAAGTTCCAGACTTTCAAAGTTAAGATGTATTATCTGCTTTTCGTCAATTCCCCGCATAAGCAATTCATCACGGAGAAGCATGAGGATGACAGACTTGCCGGACCGTCTTATACCAGTGATGACCTTGATAAGAGGTTTATCGATGTATTCGCAAAGCTGATTAATGTAAAGGTCTCTTTTTATCA
>DAOOUQ010000051.1:1544-4859 GCA_035390825.1 Bacteroidales bacterium | reverse complement strand
CGAATCGAAAAAAAATGTAGGTTTGAATCAGCTCTAAACTAATTTAAACCTGAATGGCACGATTTACCGGTATTATAGGCATCGTTGTGATCCTCGGACTGGCATTCCTCTGGTCGAACAACAGGAAGGCCATCAATATCAGACTTGTTGTGACAGGATTGCTGCTGCAAATGGCACTGGCCGTCTTCATCCTCAAAGTTCCGGTCGGTCAGGATATTTTTGCCTGGCTCGGCAGGGCAATAAACAAACTCCTCGACTTTTCACAGGAAGGAGGCGCATTCGTATTCGGGGATCTTACAAAAGTATCGCAGATATTACCTCCGTCAATCGTAAGCGCGGGAGTGTTCCTCTTTATCCTTATACCTACCATAATTTTTGTTTGTGTACTTGTATCAATGGCTTACCATGTCGGTCTTATGCAGAGAGTGGTAGCTCTTCTCGCCCGCTTTGTACACTGGGCCATGAGAGTGAGCGGAAGCGAAGCTCTTTCTAATGTGGCAAGCGCATTCGTGGGACAGGTAGAAGCACAGATCATGATAAGGCCCTACCTTTCAGGCATGACAATGTCGGAGCTTCTTGCTTCAATGACAGGCAGCATGGCATGTATAGCAGGCGGGGTGATGGCAGTATATATCTCTATGGGAGTTCCGGCCTCATACCTCCTGGCTGCAAGCCTTATGGCTGCACCCGGCGCTCTTGTGATATCAAAGATCGTCTTCCCCGAAACACAGGAATCAGAAACAAAGGGAACTGTAAAACTTGAGGTAAAGAAACAACATACAAACATCATGGATGCCATCTCGCACGGTGCAACCGACGGTATGACAATATCAATAAATGTAATCGCCATGCTTATCGGGGTCATTGCCCTTGTTGCCCTTGTTGACGCACTCCTCGGATATTTCGGACTGTTTCTTAACTGGGCAGGCATCTCACTCGATTTCATCGGCCTTAATGTTGAACACCTGAGGCTGAAGGATGTATTCGGCGCATTTTTTTCATTGTTTGCCATTGTAATGGGAGTCCCTGCTTCCGAGTCATTCACTGTCGGTTCTCTTATGGGCACCAAGATGGTGATAAACGAATTTGTGGCATATTCCGATCTTTCTCCGCTTATTCAGCAAGGAGCCCTCAGTGCAAAATCTATAGTTATAGCAAGCTTCGCACTCTGCGGGTTTGCAAATTTCAGCTCAATTGCCATTCAGCTGGGAGGTATCGGAGCCATGGTGCCCCAGAGAAAAGCCGATCTGGCCAGGCTTGGTTTCAAAGCCATGATCTGCGGTACAATGGCATCATACATCTCTGCTTCCCTGGCGGGAATGCTGATGTAATTCTTTTTGATCTGTTCATGTACTCACCCCCTGCCCCCTCTCTGCTTCGTAACGAGGGGGTAAGATTTCGTTTCTGATAAAGGCTAAAACATTCATTTACTGCGACTGCTCCCTCTTTGCGGCAGCAGAGAGGGGGGCAGGGGGGTGAGTACATGTATATCAATTGAGGCGAGCCTGATTCGCGAATGCTCCATCAGGCATTCCCCTCGCCCTTGGGAGAGGGGCCAGGGGTGAGGCCATGGATTAGCTTCGCTGATCCCTTTTTGGAGGTTCCCTGCAACTCCTTATCAATACCTTACTCCTCTAGGTCGTAAGGTATTTTTGTTTTATGTCTTTCCTCCCAGAGTCGAGCCTTGGTCGGAAAGTCATAAAACAAAAATCCCATCCGCCGGCTGGCGGATGGGATTGATAAGGAGTTGCGGAGAGAGGGGGATTCGAACCCCCGGTACAGTTACCCATACGGCAGTTTAGCAAACTGCTGGTTTAAGCCACTCACCCATCTCTCCCTATTATTCACTGGGCTTTCGGCAGTTTAGTCCCGAAAACCCGGGACTGGTTTATGCCTCTAACCCATCTCTCACTATTATTCACTGGGCTTCGGCAGTTTAGCCCCGAAAACCCGGGACTGGTTTATGCCTCTAACCCATCTCTCCTAAAAGAACCGGGCGCGACAAAAATAGTCAAACAGGAATAAACTTCAAAATTTGAACTTAGTTATTTCATATCTTCTCAAGGAGAACTACATTTTCCACATGATGAGTATGAGGGAACATATCAACAGGCTGTACCCTGAGAACCCTGTAATGATCCTGCATAAGGGCAATATCACGCGCCTGGGTCGCAGGATTGCAACTGATATACACTATCCTTTGAGGAGAGGCCGAAACAATTGACTGCACCACATCCTCATGCATCCCTGCCCTGGGCGGATCAGTTATAATCACATCCGGTCTGCCGTTCTCATCAAAAAACCTGTCATTAAGCACTGCCCTGATATCTCCGGAGAAAAATCTTGTATTTGAGATATTGTTGATCTCAGAATTTATGACGGCATCCTTAACGGCTTCATCAATGTATTCAATACCCACCACCTTCCTTGCCGAATCAGCAACAAAATTTGCTATCGTCCCGGTTCCTGTATAAAGATCGTAAACCACCTCATTCCCTGTCAGACCGGCAAACTCCTTCGCAATTTTGTAAAGCCTGACCGATTGTTTGGTATTTGTCTGGTAAAACGACTTTGGACCTATCCTGAATCTGAGTCCTTCCATTTCTTCAACAAGATGATCCTCCCCGCTGAAAAGAACAGGTTCCTGATCGGCCAGAGAATCATTCTTTTTTGTATTGATTATGTAAAACAATGATTTTATCCGGGGAAACTCCTTTGCAAGATAGTTCATCAGTTTTTCTATCCTGCCCTTTTCATCGAGAAAAAAAACAACAATGACCATCACTTCTCCCCTGCTGTTATTTCTTATAATAAGATTCCGGAGGAAACCCGACTGTTCTCTCAGGTTGAAAAACGCGTATGCATTTTTATGGGCGAACCGTCTGACTGCATCCCGGATTGCATTCGATGGTTCAGGTTGAAGATGGCATTCCCTGATATCAAGTACCTTGTCGAACAATCCCGGGATATGAAAACCAAGCGCGTCCTCCTTAATAAAACTGTTCTCTGACGTTATTTCTTCTCTTGAAAGCCAACGCTTGTCAGAAAAAGTGAATTCAAGTTTGTTCCTGTATTCGTAGATATCAGATGAACCGGCAATAGGATCCATTTCAGGCAGTTCAAGCCGGCCCAATCTCGTAAGGTTGTCCCTTACCTGTTTTTCTTTCCATGCCAGCTGAAGATCATAGGGCAGGTGCTGCCATTTGCAGCCGCCGCATACACCGAAATGAACGCACCGCGGCTTGATCCTGTCGGGAGAGTATTCATGGAACCGGACGACAGATCCTTCCATATATTTCTTCCTTTTCTTCTTAA
>DAOOUQ010000051.1:0-1444 GCA_035390825.1 Bacteroidales bacterium | reverse complement strand
ATATCCCAACAAATATTTCATTTATTATCCCTTATGTTTATAAGAAATTCAAGCCCCTGAACCATGCCGGGAAGTATTGCATCGCCATGGTCGAGACCTGGCATTATCGTTTTTGTGCAGACAGATGTGCCAGTACCGGCAAGTATCATCTCATCGTAAAACAATTGTGTTGATGATACCGGAACCTGTGTGTCGGCATCACCGTGAACAAGAAGCAACGGGATCTGTGTCTTATAGGGCCCAATGCTGTTGTTAACCAGTGAATTCCTTACCGATGAATACTTTGCATCGGAATAGTTTATCCTGAAATCTTCCTTCACGAGCTCAGGAATTGATGTTGAAAGTTGTGAATTGATCTGATCGGCGGTATGGTTTCCGTCATAGAGCGAGGCAAGGCGGGAGGCGTAGGGCTCATTCAGCAGGTCAGAAACAGGATTGGTTATATAATTATAGGAAGTGTAAGCATGAATTATATAACCAAGATATGCCGGGTAATTGTATGTTTCGGAATTGACAATGCCTGTCAGTATATTACAGAGGTCGTATGGCCCGGCTCCGCAAACAGTACCTGCCAGTGTGAACTCGTCAGGTGTTTCAGTTTCAATATATTTATGGAGCGACATCGTTGACCATCCTCCCTGGGAGTATCCTAGAAGATAGTATTCGTTTTTTAACTGAACTCCCGGAAAGTTGTCAACGGCCTCATTTACCGCCCGGAACATATCTGTTATTGATTTAACAGTCGGCTCTGACAAAAGGTATGGATGAGGGATATCAGACGAGCTTCCAAAACCCGGGTAATCGGGTATTATAACAACAAAACCCATTGAAGCAATATATTCAACAAGCTGATACAAATAATTCCCCGGATCCTGGCTTGGGCAGGCAGCATTCAGGGTATTAGTGCCGTTCTGGAAGCTGAGCACCGGATATTCACCCGGCTCATCAGGTACTGAAACCAGGCCTGATGCTTCAATTCTCTTCCCTTCCACTGTTGTTCTGTAGACAACCTTGTAAACATCGACCCCTGCTGACACATGCTGCTGAAGTCCTGCTATCTCGGGATAAGACTGTCCGGCATATGCCAGAAGGGCGTTGATATATGATTCGGAATAACTTGATGCAGGTGTATTTCTTACAAAATGTTCATATACCGGCAGATCATCCTTCCGGCAGGAATTGCAAATGGATGCAGAAAGGAAAAGAATAACAAAATACCTTAATATATATCTTTCTTTGGGCATTATTTAATAGTTTCGGCAAAGATAATTCATCCTGCGGAACCTGCTGCTTTAAAGGCTTCCATACTTTTTCTATCTTTGCTCAATTTTAAAAACTATGGTTTCTGTACAGGATTTGTCATTATCCTTTGGGAGTTTTGACCTTCTCACTGACATTTCATTTCTGATAAATGAACAGGACAGGATTGGCCTTACCGGAAAGA
>DAOOUQ010000050.1:0-6384 GCA_035390825.1 Bacteroidales bacterium | reverse complement strand
GAGACACCATTTTTTAATGAAGATGAGGATGTTATTGCATTTATCTGAACCAACGCTAAAGGAAAGAACATGATTACCGGCGGATTTCAGGGAAAGATGAAGATTGACAGGGATGAAAGGACAGGGAAAAGGATGGTTAAGGCCTGGATTATTGATGAGGAACCACAGGCTTTGGCGCCGGAACAGGCAAGAAAGGCCGAAAGGATGGAGGTAAACCGAAATCAGAAGAAAATGCTGCTGATCTTTTGAACTCTGACAAACCACCTGATCCCGCATCAATAACTGAATCAGGAATATCAACCGTTTATCCCAATCCTTCAGAAGGAGAATTGACTGTCTGTTATTCAATCTTTTCTGAAGAACAAAAAACAGTAAAAGTGTCTGTAAAAGTTTATGATTTAACAGGAAGGGTAGTGGGGGATCGTGTTGATGAGAATCTTGTTGCCGGTAGCTATCTTGTAAAATGGAACGCAGGCAGCGGTGAAAGGAACCAGATACCTTATGGTATCTATTTTCTAAAAATGACAGCAGGCAACAAGCATGAAATAAAACGAATAATGCTGGTTAAATAGGTTGAGAGTCGGGCGGATTCCGTAATTAGTACGGAAGGTTGAATTTAGGTTAGTTGGAGCAGAGGCGCTTATAAACGCGCCTCTGTTTTCACTTTAGTATCTCTCTCAGTTGTCTGACAGCAAGGTCTTTCCTGTGTTGAACAGCTTCCCTGATCCTGGCTGTACCATCCTCAAGACTAATATATTCCTGCCACAGTTCAGGACTATTATTTGTTTCACCTGCCGACTCATAAGCTTTCGCCAGAAAAGGAACAGTCAATTTTTCTCCCGGCGCCAGCCTGTCGGAAATCTCAAGATATTTGATTGCTGAATCTTCCTGTTCACTCAGCAGATACGCATTTCCCAGATTCCTGTAAACAAGGTATAAATGTCAGGAGCCCGGGAATTTTCTCAGGGCACGGTTCATGACAAGCATTGCATCAACAGGTCTGTTTTCGCAGTTATAGAGCCTTCCCAGGGCACTTGAGGCAGCAACGTATACTGAATCCATCCTGTATGCCGAATCGATCGCTATGGCCTTTCTGTACCATCGGATGGCTCCTTCTTTCTTACCTTTGTCATCAAGATAATATGCAAGATTGTATGGTGCCCTGCTGTTCCTGTTGTCAAGTTTGATTGCCCTGACCGTCTGAATTATGGCATTGTCAAGGTCACCCTGAAGAAAAGTAATAACTGCCTTGTTGCTCCAGGCATACGAATATTCCGGATCACTTTCCAGGGCCAGTTTCACCTCGTTTGCAGCGGATTGCAGATCACCCGATTCAATAAGCAGGCCGCATTGGCGTTGTGAACACGGGCTTCTTCCGTGTCTTTGTATCCAATTCCAAAGAAAGCAGCAATATCACGCTTGAATACAATAAACAAAATCAGAAAAGCAACTATCAGAATGGGATATCCAAGCTTCCTTAACAGAAGAGGGACTGTTTTTCCAAGAGTAACTGTATTTGCTTCTTCAAGTTGTGCCTCAAGATCGACAACTCTTTTCCTCAGATCTTCCACTCATTCCTGAGCAATCAGGCTTGTATCAGCAGGGCCTGATGGGATGCCACCTGTTGCGTTATGTATTTCATTTCTTTTTCTTTTTCAACCAGGTCTTTTGTGATCTTTATCCCTTCAGGGGTTATGTCGTAGACCCAGGTCAACACGATTACGAGAATAAAATTATTATCAGAAGGATCAGAACGAAGGTCACGTTCCATCCGGGAAGTCCGAGACGGGGAAAAATAGTGTCGGATGCTTCGAGTATCGCCCATGCAACGGCAATACAGACAAAAGCTGACCTTACTACTTTCCTTCTCCTGAGTTCATTCCGGAAATTATGCATATCTGAAATCTTTCCGGGCATATTTTGTGATTTTGCTTTTCAGATTAGGATCTGAATATTATCTCCTTTAATCAATAATAGATAATTACCTGGCGTCCGTTCAGCCTGGTGATCCTGAGAACTCCACCTTCCTGAAGAGCTTCCCACAGGAAACCTTCCCCTGTTTTGGTATTACTTAAAGGTTTCCCTTCAAGATGAACTGCTGCAGGTTTGGTTGTCATTCTTATTATTTCATAGCCCGAATCGTCAAATGTCAGGTACCTTATCCGTGGCCTGATCCCGGGAGCAGCATCATTCAGATCCCAGAGTTTTTTTTCGTTCTGCCCGTGGTAATCAACCTGTTGTATTACTGAAGAGGAAAAAACCATATGGTCATTTTCAGAAGTTGCCAGTTCCGGATCAACTGCCATTGCCCTCAGGTAATGCCTCAGGTAATCGCCATATCCGTCAGTCATCCATATCTCTCCGTTGGGATAACTGTTTCTGCCGTCATCCCCGACCATGTAAGTCGACCAGACCAGCTGGCGGATCGCATTTTCATAACGGCTGCTGTCGCCGGTAAGACTGGTATAAAGCAGTTCGTCGGCACCCTGACGTGCCGTATGGCTGTTGCCCTGAACCTCATAGGCAGTCTGTTCGTTTATTACTACAACACCATATTTTTCCCATGTCCTGTTTCCGAGCCTTCCGTAAACCCAGTCAAAAACCCTTTTGATATCTTCTTTCCATGAGGGGAAATATTCCCTGTGCTCCATAATGAACCTTGCAAAAGTCATGGCATTGATCTGTGTATCGCTCCAGGCCGGAACATCTTCAAAAAACGGTCCCCACTTATTGTTCTTCAACGGATAATTCTTCATCCAATTAAGGATGATATCAAATGACTTCCTGTAGTCTTCAACTCTTCCTTTTCCGAGACCGATAAGATCAAGGAACAGATTCAACGATGGCGACCAGTTTGAAGTATAGGTACTTGAGGCCAGTGGTGTCATATCGGTCAGCGATCTTGTGAGCCTGCCAACATCTCCGGTCAGGGCATTAACTTTAAAGGGCATGGGAGAGTTTAGGGAATCACCTGCTACTGTATGCGATGAAAGAGTATTGGCAATTTTAATCGCGGCATCGAGATAAACCTGAAGCCCGGTCATTTTGTACAGCCTGACAAGCTCATGACCAAACGACCCGGCTTTATCAGGTTGCGTAAAGTATTTTCCGATAACCATATCGCCATCATAAATGCCTGAATAAATGAGAGTATTGTATGGATACGGGATGTCAGGCCATTCAGAGTCTGAGGGGCTTAAACCATGGCTCAGGTAATAATCGGCCATAAAACACATGTTTCCCTTAACACGCTCATTGCCCGAATACTGATACAATAATTGCCAGGAAGATAGGGCCATCTGCAGCTGATCTCCGCCAATTCCTCTCCTGTCATTGAAGTGTTCCTCCCATACCTGGTGGTTCATATAATACGGGAGGCCATTCATGTCGGTCCTCATCGTATCCCAAAAATTCCAGACAAGATTGATTATGTGATCGAATGAGCGGCCCCGATTCTGGTCGAACCAAGGAACAATATGGCCTTTCTCATCTGTTTTTATCTCATGAAATACCAGTTTTTCCTGAGAGTGGCACACGCCGGAAAGAAAAAAAAGGGCTACAGCATAAATCATTATCCTGTATGGCATGGAACTTGCGAAAGGCTTCATTTTTAAATTTATATTATTCATTACTAAGTTAATAAATAAATATCATGATGCATCATTTTAATGCACGTACTGTTCCGTCCTGTAATGTTATTTTACTATTTTTATGGAAATAACGGAAAGAAAATGAAAAGAAGAAGTTTTCTTAAGATTGCCTCGGCAGGTTCAGCTTCGGCTTTGACATCGCTGTATTTTCCACAGGATCTGACCTTGCGCAGGATCAGAACAGGATTGATTGGTTCAGGCTGGTATGGCATGGTGGATGCAAGAGCAGCACTCAAGACAGGCAATGTCGAAATTTCAGCCATCTGCGATGTTGACAGTGAACATCTCACAAAAAGTGCTGATGAGCTTGAGAAGCTGCAGGGGATCAGACCCAAAACCTTTAAGTCATACAAAGACCTCCTCGAATTAAAAGGCCTTGAAGCCGTAATCATCGGAACAATTCCTCACTGGCATGCCCTGCAGTTTATTGATACATGCAGCAAAGGTTTAGATGTATATTGCGAAAAACCATTGGCATATGATATTATGGAGGGTATTGCAATGGTTGATGCAGCAAATAAAGCCGGTAACATTGTTCAAATCGGATTCCAGCGGAGAGAAGCCTTATCATTTAAAAAAGTCAGGGAGATTATTGACAGCGGCAGGATAGGGGCAATCCGTCAGATTGAAGCGCAGATACATTACAATCCGGGCCCGCAGGATACAAGGATACAACTGCCTCCCGCCTCGCTCGACTGGGAAGAATGGTGCGGGCCAGCACCTAAGCTCGATTACCGTCCAAGCATTGGTCATATGTCGTGGCGACTTGAAAAAGAATATGGAAACGGCCACCTTGTAGACTGGGGGATACATCATATCGACATCATCCGCAAGATAACCGGCGAAAGTATGCCGGAGAGTGTTTATGCCGCCGGCGGAATATTTGTTCTTAAAGACCAGATAACAACACCTGATACACTGAAGGTTAATTTCGGATTCAAAAGCGTTCCGGTCATATGGAATCATCGTCTTTGGGGCAACGGTGATGTAACAAAGGAATTCAATAACGGTATTTTCTTTTATGGTGAAAGAGGGACAATTTTCGCTGACGATTCAAGGGTTTTGGTTTATGGCACAGGTAAGGATGTATCCAGGGAAGAATTATCGATTCCGACACCTGACATGCAGGAAATACATGTTTCCAGTTTTTTTGATGCGGTGCGCAAAAAGGACAGGAAACTCATTGATTGCCCTCCCGACGACGCATTTCAGTCAACAGCGACAGTTCAGCTGGCAATGATTTCATACAATACAAATTCCATTGTAAGGTGGGATGCTGACAAGAAAACAGTATCAGGAAATCCCGCGGCTTCGTCACTCATGAAAAGAGACTACAGGGGAAATTACATACATCCGTGAAGGGCAACATTCCTCAGAAGTTGAAAGCCTCCATGCTTCCGGCCGTGAAATTAAGATAACGTCTACTGTTGCAATCTTTTTGTATGTTTTTGGTTTTAACGTTTAACCGACCTGCATCCTCCAATAATACTGCAGCATTCCCGACAGCCCTGAGTTCAAAGAAGTATTTGCTGACTGCTACGGCAAAGAAGCGGATGGTTATTGAAACACTTCAAGAAATTTTTCCAGGCCGTATTCTCTGCAGAGCCCTCTGTATTCAGCCAAAAGTTCCTCACTGAAGGGGATGCCCTTGTCTTTTCTGAACAACCAGGTATCATATTCTTTTTCGCCGGCAGTAAAAATTCTATCCTGACCCGGCATCTTTTTTGAAGAACGAAGCTCACGCAAAATATTTCCTGCAGTTTTCTTAAAATCGGCAGGATCGGTAAACGCTTCAATATCAATTGCAATAAAAAAGTGACCAAGAGAGTAGGGGACTTTTTTCCCATCGCTTAATCCTGTCAGCATCCGCAGGTATGCTCCCTGCTGCAGAGCCGAAGAGAGTATCTCAACCACCGTTGCATAACCGTAACCTTTATACCCTGCTGTTTCTTCGCCGATACCTCCAAGTGGTGTAAGGGCAGCGCGGCCTGAAATAAGATCTTGAAGAACCTCCCGGGAATCAGTTTTGCAATGGCCGTCTTCATCAATCGCCCATCCTGCAGGAAGATCTTTTCCCATGCGGGCATAAAGTTCTATTTTACCTCTCTGTGTAATTGATGTTGCGCAATCGAGCAGAAACGGGAAAGGCTCATCAGTCGGCATGCCAAATGTAAGAGGATTGGTGCCAAGCATGTTTTCAACGCCGAAAGTCGGGGCAATCGACGGCCTGGCATTCGTACCGGTAATGCCGATCATGTTTTCATTGACAGCCATAAGCGGATAATAACCGGCAAAACCATAATGAGTGGAGTTTCTTACTGCAACCATTCCCATTCCATATGAACGCGCCTTCTCAATGGCAATCTTCATAGCCCTGTGTGATATTACATGCCCCATCCCATGATGCCCGTCAATAACGGCTGTTGCCGGGCTTTCCCTGATGATCTCCGGTCGGGTTACCGGATTCATTATTCCTTCCCTGATCCTGTCGAGATAGATGGGTTTCAACCGGTTCACGCCGTGCGAATCGAATCCGAGCTTATCGGCCTGAATAAGTACATCGGATATTGTCAGGGCATCCTCACGCGGGACGCCAGCTGCAACCATTACCTCAACCATGAAACGTTCAACAACATCAAATGGCAGGTAGTGCATGCTTTTATTTCCTTGGTTTATAATCATTTTAATAGCTTTATATCTACAAATTATTGAGATATCCTCATTTTCCGATACA
>DAOOUQ010000049.1:0-6478 GCA_035390825.1 Bacteroidales bacterium | reverse complement strand
GTGAAATTCATAATCACAAAGGAGCTCGACCGCAGGAGAAATGAACTTGCCTGTTACAAATCTCTGAGTATTGATGAATCAGGCGATCTGATCAAACAGAACTTCGATAAATATGACATTTTTGTTGCAGCTGGCGGCGACGGGACTGTTCATACGGTAGCCTCGCAGCTGAAGGGAAGCGGAAAGGTGCTTGGCGTTCTTCCCATGGGTTCAGGAAACGGCTTTGCCAAAGAACTCGGCTTCAGGACAAACATCAAATCGCTTCTGAAGGATATTGAGAAAAACCAGGTCATCAATGTTGATGTAATAGAAATCAATGGCAATCTTTGCCTGAATGTTGCCGGCGTTGGTCTCGACAGCATAGTCGCCCATTCGTTCGACAAACTCAAGACCAGAGGATTCTGGTCATACGCTGGATTGACGTTTACAAGCTTTTTCCGGCTTAAGCCAATAAATATCACAATCGAAATTGAAGGCGAGCCACCTTTCGACGAAGAACTTTTTGTACTTACCATCGCCAACACCCGGCAGTTCGGATATAATGCATTTATTGCCAGCGATGCACGACCCGACGACGGCAAAATGGATCTTGTTATGATCAGGCCTTTCCCAAAGCTTTTGTTCCCCGTGTTCGTATACAGGCTTTTCACCGGGAACCTGAATAAGTCAAAATATGTAAAATACCTTTCAACAGGAAAGAATGTCACAATAAGAACAGATGAGTCAAGATTTCATATCGATGGCGAACCTGTAATTTTTGAAGAGGCCGTAACTGTCAAAATCAGGAAAGATGCCCTTAAAGTACTGAAAGTAAAACATAACAAATTAAACCGACAATATTTCTGAAATGAGAAATTTTCTTTTACCATCACTGCTTATGCTTTTTGCATTTCAGCTCAACTGTCAGGTAAACAGCGACATTAATGCCCGCCGGGTATCTCTTCCCAACGGGTGGCAGCTTACCCCTGCAGGAAAAATAATCCCGCTTGGAGATTTACCGCTTAATATCGCAATATCGCCTGATAAAAAGCTGGCTGCAGTTACAAATAATGGTCAGAGCACTCAGACAATCCAGCTGATCGATCTTAAAAAAGAGATTGTCACCGATTCCGTTGTTATCGGTAAATCGTGGCTCGGACTTGCATTTTCATCCGATTCAAAATCCTTATATGCTTCAGGGGGAAATGATAATTTCATAATCAAGTATTCGATCAGGAAAAACGAACTTATTAACACCGATACCATTAAATTGGGCCTCCCGTGGCCCGAAAAGATTTCGATAGCAGGTATAGCAATCGATGACAAAAAGCAGGTTCTGTACACTGTTACAAAGGAGAATAATTCGCTTTATTCTGTCGACCTTATCACCAAACAGATAATTACTCAGGTTCCCCTTGGAGGAGAAGGTTATACCTGTATACTCTCTCCCGACCGGAAAATCCTTTATGCCACATGCTGGGGCTGCGACAAGGTGGTGGTGTTTGATACATACCTGCAGAAAATCACCGGAACTGTCACAGTTGGAGATAATCCTAACGATATGTGCATTACAACCGATGGCAGGTATCTTTTTGTTGCTAATGCCAACGATAACAACGTATCGGTTATTGATACAAGGCAGATGCGGGTGCTTGAAAATCTCAATACAGCACTTTATCCCGATGCGCCGGCCGGTTCGACAACAAACAGCGTTGCTCTCAGCGCCGACGAAAAGACACTCTATATCGCAAATGCAGATAATAACTGCCTCGCAGTATTCGATGTGTCAACCCCGGGTAAAAGCAAAGGAAAAGGATTTATTCCAACAGGCTGGTACCCGACCTGTGTCAGGACTGCAAAGGATAAGATCCTCGTGGCCAATGGCAAGGGGATGACATCATTGCCCAATCCATACGGGCCGAATCCTGCCCGGCGCGGTGAGGAAGTAGTATATCAGGAAGGCGGAAGGGAACATACTATAAAAGTACAGTATATAGCAGGGCTTTTCAGGGGGACAATGAGTATCCTGAACACTCCTGATGAGAAGGAAATGGGAACATATTCAAGGGCGGTCTACGCCAATACTCCCTATACCAAAGAAAAGGAGCTTAATACCGTAAGTGCCCCGGGAAATCCCGTACCGGCAAAGGTGGGCGACCCGTCTCCCATCAAATATGTCTTTTATATTATCAAGGAAAACCGCACATACGACCAGATACTTGGCGACATGCCCGAGGGGAACGGCGACAGGAACCTTGTTCTGTTCGGCGAGAACATAACCCCAAACCATCATGCAATCGCCAGAGAATTTGTCCTTCTTGACAATTTTTATGTTGATGGCGAAGTAAGCGCCGACGGTCATAACTGGACAATGGGAGCATACGCAACCGATTACCTTGAAAAGAACTGGCCTACCAGCTATGGAAGCAGAGGTGGTTCATATCCGGGCGAAGGTGCAAGGGAAGTCGCAAACAACAAAGTGTTCTTCTGGGACCAGTGCAAACGTAACGGAGTGAGCTACCGGACTTATGGTGAATTTGTCGATAACAACGGACCTACCATCAAGGTTCTCGAAGGAAATTACTGTAAGAATTTCACTCCGTGGGTCCAGTCGGTCCGCGATACTGTCAGGTTCGGACAATGGAAACGTGATTTTGATTCGCTTCTTGCAATTAACTCAGTACCAAGATTTAACAGCATAAGATTCATAAATGACCATACCGAGGGCCTCAGCCTTAACAAGCCAACTCCTTTTGCACACGTTGCCGACAACGATCTTGCAGTGGGTATGTTTCTTGACTATCTGAGCCATAGCCAGATATGGAAACAGAGTCTTGTCATTTTTGTAGAGGATGACGCACAGAACGGACCCGATCACGTCGATTCACACCGAAGCATTGCGCTTATAGCCGGGGGGTTTGTAAAGGAGGGATTTGTTGACCACACTCCCTATACAACAAGCTCATTGCTCAGAACCATGGAGCTTATTCTTGGCCTCCCTCCGATGACACAATATGATGCAGCTGCCAATTCGCTATGGAGATGTTTCAATAACACTCCTGATCATCCGCCCTACAATTACAAGCCTGCGAAAGTGGATTTGAATGATAAGAACAAAGCTGAAAACAAATGGCAGGCATTGAGCGAAACCTTTGATTTTACAGTTGAGGACAGGGTAAATGATTTTGACTTCAACGAGGTTATATGGAGATCGGTAAAAGGCATCGATTCCCCGTGCCCTCCTTCTGTCAGGGCTGCCTTTCTCACAACAGAGGCAGAAGATGATGATGATTAAAAATCCCCGGCAATATTAAGGACTCACTGTTTCCTGACCGGCAGCACAAAGTTAATCGGAACCATATACCAGACAGGCACCGGCCGGCCGTTCTGAATGCCGGGCTCGAATCCGGAAAGAAGGCTGGCTACGCGTTTTGCTTCTGCATCGAGAAGCGGATCAACTCCCTTAATAACAGTAATACCTTCCGTATTACCTTCCGTGTTAATTATAAACCTGACAATTACTTTTCCCTGAATGTTTTTCGCCAACGCTTCCTGAGGATATATGGTATTCTCTGCAAGGAACCTCAGAAGCTCAACCTCACCTCCGGGATAATAAGGCATTTGCTGCACTGCAACATAAGGTTCGGCAGGAGAAGGAGCCGGCGTTACAACATCAACAGGTTTTGCGGGTCTTTCAGCCCCGGTATTTTCAGCAGCTTTGTTTTTTTCATTTTTAGTGATCCTCCCGGCAGTCTTGTTATCAAAATCAGGCCTGGGCAACACCTGGTAACCTGTCTTATTTGCAGTTAATGCCACTTCTGAAACAGGGGCCACCTTATTCCCCGAAACACCATCATCGGAAGGTTTATATTGAGGTGTGGCAAAAGCATAAAAAATGAACACCATGACAGGCACTGTCATGAATAATCTTGCTTTTCTGTAAGGCGGCCAAAAGGTTTTGTTCATCATTTCAAACCGCTTCTTATTTAAAGAATAACCAAAATAATTGGTAAGGTCAAAGACCTTTGTTTCCAGAAGCTGGTTGACCAGAACAGCCTTATACAAAGCCGGGTTAGCAATGGTTTCAACAACCGCTTCGTCGGCTAAATATTCATGGTTTTGCCGTATCAAACGGACATAGATCCATGCAAAGGGGTTAGCCCACTGAATCAGACGGATCACGTCGGCAAGCAACAGGTCGATCCAATGCATCTGACCGACATGGACAAGCTCGTGGTTAATTATTGTATCCAGTTCAGGACCTGATATCGACGGGTTTATGAAGATGTAATTTAAGAATGAGAATGAACCGCCATACTCTGATGACCTCACAATCTTTGCCTTGCCTGCCCTTGCAAACTTCTTCCCTCTGATTCTTTTCAACAGGCTGGCAATTTGCCCGAGAGACTTGAAAAGCAGAAACACTATCCCGCCAACATAAAGAGCAATCAGCAAATTGCCGGCATCAAACCCGATTCCCGGAAGGTGTGACCCGCCTGATTTCTGTCCGGTTAAGCTCTGAAATCCGGTGAGCCGGGCATCTGCAGGAAGTGCCGTACTGTAATGAAAGGTTATGAGGGGGAAAAAAAATGAAGCCAGGATACCTGCCACAAGATAATATCTTTTAATCCTGAAAAACCGTTCATTTCGCAGGAACAGTAGATACACGAGTGAAAAGCCGGAAAGCCATATCGACGACTTAAGCAGGTACCAGGCAAATGATTCCATTATTTTGTCTTTTTTGTCTTTTTAAGTTCATTCTTTGTTTCCTCAAGCATTCCCTCAAGTTCTTTTATCGACATGTCTTTTTCCCTTGCAAAGAATGAGGCCATTGCCGGAAAAGAACTGTTGAAATAACCGTCGAGCAGCCTGAAAAGCTGGCTCTTTGAGTATTCTTCCTTTGAAACAATGGGGTGATAAAGATGGGTGTTCCCATAAGCTTTATGACCAACAAAACCTTTCTTTTCAAGGACTCTGACAACTGTCGATACCGTGTTCCTGGCAGGTCTTGGCTCATCGAAACAGAGACGTATATCTTTCACTATCCCTTTTTTCATGTTCCAAAGTATCTGCATTATCTCTTCCTCTGCCTTTGTCAGGTGTAACCTCTCCTTTTTTTTCATTTTATTTCCCTCCATTTTTATATTTGATTAACTGATTCTTTCTCATCGAGCTGAGCCATCTTTTAACATCAAACTTACTCCTGTGGCAATATTTGCGATCTTCGCGGCAATCAATCAGGACCAGGCAGGCCCATACCACAAAGGTATGACTAATTGTTCAGTTGGACAACTATTTTATAAATATCACGCCTAACAAATTAGTCCCCGGCCGTTTGTCTGTTTTTGCCCGATCCTTACAGGACCACATGAGGAAAATAAGGTTCTTACAAACATAATTTTCCACATTTCACAAGATTCTCATAATTTTGTCAGTCGCAGAAACATTGTTATTAAAGCTCTTAATTTCAGATAGCCGGTGAAGAATTCAATGACCCTTTTCGGATGCGGACCAAAACTTGCAATACTTTGCCTTCCATATATATTGCTTTCACTGACAGTAATGTACAAATATCCCGATTTCTTCGATCTCCCCTTCCTTGACAATTTACCCGCCAGGATATCCGGATTCATCTGGCTTGGCACCGGAATAATCTTCTGGGCTTACTCTGCAGCATATTTTCTTAAATACTTTAAACCTGGATTTCTTCTCACGAAGGGTCCATTTGGCCTTTGCAGGAATCCTATCTATTCATCGATCATTGTGTTTATCATCCCATCCCTGGGAATCATTTTTCATTCAGGACTTACATTATCCATAGCACTTGTGCTGTACACGGGTTTTAAAATTTCCATTCACGGCGAGGCAGGAATTCTCAGGAAGATCTTTAAGCTGGAGTATGATAAATATGAGGCATCAGTCAATGAGATATTCCCTTTTCCACGCCGGATTTTTCAGCAGTGAACAGCATTGGAACCTTAACAGTTGTAATGAACTCATTGCCGTCCTGACTCAGTTTCCAAAACCTAAAGTCGGGAAGCAGCCTGACGGCTATATCTTTTCTTTTCTTCAGCTGCCAGATCTTTGTAAATTTTCCTTACATCTTTTCTGGGCGACCTGCAAAGAAATACCTTAAGCCCTTTTTCCCTGAAAAAGATATTATCAACACTGCCTATTTCTCTCACTTCCGAAAATATCTCATCCATATCGTTCCGGTCGCGGTAAATATAAATCAAAGGACCGTCCGGTATCGAATCAGGAGCCCAAAAGACATAGCTTTCATGGAAAGTTACAGCTTCAGGCAGACCATATTTTTTACCGTAGAAATATACTGCTCCCGCATAACCGTAATTTTTTTCCCCAAAAATCGTGCATTTGGTTTTCTCTTCTTCCGTCAGCGAATTGTACGCCCTGGCAACAATACCTGCAAGTTCGTTCCAGCCAGTCATATCAGCATATGCCTGAGAAAAGTTATGCCGGGTTCCGTTATCCCATTCAA
>DAOOUQ010000048.1:5578-7750 GCA_035390825.1 Bacteroidales bacterium | reverse complement strand
GACTCATCCGGCACCAGCCGCCTATGAAAGCCGATAACAGGCATATCCACCATCTTCTTTTACGGGCCGGCTATAACCATAAACAGGCGACAATCCTTATATCACTTGCCAATATTATTATCATAGTGGCAGGCTTTCTCCTTCGCGACCTCAGCATCACCTGGCTCGGAGTTTCAATACTTGTCCTGTGCACCTTGTTCACAGTCCCTGTCTATATGATGGTGGCAAAAAGAGAAAACTGGGCAATGTACAGGAAAAATTCCTGGAAACTTATACTGACTGACAGCAGGGAGATCGAGACGTACAGGAATATGGTGGGGATCATAAAGGATTATAAGGTTCCTGCCGATTTCCCGGTTAATGACCTGCTTGTGAGTGTGAAAAACACCGGGGAAGCTGCAGGGCGCAGTTCAAAAGCCAGAGAGTTGTCGGAGGTCAGTCGTGAGAAGTGAAGCGGCAGGCAGCTTACGATCAGAAGTCATGTTATCAGAAAGATATTCATCATGATCCCTGCACTGGTACGGATCGCGTGAAAGAAAGCGGGAACTTCGTTTCAGGCGCTGCCGGAGATGAAAAGCAGAACGGAAGACTCGCGAAACAGGAGGCGGCTGTGAAAGTGCCCGAGCGATGAAGAGATCAGGCCACCAGATCATCAAGTTGCTGACCAGCCTGGCTCCCGTGGATAATGTGCATGAAAATTGTTTATGAAATTTTTGACAATATAAATGATAACAGGTAATTTTAGGGAAATCTGATGGAGTGAAATTCAATGTTTTAGAACATATAAAATTTTAAATCATGAAGAAGTTTAGTCCTCAAACAGCAATTATCTTTTTCACCATACTTGTATTCTCAGTGCAGGGATGCAGGAATGATGACGAACTTCAGACCCGGCTTGTGGTATTGGGAAATGAAAAACTTCAGCTTGCAAACCAGAAGGATTCGGTAATAAAGCTTCTTGCAAAAAGCCTTACCGCAAACGACACTCTCACCGCCGGTTACAACAACCTGACCGTTGACAATGAAGCCCTCAGGGCAAGGATCAGATCGTTGCAGGCAGGAATATCTTCCAGGGACAGACAGATAAAAGCTGCCGAACAGGAAAAAACGACCCTCAATAATATTATGGCCGGCAAGGATGCCAAAAATGATTCCCTGGGAAGGGTAATAGCCTCGCTGAATTCGCGGATCGTTGGTCTTAACAACGCTGTCGCAGCCGGCAAAGCTGAAAATAAATCACTTACAGACATCCTGACTGTAAAAAACAACAGGATCATTGCCGATTCCCTTGCTGAAGTGAAAAGACTCAGTGCACCACGGGAATATGGATTTGTCGATATAATATCTGCAGGAGGCGGCCCGGGTCTCGTCAGCTCTGACCTTGATTATGAGAACAGGCTTTTATCTGTCGACAATTTATTCGGATACCAGATCAACCGCTATTTTACGACCGGGATTGGAATTGGCGCTCATTTTTATGATGGCGGCATGTTGTTTCCTCTGTATCTTGACATGAGGTATAAATTCGGTATTGGAAATCTTAAACCATTCATAAGTGCTGACGGCGGGTTTCTGCTCAACTTTGATGACTTTGGCGAAACAACTACATTCATACAGCCAACGGTCGGACTTAGCAAAAAAGTCGGACAAAAATCTTATCTGAACCTTGGCACCGGATTATCAATATTGAGTCTTACCCCTGTTGCTCATCACAGGGCTTCATTCTTTATAATAAAAGCCGGCATCCAGTTCCCCGGGAAGAAGGGACCTGAGATTTAGTAGTGAGTAGTGAGTAGCGAGTATTAAAACCGGCACCATTTTTCAGGATTATTGATAATGGAAATGAGCATTTTCCTTACTTCATCATACCCATTCATTAATTCCTGATGTTTTTCAGATGTAATATAATTACAGTCTTTAGAATAATCTAGCCAGGTTTCAGTTTCATATTCCTCACCCGGGGAATCAGTAAGTTTATTTACGAAAGATTTAATATAACTTTTTCTTGCCCAGGACTCTGATATATTTGAAGTAATAGACCGGGAGGATCTCCTTATCTGGTCTACAAGAGAGTACTTCTCTTCTTTTGGGAAAGTCCCTGTTACAGAGAAAATTTCCATTGCCAGACTGTAAGCTTTCTGGTATACAATTAGCTCCCTGAAACTATTTGCT
>DAOOUQ010000048.1:3768-5478 GCA_035390825.1 Bacteroidales bacterium | reverse complement strand
CTCACGTCTCACTTCTCATATCTTCCTTACCTGCATAATGATGCCCGTCTTCTTATTCTTCAGTATAAGTTTGACGGATCCATCCGGCATCCGTTCTTCCTTGACCAGCAGATGATCGTTATCGTAGTCCTTCAGGGCATTTATCTTTTCTGATTTCTCCTTTCCTCTCCAGGTTTTCAGCTTTACGGGTTCCCATTTGCGCGATCGGGCCGACCGGTAACAGGCGTCCATTATTTCATTCACAACATATCCGTCGTAAAACGTTTCCTTGGGCAGTGTTTTTGAATCGAATGCATTGAACATGTCGGTAAGCATATCAGTGTATCCGAGCTCAACAACTTCATCGCCCACGGGGAAGAGCCATCCTTTTTCTGTCTCGGCTTTTTCGGCCACATAGTCCTTCTTCCCTCCTGCGGTAAACATCTCGAAACCTGTTCTGAGGAAGTTATTCACCCAGATTGTTCCTTCCGTCCCCATCACCTCATCCCTGAGGTCCATTCCTCCGCGGAATGACCAGCTTACCTCGAACTGCCCTATGGCGCCATTTTCATATTTCACCCAGCCGAGGGCGTTATCCTCGGCCTCAATGGGTTTCACAAGAGTGTCGGCCCAGCACATCACCTCCACCGGCCTGATATCCTTCCCTATATAATTCCTTGATATCTCGATGCAGTGGCAGCCCATGTCGAGCAGAACCCCTCCTCCCGATATGCCTTTTGTCCAGAACCAGTCGCTGTGCGGTCCGGGATGCGTCTCGCGCGAACGCGCCCAAATGACCTCCCCCACTGCACCGGTCCTGACAGATTTCAATGCCTTGAGGGTTTTTGGAGTATAAACAAGGTCTTCCATATAGCCGTTAGTGACCCCGGCTTTCTCGACCAAGTCAAGCATCTTTTTTGCTTCGGCTGCGTCGCGGCCAAGGGGCTTTGTGCAGAAGACCGCTTTCTTGGCATCTGCAGCCAGCTTTACAGCTTCAAGATGAAGGTTGTTTGGCAGACCTATCACCACAACATCAATATCAGGATCATTGACAGCCTCCTTCATCGAGGTTGTCCATTTGGGGATGCCATGCTTTTTTGCGAAGGCTTCTCCCCTTTTCTCATCACGTGAGTAAATTACTTTTACCCTGTCACGGTTACGCTGACCATGGATCGAGAATGTGTAAAAGTCGCCGATGAATCCGGCTCCGAGCATTGCGACGTTTGCCATGTCTTATTTAGTTTAAAGTGAGATTCAAAGATTCAAAGATTCAAAGATTCAAAGATTCAAAGATTGTGATCATTGGTATTTTTCACCTCTGAAGTTGCTGGATTTTATATATTTAATAAAGTTACTGATCTGCTGATTCAATATAATTGTTTTTTCCGGCAGCGTATCCAGGGTTTTCTGATCAATGTAATTGCTGTCGAAAGCCCTGTAAGACTGATTTCGTGTTTCTCCGCACGATCCTTTTGCAACATATAAAAACTGTACTAATTCCTTATTACCTCCCCGTTCAAATCCTTCGGAAATGTTATCTGATACTGACCCGGAAGAAGCCCGTATCTGATCCCTTAGTCTGAAATCACTGTTGAAAGGTTCAATCGAAGATACAAGGAATACATATTTATAAAGATCCCTGGCAAGTTTCCATATCTCCAAATCTTCAAATCTCTCAATTTTCATTGAATCCTCAAATCATTGAATCATTGAATCATTGAATCATTGAAT
>DAOOUQ010000048.1:0-3668 GCA_035390825.1 Bacteroidales bacterium | reverse complement strand
AATCATTGAATCATTGAATCATTGAATCATTGAATTTTCTCTTAACAACTAACAATCTCAACTAAATTGCCTTCCGGATCGAGTATGACGCTTTCATAATAGCCGTCGCCGGTTTGGCGGGGTTTGCCACTGATACGGACCCCTTCCTTTTCCAAAAAGGATGTAAGCCTGTCAACCTCTTCGCGGCTTCCGGCGTTCAGGGCGATATGTGCCAAGCCCAGGGCGTCTTTAATCTGAGGTCCGGAAACATCATGCCTGTTCATCAGTTCGATGCTGGCGCCGTCACCAAATCTCAGGAAATATGAAGAAAATCTCTTAACGTGATTCACATAAAGTTCTCCCGCAATGCAGTTAAAATACTTTACATAGAAATCCTTCATCATTTCAAGATCGGCCGTCCAGACGGCAACGTGGTGGATCTGCATTTTACACCTTTAAGTTTTTATCAAATATAACAATATCCGGTTACAGATTAAAGAGGTTGGAGGGACAGAATATTCAGGCAATTCAAAAATCAGGGAGTGGCTGTCATCCCAATCTCCCCGGGAGAGGGTGACAGGAGGGAGCGAGGCCAAACTTTATTAAAATCATTGTTCCCCGGGGAACTTTTTCAACCAGATTTTGTTTAACATCCAAACAAAACCCGCGAATTATGGCAAATCTGAAAACAAAGTACATGGGGCTGGAACTCAGGAACCCGGTCATTGCAGGAGCATCGAACCTGTCGGATGATCCTGAAAAGCTTAAGAAGATAGAAGAAGCAGGAGCATCAGCAATTGTTTACAAATCACTTTTTGAAGAGCAGGTAAACATCGAAAACCTCGAACTTCATGAACAGCTTACCGAATATGAAGAGCGTAATGCAGAAATGGTTACCCTTTTCCCTGGCAACCTGAAAAAGGATTCCTACCCTGTCAGGCATATTACAAACCTCAAGAAAGCAAAGGAATCGGTGTCGATACCTGTTATCGGCAGTCTTAACGCTGTTCTTGATGAATCGTGGGTTGAATATGCAAAGGAAATTGAAAAGATAGGCGTCGACGGAATTGAACTGAATTTCTATGCATTGCCCGAGAAGATCGAGGAGGATCCCGGTGATGCTGAAAAAAGACACATAAACACTCTTAAAAAAGTAAAAGCGGCTGTCGGGATACCGGTTTCCGTTAAGCTGAGTCCTTATTATACAAATCCGCTGAAACTTATTTATGATCTCGACAAATCGGGTGCTGATGCATTTGTTCTTTTCAACAGGCTCTTCCAGCCCGATATCGATATTAACAGTGAACAGATCGGTTATCCATACAGTCTCAGCAATATCGAGGACAACAGGCTGCCCCTGAGGTTTGCGGGACTTCTCCACAGCAATGTCAAAGCATCAGTATGCGCAAGCACAGGGATATTTAACGGCTATGATGTTATCAAGATGATCCTTGCAGGTGCAGATGCGGTACAGGTGGTGAGCACCCTGTATCTGAACCAGGTAAGCGTCATTGGAGCAATGCTGAAGGAGATCGGGAAATGGATGGATGAAAAGGGTTATGAGAACCTTGACCAATTCAGGGGAAAGTTGTCAAAAAACAGTTTGCAGGATAACCTGCCGTATCACAGAACCCAGTATATCGATTTCAATATGAGCACGAGTGCCATACTGAAAAAGTACAGGGCAATTGTATAAGAGGCGTCAGGTGTGCGGCATCCGGCGTGTGGTCCCGAATCGCTTCGCTCCCGGGATTTCGGCTTCGCCTCAACATGGGGCGTGAAGAATACTGAATTTCGGATCTCGTCTGCCTGTCGGCAGACAGGGATTCCGGAACAGGATTATTCCACCTTGACCTTTACAACCACTTTTCTCACCGGGGAGTTTTCGCCATCCTTTAAACCGGGACGATGCGCATCGTCAGGGAAAAGGATAAAGAACCTGTCGGGTATTGCAAGGTGGTTTTCTCCTCCGGTAACAGTGAAATACTCAATATCCTTTGTTGCATCGAAAGCCTCAAGAACATCCTTTTTCCGCGACAGAGGTGTAATTCCTATAAGTTCTTTCCCTGCCGCCACATACTGAATGTCGATATATTTCCTGTGAGCCTCATAACGTGCATCTTCTTCATTCTTTGAAAAATATTCACTGACGGTCGCATACACGTTATCTCCGTCGATATCATATCGTTTCAGTTCAAGAGAGTTAAGATCATTGCTTTTCAGCCAGGTGAAAGCCTTGTTCCATTTTTCGGGATTCTTATGATATGCAACAGCAAAGGCTTTTATGTTGATCGATCCATCGGGCTTGATCTGCCAGTTGTTGCGCCATTCGCCTTTTTCAAACCATTTTGCAGTCTGCCTGCTGTTCCAGGCTGAAGGATCCTGTTTGCCTGAACATCCTGATATTACTGACAAGAAAACCATTGTGAGCGGGATTAAAAGTACGTTTTTCATATTCAAATAATTGGTTATATTCATATTCCGAATATAGAAAGGCACCGGAATACAGATCGAAAAGATAGGGAAATGTAGGGAAAAACCAACATACGGAAGAAGATAATTTTTTATTTCGGATTTCGCCTGCCTGTCGGCAGACAGGGATTTGATGCGGCATGTAAAATATGTTTTTACCACGAAGTGCACAAAGGGCTTCACAAAGGACACTAAGGCAGAATTTCTGCAATGAGGATCTCTTAACCCCACCTTTAGGAGGGATGATGGATGGATAAAAGAAAGCCCTGGGGTAAAACAAAGACGTGCGATTGGAAGGCAAACAAAGGATTGCGGTTAAACAAAGAATTATAATCCCCTTTTGCAGACTTTTCATAAATTTGTTATATAACGACAGTACGGTATCAGGGACAAAAATTTCATGCCATGAAAAGACTTTTCCTACAATTTGCATTATTATCACTTTTCAGTTCTGTTCTCCTTTCACAGGCTAACAGCGGTGCTCAGGCTTATCTTTCTTCGGAAGACAACCTTAAGGCTATCTCGAATCTAAGTCCATACTCAACCGGCGGACTTGGATTCGACAACAGGTATGAAGGCGTAAAGGGTACATCAATGCTGATGGATACTTTGCTTCCTTCGCTGATGAAATTACGCGGACAGAGTTATTACATTCAGTTGAATGCCGATCTGGATGTTTTTCATAACTATCTCGTGTACCGGCATCCTAAAACAAAGCAGCTTTATTCCGTGCCGGTCGACCTGATCGCTGAAGTATTTATAGACAAGGATGGAAAGAATCAGAGATTCCTGAACACTACGGGTGAGAAATTTGAGAAGGACCTTAAGGAACAACGGTTCTATCAGATTCTTTACGACAGGAAGTACCGGTTTATAAAGATCCCGGGGAAGCAATTCGTTCGGGCTGATTATAAAAACGCATACAGCGCCGACAGGAGGTATGATGAGTATATTCCTGCCAACAAGTATTATCTTAAGGGACCCGACAGTCTCTTTCACCAGGTGCAGTTAAACAGAAAATCAATACTGAAAGTATATCCCGGACTTAAGAGTGTCAGTGGGAAACTGCCTCCGGAGAGTTCCTTCGCGGATAAGGAGGAAATGGTTGTGGAGATGCTGAAGGAATTCTAGGAAGAATTTCGGATTTGGGATTTTGGATTTGGGATTTCGGAATTAGGGATGTCATGCAAAATATATTTTTAACACTATCCCGAGTA
>DAOOUQ010000047.1:0-8431 GCA_035390825.1 Bacteroidales bacterium | reverse complement strand
GGGATGCGGGTCTCGGAGGTATGGAAATTGCTGTTATCTACGGCGTAAAAGGCTACGAGGACAGGTTTATAAACTACCTTTCCCCGGAATGGATGGAAATGTTCACACATACTCTTAAAGAAGCCGGAAGGCTTGATATGGGTATAGACCTTGCAAATGCCTCAGGCTGGCCGTTCGGCGGACCATGGGTTGAACCTGATGATGCATGCAGGAATATTAATTATAAAACATGGTCGCTGAATGCCGGTGATTCTCTCACTGAAAAAATTGAGTTCATCCAGCAGCCTCTTGTCAGACCGGTCGGGGAAAAACCTGATATTTCAAAGCTCAATTATCCGATCGCAAAAAATGAGAATCTTCAGCTTTATGCCCTTGATCAGATAAGGTTTGAAATGCCTCTTCCCCTTGTAACGCTTATCGCATATTCTGATAAAGGGGATATCCTCGACCTTACATCGAAAGTCACACAGGAGGGTAAGCTGGAATGGAAAGCAGGGGAAGGAAACTGGACACTCTACGGCCTGTTCGAGGGATGGCACGGGAAAATGTCAGAGCGTGCAGGTCCCGGAGGAGAAGGAGATGTTATCGATCATTTCTCGGGAAAGGCTATAAGGAATTATCTTAATCATTTCAACGAAGTATTCAAAGGTTATGACCTTACGAATCTGCGGGGCTATTTCAACGACTCCTATGAAGTTGATGATGCGTCGGGGCAGGCAAACTGGACAAACGACATGTTCCGTGAGTTTTACCTCCGCAGGGGGTATGACCTGAGAGGCTGCCTCCCTGCTCTTTTCCAGAATGACGATCCTGATAAAAATACAAGGGTGCTTTCAGATTACAGGCAGACACTATCTGACCTTATCCTCAACAAATTCACCACCACCTGGACACAATGGGCCCACCGTCAGGGCAGGACAACCCGTGACCAGGCACACGGGTCTCCGGGAAATATCCTCGACCTTTATGCGGCAACCGATATCCCCGAAACTGAAGGCAACGAAATTACCAGATTCAAGTTTGCATCATCTGCAGCAAATGTGACAGGCAAACAATATGCATCATGTGAAGCTGCAACCTGGCTCAATGAACATTTTATTTCATCCCTTTCGGATGTAAAGAAAGCAGTCGATCTGTTCTTCCTGGCAGGGATAAACCACGTCTTTTACCACGGCACTTGTTTTACCCCTCAGAATGAGCCATGGCCGGGTTTCCTGTTCTATGCGGCAGTGGAATTTACACCTGCAAATCCTTTCTGGAACGACTTCAAAGCGCTTAATAATTATATTGCCCGTACCCAGTCATTTCTTCAGACAGGCCGTTCAGACAATGAAATCCTTCTTTATTATCCAGTCTTCGACAGGTATGCATTCCAGGGGAAAGGCATGCTGGAACACTTCGATGCATTGAGTCCGGCATTTAATGATTCTCATTTTAAAAATGCCGCAGACTCCATGATTGAAAAAGGTTATTGCTATGATTACATTTCCGACCTGCAGCTGACACAGACCTTTTTTGACGGTGAATACCTTGAGACTGAAGGCAACATTTACAGGACGATTGTAATCCCTGAATGCAAATACATCCCGGCTGAAACATTTGCACAGGTTCTTAAACTGGCCTTTGAAGGAGCAACTATCATTTTTTACGGAAATCTTCCTGCTGATATTTCCGGATGGGCCGGTAAGGATGATAAAATATCATTCTTTAACAGGCTGAAGGAAGGTATTCATTTTGTCGATTCCGGAAAAACCGGAATAATGAAAGCAGCATATGGTAAAGGAGTAATTCTGAAAGGTTCCGGTCTTGAAGACTTACTGTCACTTGCAGATGTTGAAAGAGAGACTATGACCGACAGCAGACTTGGATTTACAAGAAGGAGAACTCCGTCAGGAATTGTATATTTTGTTACAAATCAGAATGATAAGGAATTCGAGGGATGGGTCGACCTTAAATCGGAAGGTGCATCCGCAGCCATATTCAACCCGATGAATGAAAAAGCCGGACTGGCAATGACCAGGAAATCTCCGGAAGGCGGAACAATGGTTTTTCTTAAGGCCTTACCTTATGAGTCGCTGATAATAAATATATGCAACAACAAGATAAAGGGGAAGGAATATGCATTTTATGAAAACATCGGTCAGAAAACTGAACTGAATGGCAAATGGAAAATTGAATTTGCCGATGGTGGCCCGGTTCTGCCCGATCCGATGGAGGTAACCAGCCTTACATCCTGGACAGATATGGGAAATGAAGACCTGAGAAATTTCTCAGGAACTGCCCGGTATACAATAAATTTCAACAAACCTTCCGGTAAGGCAGATGCATGGGTACTTGACCTTGGAAAGGTATGTGAGAGCGCTAACTTATCACTTAATGGTGCTTACATGGGAACACTCATCGGTCCTGATTATGGCATTGTTATAGACAGCCGGAAGCTTAAGCCTTTCAATACTCTTGTAATAAACGTTTCGAACCTGATGGCCAACAGGATAGCATACATGGACAGGAACAATATTCCATGGAAAAAATTCTATAATGTCAACATGGCAGCCCGGCTGAGGCAAAATACAAAGGACGGGATTTTTGACGCATCAGGTTGGGAACCAAGGGAATCAGGACTAATAGGTCCTGTTACAATTATTGGTTTGAAAAAGATTAAGCATAACAATTAAATCCCATGAACATGGAAACGAAAAAGTTCGGACGCCGTGAATTTATAAGAAATTCGTCACTTGCAGCTGCAGCAATAAGCCTTTCGGGTACAAAAGCGCTGTCCTCTCCCCTTCCTGCAGTTAAAAACAAACTTCCCAGATGGAAAGGATTTAATCTCCTTGATTTCTTCTCCCCTCAGCCTCCGAGGGATCCGTCTTCATCAGGGACCACGGAAGATGATCTGAAGTGGATGGCCGACTGGGGTTTCGACTTTGTAAGGATCCCGATGGCATATCCAAGGTATCTTTCATTCGACCGGACAAGGGATATCCGGAAGGACGAGGTCTGTAATTTCAATCCGGCTGCCCTTGAGGAGGTCGACAGGATCATAAACCTTGCAAACAAATACAATCTTCATGTCAGCCTTAACCTGCACAGGGGACCCGGATATTGCATAAACGCCGGATTTCATGAGCCCTTCAACCTGTGGAAAGACAATGATGCTCAGGAAGCATTTTACAATCACTGGGCAATGTGGGCTGAACGGTATAAAGGCATATCGGAGAAGAAACTGAGTTTCGACCTTTTGAACGAGCCCGCATATATTGAGGATATGAACGATCAGTACGCTCAGAAGGGGCCGGTACCTGGTGAAATATACAGGAAGATCGCCATGGAGGCATCTAAGGTGATATGGAAGTATAATAAGGACAGGCTTGTTGTTGCTGACGGCAACAGCGGCGGAAGCAATATTATCCCAGAACTTTCAGATCTTAATATTGCCCAGAGCTGCAGGGCCTATTACCCTCATTATGTTTCCCATTACCAGGCATCATGGGTGTGGAAAGATCCGTCACAGGCACCCGTGCCCGTCTGGCCGGGAATTATTGACGGCAAACAGTTCGGACGTGCACAGCTTGAGGAATTCTACAAGCCATGGATAGAACTTGTCAACAAGGGTGTCGGAGTTCATTGCGGAGAAGGCGGTTGTTATAATAAAACACCTCATCATGTATTTCTGGCATGGTTTGGAGATATCCTCGATATCCTTACAAGCAACAACATAGGTTATGCATTATGGAATTTCAGGGGTGATTTCGGTATCCTCGATTCACGCCGGACCGACATAGAATATACCGACTGGCATGGCCATAAACTCGACAATAAACTGCTTGACCTGCTGAAGAAATATTAGAGTCAGATCATTCTCTCGGGCTTTTGCTTGTTCTCACCCGGAAGCAGGTCTCATTTTAAGAGATCCCCGACCGTTCATTAAAGGAAGAGCTGCTTTCGTTGAAAAAGTTTCAACGATTGCCCTGCACTGTCGATATTTGGAAAAACATTAATATCGGCTTTATGATAAAAATATTTTATTGCTTCAGTATATCTGCCATTCTGATTGCTCTCACATTACGTGTCGACGCACAGGATGCGGTTAAGATAAAAAGAGTCACTGAACCTGTTGTTTTTGACGGGAATCCTGATGAACAGGCATGGACAACTCTTGAAAAATTCCCTCTGGTAATGCACCGGCCTAATTTCAACAGCAATCCTTCCGAAGAAAGTGATGTCAGGATCGGATACGACAATGAATTTCTTTGGGTAGGTGCAAAACTCCTTATGAAAGATGCATCAAGGATATTCGCGGTAACAAAGAAGAGAGACGAAATGCTTTTCGATTATGATGCATTCGGAATAATCCTCGATACGTATAATGACAATGAGAACGGCCTGGCATTCTTTACAGCGCCTACAGGATTAAGGACTGACTATACAATCTCCAATGATGCCTCAGGCAATCACGAAACCGCCACTAATACAAGCTGGAACACATTCTGGGATGTCAGGACAACCCGCGACGACAAAGGATGGTATGTGGAAATGAGGATACCATTTTCAAGCCTTAAATTCAAACCTTCAGGCGATGTGGCAACAATGGGCATCATCATAACACGAAACATCAGTTCCAACAATGAAACAGATACCTATCCTGCCATCGATCCGAAATATGGCTTTATGTCAACAAATAAGGTATCCCTGGCACAGACTATAGAAATTGAAGGCGCCAGACCTAAAAAACCTGTTTATATTTCACCCTATGCCATAGGTGGTCTTTCCTGGGACTGGAAGAAAAATGATCCTGAAACGGAATATGTTAAAAATGATCCATATCCCGACAAAACCTACAATGCCGGAATAGATGTGAAATATAACATAAACAGCAACCTGACACTCGACCTGACTGCAAATACCGACTTCGCCCAGGTTGAAGCGGATGACCAGCAGGTCAACCTTACAAGATATTCCCTTTTCTTCCCCGAAAAAAGGATGTTTTTCCAGGAAAGATCGAGTCTTTTTGATTTCAGTCTGGGAGGCCGGGCCGATAATCTCTTTTATAGCAGGAACATAGGTATTGCCGGACGAGAACCAATTAGGATTTACGGAGGAGCAAGAATTACCGGCCGTTTGGGTAAGTGGGACATGGGATTCCTTGATATGCAGACAGAGGAACATGAAGCCACTCCGGGAGAAAACTTCGGCGTTCTGAGAATGAGAAGACAGGTCATCAACCCGAACAGCTATGTCGGGGGTATAGTCGCTTCCCGGCTGGGAATGAACGGAAATCAGAATATTGCATATGGACTGGATGGTATTTTCAGGATTTTCGGAGATGACTATATCAATTTAAAATGGTCGCAGGCGTATGATTCAGAATCAGGAAAGAGCCTTAACTCCCTCGACCCGTCATTCATTCTTGCAAGTTGGGAACGAAGGTCAGAGGAAGGATTGGGATACAGAATAAATTATACTTACTCAGGAAAGGAATTTAATCCAGGCATCGGTTTTATTCAGCGTGGCGGAGTTCAGGGAGTGAACGGAGAACTGCTTTACGGATGGTTCCCTGGAGAGAAATCAAAGCTTCATGATTACAACATCAATATAAGGGCTGAAAGGTATACACGCATCGAAGACGGGAACCTCGAAGCTATGATGATATCACCCGGTTTTGAAATAAATACAAAGAAAAACCTGCATACAGAGTTTTCGCTCGAATATCAGAAGGAAGGAGTACTGTCCGACTTCCCTTTGTCAGAAGATATCTGGATAAAGGCTGGTGAATATTCATTTCTTGGCTTTGAAGGAAGCATAAATACCTCCGAATCGAGGGTCATTTCAATAAGGGGTGAAATTAATGGCGGGAAGTTTTATGACGGCAACCGGATTGGCGTTCAGATGATGCCCAACCTGAACCTTTCTTCAAGCCTGAAGCTGTCGGGAGGTTATGAATTTAACAGGATCTGGTTCCCCGACAGATCAATTAATAACAGCCTGAACATCCATTCAATTAACATGAGGGCATTATATATGCTTAATACAAAACTGTCAGCAACCGTGCTTGTCCAGTATGTAAATACAGAAGATGAGCTTATCGGGAATTTCCGCCTGCGGTACAATCCCAGGGAAGGGAATGATTTTTATATAGTATATAACGATTTCCGCGGACTTAACAGGATTGGTTCATACCCAAGACTGCCAAACTTCTTCAACAAGACCATAATGGTCAAATATACTCATACATTTATTCTATGATATATTTTCTAAAATGAGTATTATGAATCATGAACATAGAAATAAACCAGCAGATGTTCTTACCCCCTCCCCAGCCCTCCCCCACAGGGGGGGAGGCATCGCAGGAAGCCTTTCCCCCCTGGGGGAAACGGGAAATGAGGTTAAAAGCATAAGAAGCCAACATCATATTTTAAGCACCTTAAAATTGAACCTATATTAATATCAACTATTTCCATAGTTCGTGTTTTCACATTGATAATGTTCCGGTATAAACCATTCAATTCGCAATAAACTCAGGGCATATGAAAAAGAAGATATTGCTCCAATCAGGATTCTGGCTTGCCGTATTGATTATCAACCTTGCGTTTATTGCCGGAGATGAACTGGAAGACATAATCTTTCAGACAGTCTGCGTTGGTCTTTATGCCATAGTCTTTTATGCAAATATCCTGTTCCTTTTTCCGTCAAAATATGAAAAAGACAAAATAAGGTACTGGATATATGGCATTATCATCATGGGTATCATCCTGATTTTCATTGAAACCTTAAGTGATATTGTGTTTGGCTCACACCGGCACCACAGGGGAAACTGGCTTGAAGTGATTATGACATTCAGACATGCACTCTGGCTTTTCCTTATGTTCATGACAGGGACTGTCTATTCGATCCAGGAGATGCTGAACAAGAATATTCTCCACCAGGAAAAGATAATGGAAGAAAAACTCAAGACCGAGCTTCAGCTTCTCAAAGCCCAGATAAACCCCCACTTTCTTTTCAATGCACTGAATAATATATATTCCCTGACATACATGAGATCCGAAAAAGCTCCTGAAAGCGTGCTCAAACTTTCGGATATGCTCAGGTATGTGCTCGACGACTGCAGCAACGATTCGGTACCCTTGAGCGGCGAGATTACATATATCTCAAATTTCATTGAATTCTATAAAATGAAAATCCCGGGAGAAAGAAATATCAGGTTTGATCATTCTGCTGATAAACCGGAAATACCTGTTGCACCAATGATCTTTATCCCCTTCGTGGAAAACTGCTTTAAGTACAGCCGCCTCGAGGAAGACAAACAGGGATTCATTAGGATATCCCTCACTGAATCCTCAGGCAAGGTTACATTTGTGGCGGTAAACTCAACATTTAAAGGCCGGCCGATTACCGAAGGATCCGGCAAGGGAATATCAAATGTAAGACAACGTCTCGATATAATATATTATGGGAAATATGAATTGAATACCTTTGAGGCAGAAAATGAGTTTACTGTAGTACTGAACCTGAATCTGTCATGATTTTCAAATGCGCAATAATTGATGATGAATTTCTTGCCCGCCAGTACCTGAAGGATTATGTCTCAAAAGTGCCTTTCCTTCAACTTACCGGTGATTATGATTCACCTCTTCTGTCTTTAGAGGACCTGAAGAACAACAAAGTCGACCTGCTGTTTCTGGATATACAAATGCCTGACATCTCAGGACTTGAATTCCTGAAAACAATCAATCCCCAGCCTTTTGTTATTTTCACTACGGCTTATAAGAAATATGCACTCGAAGGTTATGAACATAACACGATCGATTACCTCTTAAAGCCAATCTCCTTTGAAAGGTTTCTAAGGGCCGTAAATAAGTTCAATGACATAATGCAGGCAGGCAGGACGACATCCGTTATGACTCCCGAAAAATCATCCGGCAATTATCTTACTGTCAGGGCCGACAGAAAGTTCTACAAAGTACGCTTTGATGATATATTCTTTATTGAAGGACAACAGGCTTACGTAACTTTCAACCTGAAGGAAAGAAAAATTACAGCCCTGATGTCGATGAAAGATCTTGAAAAAACACTCCCGGAAGAGAAGTTCATAAGGATCCACAAATCCTATATTGCCTCAAAAAAATATATCCGTTCACTTGAAGGCAACCAGATTGAAATAAACGGCCAAAAACTTCCTGTGGGAAAAAGTTACAGGGAAAAAGTGCAAAAGCTGTTCAACATCAAATAACCTACTCAATCTGTCAGTGCCTGGTAAACCATGGCCTTGAAATTGTTTCCCTGACATGTGTTAATTAGTGCGTCAGAGGTATGTATTCTGGCCCATTTTATACCAACCTGACCGGGTAAGTGACTATGGCACTTTCCCCTCCTTCGCAAGGAGGGGTGGCCCGGTTACTGCTTTTTTAACCGGACGGGATTTACTTCCGGG
>DAOOUQ010000046.1:0-10279 GCA_035390825.1 Bacteroidales bacterium | reverse complement strand
TAAGCCAGTATCTTTGTCGTAAGATTTGTAATACTCTTATTGATATCAACGAACATATCCCCATCGCGGCTCTGGTCCTGTTCAACAATCATATATTTCATTCCGGCGATATCTTTGGCCGCAATTATTTCCCTGAAGTTGATGACACCTTCGCCTACCGGTGCGATATCGTCCTTGATAACATCAAAGAACGGAGGCTGGTTGGTATAGGCATCCTTAAGATGGTAAAGAGGGAACCTTCCGGGATACTTTTTGAAAATTTCAACAGGGTTTTGTCCGGCCTTTGTTGCCCAGAACATATCAAGTTCCATTATAACCAGGTCCTTATCAAGTTCTGCCAACATCACATCGTAATAAGGTACTTTGCCTTCGACAGTTGCAAACTCGAAATTATGGTTGTGATATCCGAACTGAAGCCCGGCTTCTTTCATGATTTTGCCTATCTGGTTCCAGTTTGCAGCCATCCTCTGGTAGCTGGCGATTGTGGTGCGCATTTCTTCAACTATCCACGGCTGGACACAGTATTTGGCACCGATAATTGCATGATCTTCTGCCATTTTCTTTGCGCTTTCAAGAGTAACACCTGCTCCTTCGACCTGTGTATGGCTGCTTAATATTTCCATGCCGAGATCATTCACCATTTTTTTGAATTCAAGCGGTGCATAACCATAAAATTTTCCATCGGCATAATCGGCAAGTTCCACATACTTGTAGCCATAGTCGGATACCTTTTTCAGTGATCCGGGAACGTCGGCTGCCATGGCATCCCTTATTGTATAAAGCTGAAGTCCAAGCCCGAAAGTCTTCGGATCAACCGGAGCCTGTGCGGCAGCCTGTTTTGCCTGGTTTGATTTGTTTCCGCAGCCTGACTGCGATAGTACCAATGCTCCCAGCGCGCCGGCGGCCGACACTCTGAGGAAGTCCCTCCTGGATTGTGTTTTTTTCATGATTTTTGTCTGAATGTTTATCTGTTAATTAATTATGATTTTTACTTTTCAGCGATTAAAAATAATACAAATCTTTTTTTTACAACCGGGTTGTGGAATATTTTCAGATCAATCTATACCAAACAACCTGCAGATATGTCTTTTATAAATGTTCTCAAAGACGCAGTTTGAAACCACTTCTTCATGCTCTTTGAGAAGTCTGTTCCATGTATCTGATCTGTCGGCGGCAAGCTTATATGCAACATGCATAAGCTGTCTCATATCGGGATTGTAGTCCTTGTTTCCGGGGATGTGTCTCAGGGAAGATGCAAATTTATCACTGTTCCAGTGAGCGACAACTCCCGACTGAGGAAGAAGCCGTGTATTTATATCGATTACGTCTGCATAGGGAGTACAAAGCTCATCGATTTTTTCGAGTGCCTTAACATAAATTGTCTTAACGAATTCAAGCCCTTCGCCCCCGGCTTCAGCCAGACCTATTACTTCTTCAAGCCATGTTGTGCCGGCAGTCTTTAAATGAACCCCTTTGTCATGTTTCTTCAAAATCGATCTGATATGCGGGTATATAGAGAATTTATCTGATCCTGAATGTATGCTGATCTTAAGGTTCCCCGGCAAACCGAATTCTTTTACAGCATGCTGTACGACGAGCAGATCTTCTTCAAACTCCCTTGCAAACTTTAACGGATCACCGGAATAATCTACTCCCTTGTTGAACCTTCCCGAAAATTTCGGGGCGATAGTCTGGACGGGGATATCTTCCCTGGCAAGCATGGCAAGTATAAAGAAAAGTTCCACCGGAGTCTGGGGTTGTGCCACTTCATCCATTGATACTTCGGTGATAAATGTGCCCGTCCCTTTTACATCTGCAATCTTTCGGTAAATCTCGCCTGCCTTCTTTGAAGCGTAAAGATATTTTTCAGCAATTCCGGCAAGATGCTCCTTTGAGCATTTTATCCCTTTGTTGATTCCGGGGATTTCAATCTTGCCGGCATACCTGATAACCGAATCTGTGAATTTGTCAATTTCGGTCCGGGGTGAGAGCTTGCCGATGCAGGATGCAACATCGACGGTAAAGAAATCAGAACAGGCAATGAACCTGTCGACGGTGTCAAGATTGATATGGTCGGCATCCACAAAGTAAGGCTTCCCGAATCCGGCATTCTGAGTAACGGTATCGGCTTCAATCCTCACATCCGCAGGCTGGGTCCCGATTATATTATGTTCCCTGTTCGACTTATTCCAGACAGGTGTTATATCCACACCTTTTTTGCCTGCTTCGATTATGGCTCTTAACTGGGCCCGGCCCTGATGTCCGAATCTGTCGCCCAGTCCGAACGAATACTTACCGATTTCTTTCATAGATATCCATTACAGATTTTCAACCCGTTTCATTTTAGGAACGAGAAAATGCATTATTATCCATGCCAGCAGATAAGCAATCCCGCAGTAAATGAACATTACGCCATAGCCAAGTTCTGTTTTTCCGATTGCCGAATAATGTTTCAGGAGCAATCCTGCTGCCTGGGCAATGAGTATTCCGCCTACTGCACCTGCCATTCCGCCGATGCCTGTAACTGAAGCGACGGCTTTTTTCGGGAACATGTCGGATACCGTGGTAAAGATATTAGCTGACCATGCCTGGTGAGCTGCACATGCCAATCCGATTACAAGCACGGCATACCAGGTATTAAACTTGCCGAGCCAGCTTGCAAGAAGTACTGAAAGGGGGAAAAGGGCATAAATGAACATCGAAAGCTTGCGTGCTTTGTATGTCGCCATACCGCTGTTTATGAATCTTTTGGGGATCCAGCCTCCGAATATCGATCCTATTGTTGAAATTGTATATACAACAGCAACAGCAAAAGTCCAGCTTATTACCCCGGGTACTCCTGATCCGTCGCCTGCATATGAAGGATTAAGTGTTTTGAATTCAAGGATCTTCCGTGCATTTTCACCGTTCAGAAACGCGGGCAGCCAGAACAGGTAAAACCACCATACCGGATCGGTAAGGAATTTTCCGAAAAAGAACGACCATGTTTGTCTGAGCTTAAGAAGCTTTGTCCATGGCACTTTTGCTTTGGCACCTGGTTCCAATGCGGCTTCTTTGTCTGCTTTTTCATCAAGGTCGCTGTGTATGTAGTCATATTCAGACTGCTTCAGTATGCCGGCTTTAAGTTTCTGTTCAGGTGAGCCATATATTCGGAACCAGAAGAAAAGCCATATAAGACCGATTGCCCCGACAAAAATGAAAGCAACCTGCCAGCCCCAGTGTATTGCAATCCATGGTACGAAAAGAGGAGTCAGTATTGCTCCGATGTTGGTGCCTGAATTATATATTCCTGTAGCCAGAGCCCTCTCTTTTTTGGGGAACCATTCTGCCATAGTCTTGTTGGCAGCAGGGAAATTCCCCGATTCAGTAAACCCGAGAGCTGCACGCCATATTCCGAAGGTGAAGGTATTATATGCAAGAGCATGACCGATTGCTGCTATGCTCCAGCCGAGGAGAGAAAATGCATAACCTCTTTTTGTCCCTATCCAGTCGATGAATCTGCCTGCAAGTGTCATACCTATGGCATAGGCGATCTGGAAACTCATCACAACCCATGAGTAATAGAGCTCCTGGTTTGCTTTGTCAGGCCCGAAGATTCCGGCTTCAGACAATGTGGTCTTTAAAAGTCCAAGAACATTTCTGTCGAAATAGTTGACAGTTGTTGCAAAAAACACAAGGGCGCAGATTGTCCACCTATATTTTCCTATTGTTTCATTAATTGATGCTGCTGACATAAAATAAATTTTAGGGGTGGTTACACGTTATAGGTTGTTGATGCAGTTGTTCCACCCCTGCCTGTCCAGTTGGTATGAAAAAACTCTCCCCTGGGTCTGTCTGTCCTTTCGTATGTATGAGCTCCAAAGTAATCGCGTTGTGCCTGAAGGAGGTTAGCCGGCAGATTTTCGCATCTGTAACCGTCATAATATACAAGAGCTGAAGATATTGCCGGAACAGGAATGCCATTTTTCACAGCTTCTGCAACTACATTTCTCCATCCCTGCTGTGCTTTGTCCATCTTTGTCCTGAAGAATGGATCTGTTAAAAGGTTTGTTATTGACGGATCATTATCGAAAGCTTCCTTTATCTTGCCGAGAAATACTGACCGTATAATGCACCCTCCTCTCCACATAAGGGCGATTCCGCCATAGTTTAGCTTCCACCCGAACTCTTCGGCCGCGGCCCTCATCAGGGCATAACCCTGTGCATATGAGACCAGTTTTGATGCGTAAACAGCTTCCATCAGGTCATCAAGGAAAGCCTGCCTGTCGCCATTAAAAGTTCCTGTGGGTCCTGTCAGGATTTTTGAAGCTTTAACTCTTTCATCCTTCAGAGCTGAGAGGCATCTTGAAAATACCGCTTCCCCGATAAGTGTAAGGGGAATGCCAAGGTCGAGGGCTGTTACTGCGGTCCATTTTCCTGTACCCTTCTGGCCTGCAGTGTCGAGAATTTTGTCAATCAGAGGTTTCCCGTCGGTATCATAGTAGTCGAGGATGTCCCTGGTAATTTCTATGAGATAGCTGTTAAGCTCTCCGTCGTTCCACTCCCTGAACACGTTGTGCATTTCCTTAGCGCTCATGTGAAGGAGGTCCCTCATAATCTGGTAGGCTTCACATATTAGCTGCATATCGCCGTATTCAATGCCGTTATGTACCATCTTTACAAAGTGTCCGGCTCCGTTTTCTCCAACCCAGTCGCAACATGGGGTCCCGTCATCTACCTTTGCGGCGATAGCCTGAAAAACAGGTTTTACCTCCGGCCAGGCTTCCTTTGAACCGCCAGGCATTATCGAAGGGCCAAGGAGTGCTCCTTCTTCGCCCCCTGAAACCCCTGTGCCTATATATAGCAGTCCCTTGCTCTCGACATAAGCCGTACGTCTGTTTGTATCAGGGAAATGGGTATTTCCGCCGTCAATTATGATGTCACCTTTTTCCAGGTAAGGTATGAGGGTATTGATCATGTCATCGACAGCATTTCCAGCCTTGACCATGATCATCACTTTCCTGGGCCTCCTGAGGGATTTAACAAGTTCCTCAATGGAATGCGCCCCGACAATCTTTTTCCCTAAGGCCCTGCCGGCAAGAAAATCGTCTACTTTCTGAACTGTCCTGTTATACACTGTTACCTGAAAACCCTTGCTTTCCATGTTTAGCACGAGGTTTTCGCCCATTACAGCCAGACCTATTAATCCGATATCAGATAATGTATTCATAATTTGATTGTTATGGTTTAATATGTTTTTCAGTTAATTATTTCCTTATATCGTGAGTTTCGTAATACTTTTTTACAACTTCATCCATTACCCTGCTCGTCCGGGCAGCTGTGATCCCCGTACTGACTACCGTATCGGGACCTCCCGAGAGAGCCTTTACGATCTGTTCAATGAGGTAGAACTGGATATTATCAGGCCGTTCATTTACATATTCCCTCGTCCCTTCTGAATTAATCACTATTATCGGATCGTATGTAAAAGTAGAGGTTTTTATCAATCCCTTCTCACCGATTATTTCAAAAGTATCACGGTTTGCTTCCCTGGGGGAGCTGAAACTCCAGATGCCGGTTCCTGCAATGTTGTTGTCGAAGAGGAAACTGGCTGATACGAAATCCTCGGCCTTGTATAAGCCTCCCTGATTTATTGCCAGAGAAGATATCTCTCTTACAGGGCCAAACAGGAAATCGAGATAATCGAGCTGATGTGATGCAAGATCAAAAAAATGACCTGCACCTGAGATTTCCGGTAACACTCTCCATGGCAGCCTTCCTGCTTTTTCATCGTCCGACTGATAATTGAAAATATGAAAGACAACAAAACGGGGTTTCCCTATTTCTCCCGATTCGATCAGATTCTTGATTTTAAGAAATCCCGGTAGCGTCCTTCGGTAGTAAGCCACATAAACCGGGAGCTTGTATCTTGCAGAGGCTTCATTTATCTCTTCACATTCACGGTAATTAAGAGCCATGGGCTTCTCAATATAAACAGGTTTTCCGGCCTGAAGTACTTTCAGTGCATATTCCCTGTGGCTTCCGGGAGGAGTGGCAATATACACGGCATTTACTTCGCTGTCGGCTATCAGTGCGTCGGCAGAAGAATACACTTTCGGAACACCATGCCTGCGTGCATAATCTTCGGCAAGTTCCCTGTTCCTCCTCATTACCGCCACCAGCCTTGAATTTTCAATTTTGTTGAAAGCGGGGCCGCTTTTAAGTTCTGTCACCTTCCCGCAGCCAATAATTCCCCAGTTTATCATTTAAGTTTATCCTTTGATGCCCACAGTCCTATTGCTGGATTTGAGATATAATATATTTCTTCGCCATCGTGAAGCCTGTTGTAACCTTCCTTCAGCTTTGAAGGATCATATTTCTTCAAAAAAGTATTAAGATCACCATACCTGAAGTTCACTGACTCAATTTCCTGTTTTGAAAGGTATCCCGGGCAGTAGGTTATTGAGAACCTGCCTTCAGAGCTTCCATGGATCAGGTGAGCTGCCGCACTCAGGTTGTTTTTCAGTTCGGCATTATCTTCGACAGCCTTTAGAGTTGCCGGAGTTCCGCGGTATCCATATTTCCTTATCAGCCTGTCAATTTCCTTATCCTCGCCGAATTCTTTCAGTCCAGGTGCAAGAATCACGAGTTCTCCATCGTCTGCCATCGCCATCCTTGTTCTGTAGATACTTTTATTTCCCAGCCATGTGCTCCTGAATTCTGCAGGATCGAGGTATACCACGGTCTTCTTAAGAGGTTTGTCGAGTGCCGTGAAATTTACTTTCAATGACAGGTCGCAGGCAAGCTTAAATACTTCATAATCATCCCCGATAAAGAGTCCCCTTATCACAAGTTTCCCTGTTTCATCACGCCCCACAACAGTATGAATATAAACTACGGGAAGATTGGGGATGAACTTCTCCGAAGCATAATTAAGGAGCCTGCGTACTGGGGTATCGGCTTTCCCCATCATTCGTTCCATCCCGTATACGGCGCCCACGAAATGGCTAAGGTTTATCCCTTCCGGTCCTCCCGTCCCGACAAACAGGTTCTTGTTGTAGTTTGCCATGCCCACAACTTCATGAGGTACAACCTGACCCACTGAAATTATCAGGTCGTACCCGCCCGATGTGATGATCCTGTTCAACTGGGCCGGCCATGTGTAATTAAGTTTTCCTTCAGTAATTTCTGAAACATATTCCGAGGCGACCGTACCCACAGTAATAACGTCCTTCCTCCAGTCGTGAACCCTGAACAGTCGTTTGGGAACACCCTTGTACATTTCGGCAATTTCACTGTCTGTCATCGGAGAGTGCGTTCCCAGTGCGGGCAGTATATCAGACAGGCTGTTCCCGTAATAGTTATACAAAAGAGCAGTGATGTCTCCTGCCCTTGAATGGAAACGCGTAAAATCGGGCGGGATGACCAGTATCTTCTTTCTTTGTCCGATTTTTACGAGAGCCGCATATACTCCATATTCAAGATCGCTGGAGCTGATTACTGTGTTTTCCGATCCGTACTTATAGTATATCATTAATCTGGTCTTTTAAATTTCATTTTATTATTATACCGGGCAGGCCGTCTGTTCAAAAGGCTTATTCCCGTCAATCAGACTCCTGAATATGCACTGAATCCACCGTCGACAGGTATTACAACTCCGGTTACAAATTTTGAGAGGTCGGAAACAAGATAAAGGAGTGTACCTGTAAGCTCCTCAGGGACCCCATACCGTCCCATTGGTGTGCTCCCAAGTATCTTAAGGCTCCTTGGGGTTGGCTGACCTGTTTTTTCATCCTCCAGGAGAAACCTGTTCTGGTTAGTAAGGAGAAATCCGGGAGCAATTGCATTGACCCTTATTCCTGTAAGCGAAAAATGCACAGCAAGCCATTGTGTGAAATTATTAACAGCAGCCTTGGCTGCTGAATAGGCCGGAATTTTTGTAAGTGGCCTGTAGGAGTTCATTGATGATATATTTACTATGGACCCTGATTTCCTTTTTACCATATCGATGCTGTAAACCATTGTGGGAAGAATAGTGCCCTTAAAGTTCAGGTCAAATACCCTGTCAAAACCTTCGGGATCAAGGCCGAAAAAAGTATCCCCGGGATTTTCATAATCAGTGCCTTCCATCTTTTCGAGCTTTGTTGTGGCAGAGGGGGAATTCCCTCCAGCGCCGTTTATCAGGATATCGACAGGGCCAAGCTTTTCATTGATGATCCTTTTCGACTCCTCAAGGGATGATTTGTCAAGTACGTTTGCTGACAACCCCAGGGAAGGCGTTCCGAATTCTGCCTGTATTTCACGGGCAACTTTCTCCGATGCTTCCTTGTTCAGATCAATGATAGCCGTTTTTGCACCCTGAGAAGCGAGCGATTTTGCCATCACAGAACATATTATACCCCCACCGCCGGTAATCACGGCTGTCTTTCCTGTCAGGTCAAGTGTTTCTTTCATATTAATCCGATTCTTTGTTATTAGTCGAGTCTTAAAAGAAAATCCTTTGTTTTTACCCGTGACTCCCCTGAAGGGGACTTTTTCAATCAGGTTCTTGTTAATAATCCCCCTTTAAGGGGAAGGAGGGCAAAGAAAGGATTTTGAATAATCGTTGTTTTAAAATTAAAAAAATGTCGTTTATACAGATTCCCGTTTAACGTTGTGCCAAATGGGGAAAAAGATTTTATCATCTTGGAAAAGCAAAGTACTCCCTCGCATTGTTGTATGATATTCCCTCAATAAGGGGCTTTAAAAGTTCATCATCATCAGGAATCGCACCTTTTTCAACTTCTTCACCCACAAAGTTGCATGCGATCCTTCTGAAATATTCATGACGTGGGTAAGATAGGAAGCTTCTTGAATCGGTGACCATTCCGACGAACCTCCTGAGAATACCCAGGGATGAGAGGTCTCTGAGATGTTTCTCCATTCCGGTCTTTTGATCAAGGAACCACCATGCAGCTCCATACTGAACCTTTACGGGCACACTTCCATCGTTGAAGTTCCCGGCCATTGAGACCATCATTTCATTATCGGCCGGATTCAGGTTGTATAGAATTGTCTGGGAAAGCTGGTCTGTGTTGTCGAGCTCATTGAGAAATGAGGACATCTTTAAGGCATCCTGAGCTATCCCTATTGAATCCCAGCCGGTATCCGGTCCCATAAGTCTGAACATCCTTGAATTGTTGTTGCGCATTGCTCCCACATGAAACTGCTGCGTCCAGCCTCTTTTATGATTCATCCTGCAAAGCTCAAGCATGATGGCTGTCCTGTATTTTTCTGTTTCTTCAGTATCGATCATCCTGCCTTTTAAAAGCTTTTTGAAAATTTTATTTACTTCTTCATAGTCGAAGGCAGCGTAATAAAACCTGTCGAGGCCGTGATCTGAGAGTCTTCCTCCCATCTGATGGAAGAATTCATGCCTCTGGTCAAGCACCTCAATAAGAGATTCAAAACTATCAATGTGTTTTCCTGCTGCTTCACCTAATTTGCCTATGTATAGGGTGAATTTCAGCGGATCATCTGTTTTGATAACATTATCGGGCCTGAAAGTGGGAAGAACAGGTATTTCAAAAGATCCCTTAAGTCTCTGGTGATGTTCAAGATTATCGGAAGGATCATCGGTTGTACATATCACTTCAACCTTCATCTTTTTGATCAGTGATCTTGTGCTGAATTCCATCGAGCGGAGCATCTCCGATGCCCTGTCATAAATTTTCCTTGCTGTAACAGGCGACAGAAGATCATAAATATCAAAGTATCTTGCAAGTTCGAGGTGTGTCCAGTGATAAAGCGGATTGCCTATGACAGAAGGAACGGTTTCTGCCCATTTCTCAAATTTCTCATAAGATGTGGCATCTCCCGTGCAGTAACGCTCCTTGATGCCATTGGTCCTCATTGCACGCCACTTATAATGATCACCTTCCAGCCATATCTGACCAAGGTTGTCATACTGCCTGTCATCAGAGATCATTGCAGGTGACAGATGGCAATGAAAATCAATGATCGGTTGTCCTTCCGAAAATTCGTGATACAACCTTCTGGCGGTTTTATTGCCAAGAAGAAAATCATCGTGTATAAATGGTTTCATATCAGTCTGTTAGAGAATAATGAGTTTTGAGTGAAATTCAGAAACTAAAAGTAGCAAATTATTCAACCTGTTTATTAAAATATCTTCATTTTTCCTTTGTGCTCTGTCGAAAACACTGGTTGACTTTGCAGTAAATCTTTAGCCGCAAAGATTTTAATTTCCTCCGAATGTCGGCCCTTTCATGGTGCAAGCCAATGCTTACAGGATATTCCGGTA
>DAOOUQ010000045.1:0-10818 GCA_035390825.1 Bacteroidales bacterium | reverse complement strand
CCGTGCGTTATGAAATTGCGGTTCAGTTCTTTCCCGTTAAGTTTTATTTCACCGACATAAAAATTTTTCCGGCTGTTATCTGGTGCATTTATTACAAGTTCCTTCCCGTTCTCAAATTTCAATGTTGCCTTTTTAAACAGGGGTGAACCAAAAACATACTGGTCTGTGCCCGGAGTGACGGGATAAAATCCCAGGGCTGAAAAGACATACCATGCTGATGTCTGGCCGTTATCCTCATCTCCGCAATATCCGTCGGGCAGGTAGTTGTACAGTTTATTCAGAACCTCCCTGATATGATATTGTGTTTTCCAAGGCTGACCGGCATAATTGTAAAGATAGATCATATGCTGTACAGGCTGATTTCCATGAGCATAGTTGCCCATGTTCATAATCTGCATCTCCCTGATTTCGTGGATAACAATGCCATAGTATGAATAGTCGAACACAGGCGGAACATCAAATACTGAATCCAGTTTGGAAGTGAAATATTCATTCCCTCCCATAAGGTCAGCAAGGCCCCGGACATCCTGAAAAACGCTCCATGTATAATGCCAGCTGTTACCTTCTGTAAAGGCATCGCCCCATTTATAAGGGCTGAAAGGCGACTGGAAGGTGCCGTCAAGATTACGGCCCCTCATAAGTTTCCTTCCAGGATCGAAAACATTTTTGTAATTCATTGCCCGGTTTCTGAATTTTTCGGTTTCCACGGAAGGCTTCCCGAGAGCTTCCCCAAGTTTTGAAATACAAAAATCGGCATAAGCATATTCAAGGGTTCTTGCAGCATTTTCGTTTATCCCGACATTGTAAGGGATGTATCCAAGTTCGTTGTAATACTTTGCGCCAAGCCTTCCCACTGAAGATACAGGTCCGACACTGTCGGTATTTTTCATTATGCCCTGCCAGAGAGTTTCAATATCGTATCCTTTTATTCCCTTAAGATATGCATCGGCAATCAGTGAAGCCGAGTTAGAGCCTATCATGCAATCGCGATGTCCCGGGCTGGCCCATTCAGGCAACCATCCGCTTTCCCTGAAAGTATTTACCAGTCCTTCCATAATATGGCTGTCAAGTTCGGGATACATAAGAGTCAGGAAGGGGAACTGCGACCTGAAGGTATCCCAGAAACCATTGTCGGTGAACATATATCCGGGAAGCACTTCTCCGTTGTACGGACTGTAATGTATAATTTCATTCCTTTCATTTATTTCATAGAATTTCCTTGGGAAAAGCATTGACCTGTAAAGGCATGAATAAAATGTCCTTGTCTGATCTTCAGAACCGCCTTCAACTTTTATCCTCCCAAGCTGGCTGTTCCATTCTCTTTCTGCCTCAGCACATACCTTGTCAAAATCCTTCCCCGATGTTTCTTTTTCAAGATTAAGAAGCGCCTGTTCCGGGCTTACAAAGGAGGAGGCTACTTTAACATTTATTTTTTCATTGCCGGATGTTTTGAACCCCAGAATTGCTCCTACATGGTCGCCTTCCTCATTCACATCGTTAATATTCAGAGATTTGTCGTTCCATGTATGCGTGAATGTAAAATCCTTGTCAAAAACGGCCACAAAATAATTATGGAAGTTTTCAGGGACTCCGCCATGGTTGTTCCTGCAATAGCCCACGACCTTCCTTTCAGACGGTATTATCTTTACCATTGATCCTTTATCGAAAGCATCAAGAAGTATATATGAAGAATCGCTTTCCGGAAAAGTAAATCTGAAAATTGCAGAACGTTCTGTCGGAGTTACTTCAACAGTAACATCATAATCAGCAAAATACACACTGTAATAGAAGGGTTTTACCACTTCAGCCTTATGGGAGAACCATGAAGCCCTGTCTTCGCCGGTGAATCTGATCCTGCCGGTGACTGCCATGAGCGAGAATGCTGCATAATCGTTTATCCACGGGCTTGGCTGATGTGTTTGCTTTATTCCCTGAATTTTAAAATCATCATATGTATATGCCCATCCATTGTTCATGCCACGGGTATGTGGCGTCCAGAAGTTCATTCCCCACGGAAGTGCTATTGCAGGGTAAGTGTTTCCTGCTGAAAGCCTGAATTCGGAGTCGGTTCCCATAAGGGGGCTGACCAGGCCGGCAGGCTCTATGCCTGCCGATGGTTGCGGTTTGGTGGAGCAACCCGACATTAGGATTATCGAGATTGTGAATGAATTAACAATCAGGGCAGAAAGAAGTTTTTCAGAAAAGCTTGTCATGTTAAAAGGTTTTATCAAGGCACACAAACTATAATTGTTTATTTGTGCAGTGTTTATTTTATACAAGTTGTTTATTCATAATTAAATCAAAATATTCCCAGAGATTCTATCTTTTGATAAACCATTTCAGGTTCAAGCCATATCATGCAGGCATGATCTTTTCTTCTGCATTTTCCTTTGCCAAAAACAGTGCATGGTCTGCAGGGAAGGTCGCTCCTGGGAATAGACACTGAATACTCTTCAGGCTGGTTCCATGCGCCGAATCCAATCACAGGATCGGTGGCTCCCCAGATTGATATTACCTTTGTGCCTGCCAGAGCGGCGACATGCATATTTGAGGAGTCCATCGAGATCATCAGATCCAGCTTTGAAATAACCGCGATTTCTTCACCAAGCTGCAGTTTCCCTGAAAGGTTTGTTGCCCGGCGGACCCGCGAAGCCAATGATTCAAGCCTGTCATGTTCCTCTTTTCCGCCAAAAAGCCAGAAACTTGCATTATATCTCTCTGACATCCTGTTTAAGAGCGCGACCATGTATTCCTCGGGCCATATTTTAAGATCATGTCTGGCATACGGGGCAACACCTATATTTATTCCTCCGTTTATTCCTGTAACTTCAAATGAGCTTTCTATTGCATCCCGGGAAGGTATTATCCACGGACCGCCTGCAGCGGTTATCTTAAGACCTGCCTTTTCAAGGACATCCATATATCTTTCAACCGAATGCCGAAGCTTCCCCCCCGATTTCCCCGCTATCACCATTTTCTTTTGCCGTCTTCCCTTGTCTATTTTCACTGAAGGGACCCCAACCAGACTGAAAAGAATCCTGAGAATCTTTGACCTCAGGACATCATGAAGGTCAATTACATAGTCAATTTCCCCCTGTTTCTGAAGATCCCTGAAGAGCACATACGACCCTTTCAGCCCTTTATGACGCTTTTCAAAATCGGCAAAAAAAAGTTGAATCCCTTTAAAGGATGTGAAAAACGCCCAGTAAACCGGACGGGTGAGCAGAATTACTTCGATGTCGGGGTATTGTTCCCTCAGAGCCTTGAGTACCGGAGCCGTCAGTGCTACGTCACCCATCGCCGAATTCCTGATCAGAAGAAGTCGCATCTCAGTATTTTTCGTAGGATTTCTCTTCAATCAGCCCTGATGAGGTTTTTAAATTTATCTCCCTTTTAATTTCGGATCGCTTATCATTGTTGAAATATACTTCACGTGCGGTGGAGACGAACTCATGTCCGAAATCCTTCTTTCTCTCAAGATCCCTGATCCTGTCCTCTATATCCCATAATGTACAGTTGACCTCGTACAAAGCTTTATACAGGGGATCATCCTGGCTGATTATTGATGCTGCAGCTTCCTTTAATATATCAAATTCCCTGCGGAGGTTTGCGAGCTTTGCATCATCCGTGATCCTTTCCAGTTTGATCTGTATAATTGTCAGCTTATCAATAATTTCACCGTTCGATACTTCAATTTTCATTTATCAGTCTTTATTCCGTTAAAAATAATCATTTTAATGCATCCGCATTATCCTGCTGATTAATCATTCACACCACATTTTCAACAACCAAAAGAATATGCAGTGGTTGGTCCAAAGTCGTATTCAGTTTTTCACGATTTTCCCACTAATATGGATCGACATCTATTGCAATTTTCAACGAGGAAGCTCCTTTATGGCCTTCAAGCCTTTCCACTGTTTCCCTTATGAGCTGCCGGGATGCTGCAGATGATTTTTCCTTTTCAAGCTTTAAAATGATGTTTTTTATATACCATAGCTGGATGCGGGAAACAAGAGGGTATTCAGGTCCGAGGACTCTTTTCCCGAAAATGTTCCTAAGATCGCGGCCGAGAATTTCCGCAAACTCGTTGAGAAGGGATCTGTCTTTATGTTTCAGGCTTATTTTTATCATTCTGCAGAAGGGAGGGTAATTGAAAGCTTTCCTTTCCTCGGCCTGAATGCGGAAGAGATTCTTATAATCATGATTCACGACGAGCCTGATAATTTTATTGTCCGGATCAGAGGTCTGAATAACGACCTTGCCGATCTTTTGCCTTCTCCCGGCCCTTCCGCTTACCTGTTCCATCATATGGAAGCTGCGCTCATGAGCCCTGAAATCAGGAAAATTGAGCATGTTGTCGGCATTTAGTATACCAACAACTGTCAGGTTTTCAATATCAAGGCCCTTCGAAATCATTTGTGTTCCGATAAGAATATCGGTCTGCTTTTCTTCGAGAGACCTGATTAACCTGTCAAACGAATTCTTCCCTTTCGTGGTGTCCTGGTCCATTCTGGCCACCCTTGCTGAAGGAAAGACAATCCTGATCTCATCCTCAATTTTCTCGGTCCCGAAACCTCTTGATGACAGACCTGTAGAGTTACAGTTTTCACAATGATGCGGTATGGCAGTTGAAAAACCGCAATAATGGCACACCATTTTCCTTTCCGACTTATGATATGTCAGGCTTACGGCACACTGAACGCACGATGGCACCCATCCGCATTCAGGACATTCAATGTAAGGGCTGAATCCCCTCCTGTTCTGAAACAAGATTATTTGTTCCTCCCTCCCCAGTGCATCATCCATGGCTTCAAGCAGCTGTGGTGTGAAATGGGAGACCATGAGCTTCTTCCTGTAAGCTTCCCTTGTGTTTGCAAGTATTATATCAGGCATCCTTATTGAGCCATATCTCTGTTTCAGCTCAACCAGTCCGTATTTACCAGTGATGGCATTATAATAGCTTTCTATTGAAGGGGACGCAGATCCAAGTATGGTTTTAGCCCCGTGAAGGGCTGCCAGCACGGCTGCAGAATCACGGGCATTGTAACGTGGCGACGGATCATGCTGCTTATATGATCCATCCTGTTCTTCATCGACAATAATAAGCCCGAGGCCGGTAAAAGGAAGAAAAAGAGCCGACCGTGCCCCAATTACCAGGTTGTAGTTTTTCCCGTTGCCCCTTCCAGCAACCCTGTTCCATATCTCTACCTTTTCCTGGTTGTTGAAGCGGGAATGATAAACACCGGTCGTGGAACCGAAATGCCGGTTAAGACGCTGAATTATCTGTGTTGTCAGTGATATTTCAGGGAGGAGATAAAGCACCTGTTTACCTTTCTTAAGCTGTTCTTCAATGAGATGGATATATATTTCCGTTTTCCCGCTCGATGTGACTCCGAAAAGCAGCGCTATATCCTTATCCTCGAAACATTTCCTTAATGACTCAAGGGCAACATTCTGGTCATTGCTCAGGGTTTTAGGAGGCTCAGGAGTTGTGTTGCAATCGGTGAGCCTTCCGGTTTCAAGCGAGACCGCGGTCAGGATGTTTTTTTTAATCAGAGCCTCACACGCGGCGGCCGAGGAATGTGATTCAATGAGTAGCAATGTTTTAAGGACCGGCTTGGGGGGTAGTCCCCCGGCGTAACCACTTAATCTCAGATAATCAACAAGAAGGTCATATTGTTTCGGAGCCTTCGACAGCTTATCAAGGATTTCGTTCAGATGAGAGGCAGTAAAATCAGAGGCAAGCCTGACGAAAGTCTCTGTTTTGGGCCTGTATTTTTCGGCGACAGGGATCGTGGTAACTCCCTCGAGGCAAAGGCCTGACGGCAGGGCAGCTTTCATTACTTCACCAAGGCTGCACATATAATAATCGGCGATCCATGACCAGAACTTAAGCTGCAGGCTGCTGACAACAGGATAAGGATCAAGGATGCGTTCAATCGTCCGGGCCTGTCTTCCTGCCGGTGGTATATCGTGTATCCTGTTTACAATTCCGGAATACAGCTTCTTGTTTCCAAACCCGATAAGCACCCTTGAGCCTTCAAAAATGCTACCGGCTGCAGTCTCAGGTATGGCGTAGGTGAAAGTCCCTTTTACCGCAAGAGGCAAGATAATATCAGCAAAATGATTATCCATCATCTTTAAGCCACTGATTCAATACAGGGAACTAAATCGATTTGAAGAAACTCGACATTACGGTAAGGAGATGGTCTTTCCTGATGGGTTTGATGAGACATGCATCACATCCGGCTTCGAGTATAATATCCTTATCATCTTCAAAAATGAAGGCTGTCTGCGCAATAATAGGAATGTCCTTGCGGATTTTCCTGATTTCCTTCGTAGCCTCTATCCCGTTCATTTCCGGCATTTGCATGTCGAGAAGTATCAGATCGATGCCAGGGTTGTCTTTAACCAGGTCAAGAGCTTCAACTCCTGAGCGGGCCGTCAGCGTATTAATCCCGGTATCTGAAAGCACCCTGTGAAGATAAAGCAGAACATCTTTGTTATCATCGACGAGGAGACATGTTTTCTTGCTCCAGTTGGGCTGAACTGCATGAGTCTCAGATGATGTCATTCTGGCCTTGAGCTTTGTGCTTCCCCCTGCCGGACGGTAAGGGATTGAAAAACTGAATTCGGATCCCACCCCTTTTTCTGATTGTACGAATATCCTGCCTCCCATTCGTTCAACCACTTCTTTTACAAGTGTCAGACCTACACCCAGTCCTTCAAAAGGCCTGTGGTGGCCCCCAATTTCCTGCCTGAATTCCTCAAAGATATGATCAAGGTTTTCTTTGTTGATACCGATACCGGTATCCTTCACCCTGAAAATAAGATTCTCGTTTTCACGGCCATACGTGAGCCGTATGGAACCTTCAAGAGTAAACTTTACGGCATTGTCCATCAAATGATTAAGCACTCTTTTCAGCCAGATCCTGTCGGTAAAGATGAGATCTCCGCTTTCCTCGAGCATGTTTATCACATTGACAATTATCGACTTCTCATTGCGCTTAATGATCTTTCTTGCCTCATCAACTATTTCATTTACAATGCTGTTGACCGATGCCTCCTCATAGGTGATCTCAATCTGTGAACTTTCAAGCCTTGAAAGGTCGATAATATCACCTATAATCTGCAAAAGTTTTTCGCTGTTGTGATTGATATGTTCAATATATTCTTCCTTGACTTCATTTGTTATGTCATTAGCCAGAAGGAGATTTGCGAATCCCACGACACTGTTAAGGGGAGTCCTTATTTCATGAGAGATATTTGCAAGAAAGCTTGCCTTGAGCCTGTTCCCTGCTTCTGCCTCAACTTTTGCCTTAACAAGATCTTCATGCACTTTTTTTAGCGCGGTGATATCCCTTGAGATTGTCAAAGCTCCGATAATCTCATTGTTCTCATTTTTGACTGTAACTGATCTTGTTGAGAGGTTTACATAATGTCCGCCAGCATGCTTTAGCCTGAGTTCTGTCTCGAAAAATCCCTTTGACTGCAGGGCATCTCTTCTTAATTTTTCATATATCCTGTCCTCCGGGTGAATAAGGTCAGCCATGCTTGATGCATCGTAAGCAGCCTTATCCATTCCTATTACCCTGTAAAATGCTTCATTTGCGAATTTAAGGTTCCAGTCCCTGTCATAAAAGGAGATTCCGTCGTCAGCCGACTGTATCAACATCCTGTAAAATATCTCCGAATACGAATATTCGCGCGTTATTGCCTCCTTTTGTTTTGAAAGGTCCCTGTTGACCTTTTGAAGATCCAGGTTTATTTCTTCAATCTGTCTGTTCCTTTCTCTTAGTTCTCTGTTTGCTTTCCTCAGTTTTGACAAAAAGTATATTATAAGAATGAAGATCACAATAAGGCTTATGGCGAGAGTCGGAATGAAATCCGCGGCATTGGCAGAAAGAAAGGATGAAGTAATGGAAGGACCTTCAGGAAAACCACCATGAATCTGAACAGAAGAAGCATGTGCAGGCACTAAAGAAAAGAACAGCATGGATACAAACGCTGAAAACCGATGGGAAACCCTGGCAACAATCCGCCAAAAAATCCTTTTCATTAAACTATCACTTTGATTCACACCCCAGTTAACTTTCGATCAGCAATTATCGGACAAAGATAAAAATAAGCCTTTTACCTGACCTTGCTAAGGTAATATTTTATTACACAAAATGTACTAAATTGCAAACAAATGATTCTAAGATGGAAAGAGACAAGAATAAGTTTTCGGGCGGAAGGAAATACAGCAACAGGGAAATAACCGTATACTGGAAACCTGATGCCTGTGTCCATGCTTCTTATTGTTACAGGGAGCTTATTGAAGTTTTTGACCCGGGAAGAAGACCCTGGGTTGATTTGAACGGCGCGGTATCTGACAGGATCATCGAAGTGGTAAATATGTGCCCGACCGAAGCCCTGACCTGGAAATGGAACGATGAAGCAAAAAACAGGAACGTCAGCATTGACCAGACAAACCATATTAATTTCAGGAGACCCGAACTCGTTGGTCAAAAAGAGCCTGTGATCCATGACAATCCTGTTACAGTAAAAGTAATGACTGACGGACCTGTTGTCATCAAGGGCGATTTCAGGTTCATATACAGCAATAACGACAAGGAGATGAAGGATGGCATCATTTCATTGTGCCGGTGCGGCCAAAGCGGCCATCAGCCTTTTTGTGACGGCACACACAGGAAAACAGGATTTGAAGATATATAGGATTTATGGAAAACAACGACAACAAAAACAAAGGCGTAATTATCGAGGTGATTGACGACGGACCCATAAAGATCACAGGGAATTTTATTCTAAAGGATCTTAAAAGAGATCTGACCGATACCCCTGAAGAAGTCTATTTATGCCGATGCGGCCGGTCTTCCGCCAAACCGTATTGCGACAACTCGCATAAGAAATAAAGCGGCTGAAATCCTGAAGTCAGGATGCCAGGGCTTCGTGGACTTTTTCAGCTGCTTCACCGAAGCTTACTGCCGAAACGACTGAAAGACCTGAGTTGTCTATTATATTCTTCGCTTCTGCGGCGTTTGTCCCCTGAAGGCGGACAATAACCGGGACACTTATTTCCCCGATCGATTTATATGCTTCCACGACACCGTTTGCCACCCTGTCGCATCTTACAATACCCCCGAAAATATTTATAAGGATGGCTTTAACAGCAGGATCTTTAAGTATTATCCTGAAGCCCGCTTCCACCGTGGATGCATTCGCACTCCCTCCAACATCAAGAAAATTCGCCGGAGATCCTCCTGACAATTTGATAATATCCATTGTTGCCATTGCCAGGCCTGCTCCGTTAACCATGCAGCCAACATTACCATCGAGACGAACATAATTTAGGTTATGCTTTCCTGCTTCAACCTCAACGGGATCCTCTTCGTCGAGATCCCTCATTCCGGCAAGGTCGGGATGTCTGAAAAGGGCATTGTCGTCAAGTATCATCTTGCAGTCAACGGCAAGGATTCTATCATCGCTGGTTTTCAAGACAGGATTAATCTCAAGAAGCTGGGCGTCACATCCTGTAAATGCCTCGTAAATACCAGCCACGAATTTCTGCATGTTTTTATTCGCCTCCCCCCGCGGAACAAGCCTGAAAGCTATATTGCGAGCCTGAAACTGAAGTAATCCGGCAAGGGGGGAAATCTCCTCTGAATAAATAAGCCCGGGGGCGCGCTCTGCCACCTGTTCAATATCCATGCCTCCCTCAGGTGAATACATAACCGTGTATCTGCTGGTCTTCCTGTTAAGCAGTACGCTTATATAGAATTCCTTTGGCTCCTCTCTCCCCTCGTAGAAGACATCCTCTGCAACAAGGATCTTGTTTACTCTTTTACCCGCCGGGCCGGTCTGCGGTGTAATAAGTGTCATTCCCAGCATTTGCCGTGCAATGATTGCAACCTCATCGACCGATTTTGCCAGCTTCACTCCCCCGCCCTTGCCCCTGCCGCCTGAATGAACCTGTGCCTTTATTACAAAATTCCGGGTACTGAATTTTTCCTGAAGCTGCCGTGCGACCAGAACAGCCTGGTCGACTGTTGAAGCAACAAATCCTTCCTGAATATCAACATTATACGACCTTAGAATTGATTTACCCTGAAATTCATGTATGTTCATAATGGCAGGTATCAGATTAACATTAACGGGTTAAAGCCACAAAAGGTTAATATAGAAAATTAAAAGGATATTTTCGCTATTTTAGCATAAAAAAGGATGCGTAAGCTTCTCAATAAAGAGCTTGGTCGTAAAAGCATTGAGCAATATAAAAGCGCTCAGAAATCAGCATTTTTCATTGTCCTCGATAATGTAAGGAGCCATAATAACGTAGGGTCTGTTTTCAGGACGGCGGATGCCTTCCTTACCCCTAAGATATACCTTTGCGGAATAACGGCAAGGCCACCTCACCGGGATATTCAAAAGACAGCACTTGGGGCAACCGAATCAGTAGAATGGGTTTATTACAGATCAACTGCCGAAGCAATCACGGAACTGAAGTCAACGGGAGTTAAGATACTGGCAGTGGAACAGGCTGAAGGATCGGTGGCATTGCAGGATGTTGAAATTGAAGAAGGACATCAATATGCTCTGGTATTCGGACATGAGGTCAACGGAGTGGACCAGAAAATTGTCGATATGTGCGATATGTGCATTGAGATACCTCAGTTCGGGACAAAGCACTCATTCAATATTGCTGTAAGCGCAGGAATTGTACTGTGGGAACTTAACAAACCCCGGCAAAAAAAGAGATAAACAAAAAAGAGGCCGTCTCATAACATAAATTGAGACGGCTTTTTTATTGGATTTTTT
>DAOOUQ010000044.1:0-11348 GCA_035390825.1 Bacteroidales bacterium | reverse complement strand
AGGGCCAACAAGGACAAAAAGCTCTATACTGCCACGAAAATACCTCCGAAGAACTTCAAATGGCCGGCAAGGAGGGAATACTCGCTCGACGACTGTTTCCCTCCCGATCATATTGAGGAATATGTAAACAGGAGCCTTAAGAATGCCGGGCTTGAATCGTTCGACATAATGCAGTTCCATACCTGGGAAGACCACTGGCTCGAAGATGAAAGGGGTATAAACAAGATGCTTGATCTTAAAAAGCAGGGTTTGTTTCATGCCATCGGTATCAGCCTTAACCGCTGGGAACCGTGGAACGGAGTAAAGGCAGTCAGGAGCGGGCTCATCGACTCGGTCCAGGTCATTTACAATATCTTCGACCAGAATCCGAAAGACGAACTATTCCCCGCGTGCCGCGAAATGGATGTGGCTGTGATTGCACGAGTGCCTTTTGATGAAGGTACTCTTACAGGAACACTGACGAAGGACAGCAAATGGCCGTTTGGTGACTGGCGCAATACTTATTTTGTCCCTGAAAACCTTATCCCGAGTGTTGAACGTGCCGAGGCTCTTAAAAAAATATTGCCTGATGGAATGACGATGCCTGAAATGGCTCTTAGATTCATTCTCGGGGAACCAACTGTAAGTACTATAATTCCTGGCATGAGAAAGCCGGCACACACCCTGTCGAACCTTTCGGCAAGCGACAAAGGACTCCTTGATCCTGCACTTATGAGCGAACTAGAAAAGCATCGCTGGGACAGGAAACCTTCGAAATGGTCACAGTAGTATTGTTATTTAAATAACAGAGGGGCGAATTCCCTCAGATCCCTGCGCCAGCTGTGCCACTCATGGAATGTACCCTGGGAGACATACCCGGTGGATGTGATACCGAGTTCTTCGAGCTTCTTCCTCGAGTCGTTCATCATTGTTACGAACTGTGTCTCTCCCGATCCTGCACCGAACCAGAGAACCTTTATTTTCTTGTTGAAAGCAACCGGATCAGCAAACAATCCATTGAAGGCAGTCTTTGGATTATCCATTACATTGCCGATAATGGCAGCGCTGAAAAGACCATAATATGAGAAAAGCTCGGGATGATTGAACCCTATAAGCATTGTCTGAAGGCCACCCATCGATAATCCTGCCATTGCCCTGTATTCCCTGCCGGGCTTTGTCCTGTAGAATTTGTCAATGCCGGGGATAATTTCCTGAACATAAACCTTTTCGAGGGTTTCTGCCATTTTAGTCATATCGCGTGCTGAAAAACCTGCAGGTGTTGCCGGGGCATCCTTTGCCGTGGCATAACCGTTATCGTTCACAATAATCATCGGAACAGCCTTTCCCTCAGCAATCAGGTTGTCCATTATGAAATTCATCCTACCCTGGAAAGACCAGCCTCTTTCGTTTTCTCCCGCACCATGGAGGAGATAAAGGACAGGATATCTCTTCTTGGGGTTCTTGTCATATTCTGCAGGAGTATAAACAAAGGCCCTCCTCCATTTTCCGGTAATTTCGGAATAATACCAGTGTTCCCTTACTTCTCCGTGGGGTACATTCTTTGCAATGAAGAAATCTTCATCTGCAATTGGGATTTCTATTCCGCTTGTCGGCCTTCCGTAACCGAAATAGGTATCGCTGCCGGGATCGTTGACCCGGAGGCCGTCGACTATGAACCAGTAGTAATGAAAACCCGGACCTGCAGAAGGAATAATTCCATTCCAGTTGCCTGTACTGTCTTTTTTAAGATCAAGAGGTTTCGGGCATAATCCGTCACCTCCCTGAACCTGAACCTTTTGTGCACCGGGAGCCATTAACCTTACATATACGCTGTTATCCATGGAAATTTTGGGGAATTCGGCTCCCTGAATATTTGATGCCGCCGGTTTGAAGCCAAAATCCGACTGCCCGGTCATACTGTTCCCTGAAACCAGAAGTATCAGGAAAGCTACAAGAGAAGGTCTAATTATCTTTTTCATTGATGCTATAAATTTTAATTGTCTGTTGAAACAGACACGAATCAGGAATAATGTAAATTAGCATAAAAGTAATGAAAGAAACATTAAGATTTTACATGCCACAGGCATGTGAACAAGAAAAATCGCAATGAAAAGGATCTCTGTCTTTTGCGGATCGAGCCCCGGAAAGAACGGTATATATGAAAAATCCGCAAGGCAACTGGGGGAAATACTGGCTGAACGCAAAATCGGCCTTGTTTATGGTGGTACAAATATCGGACTGATGAATCATGTGGCTGACGGAGCACTGAGAAGAGGCGGTGAGGTAATCGGTGTCCTTCCGGAATTCATTGGCAAAAAGGGAATTGCTCATGCCAATCTCACGCAACTGATAATGGTAAACTCGATGCATGAACGAAAGAGAAAGATGCATGAGCTTTCGGATGGGGTGATAGCGATGCCGGGTGGATTCGGTACGCTGGAGGAATTTTTTGAGGTTCTCACATGGGGCCAGCTGGGCCTTCATAAAAAGCCTGCGGGATTGCTGAACATAAACGGCTTCTATGACCCTTTAAGAATACTTACACAAAAAATGGTAACCGAAGGTTTCCTGAAGGAAGAAAACAGGAAGATGCTTCTGATAAGCGACGATATTACTGAACTCCTTGACCTGATGGAAAACTACACTGCCCCATCGGTTGATAAATGGATATCAAGGGAAAACAACATAACATGAAAAAGACGGCAGTCATATTCGGAGCCTCGGGGCTGGTAGGAAATGAGCTTTGCAAGTTGCTTTCTGAGGATAATGAATTTGACGAAATTAAAACAGTTGTCAGAACCCGGCTGGATTTTTTTTCTGATAAAATAAAACAGATAATCCTGTCTGATTTTTCAAAACTTAACGATCACAGGGATACTCTAAAAGGTGATGTATTCTTCTGCTGTATCGGGACAACAATAAAAAAAGCAGGTTCACCGGATTCCTTCCTGAAAGTGGACCTTGATATTCCTGTAGCAGTTGCGGAGCTGGCAGAGACATTAGCTATTCCATCTCTGGTTGTTGTTTCCTCCCTTGGAGCAGACGAGAAATCTTCAAATTTCTATCTGAAGACAAAAGGCAAGATGGAAACGAAAGTTAAAGAAGCATACCATGGAAAGCTTAAATTCGTCCGTCCGTCACTTCTGATGGGCAACAGAAAGGAATTCAGGTTCGGGGAGAAAATTGCAGTTATTTTCATGAAGATCTTTGGGTGGATATTCGCCGGCCCTCTTGCACGGTACAGAGGGATAAAGGCGGCAGATGTTGCACGAAGCATGATAAAGATCTCAGGATTCTCTTCAGGAAAGATGATTTATGAATCTGACGAACTTGCAAGGCTTGCTGAAAAGCAGAATAAACGCAAATAAAGACATTATGTATGAATCCATTCCCCTTCCGCCTGAACTGGTTTCCTATATAGGATCTGAGACCAGGGATTTTGCCGTTAAGGCAAAGCATGCCACACAGCCTAAGGCATCTCTTGCAATGCTCATATTCGGATTTGCATGGCTCGCATTTTCGATGGTATTCTTTGTTTTGTTCCTCGGCCCTCTTTTCCAGGGAAAGGAAGTTCATTTTCTTACCAACGATGTACCGACTGTTGCAGGACCGGGAAACCTAAAACCCATCCTGCTCCCCGGGGCTATTATCGGTGTGTTTGTGCTCATAGGACTGATTCTTGTATATGCAGGTTTCAGAATGCTGTTCAAAAAAGGAGGCTATTTTGTGGGCACTCCAAAAAGACTAATAAGCATGGAAAAGGGGAAATTCCGGTCAATAGACTGGGAACAGTTTTCAGGCGACATTGAGGTGACAGGAAATGAAAAGAACGGTAATATCACTCTTGGGATGAGAACAGGCAGTATGGTAAGCCGGAAAAACGGACCTGACCGGTATGTCCCGGACAAAATATTTATTTCAGGGATACCTGATGTGTTTGAGGTTGAGCAGTTGTGCAGGAGAAGGATAAAGGAAAACGATCCCACTCCCCCGTCAACGGGATTCATGCAATAAGTTTCACTTCACCTGGGCAAAAGGAAAAACTTACTATCTTCACAGATTCTTCAATGAAGTCACAGTAAACAAAATTTATTAAATATGAAAAGATCAATCCCGTCCGTAATTGTAATAATTTGGTTATCAAGTATTTTTAACATCAATGCACAGACCCGTGACAAGTCTGTTTTCCGGGAATACAAACCCGGCTATTATGAAAACTCTATTCTCCGCGACGACAGGGAAGTAAAGGAAAAGGCCGGGCCGGCAAGTCCTGCCAGGAGGTTTTCTCTTGACCTTTCGGGTGTTTCACTGCCAAATAAAATCGATCTCTATAAAACCAGGCAATGGCATAACCCTCCTGTCTCACAGGGCGCAACAAACACATGCTGGTGTTTCAGCACAACTTCATTTCTCGAATCGGAAGCTTACAGGTTAAACAAAGTCCAGGTAAGGCTGTCTGAAATGTACACTGTTTACTGGGAATATGTTGAGAAGACTCTTAGGTTTGTACAGGAAAGGGGGAATTCTGCCTTTGCAGAAGGTTCAGAAGCCAATGCGGTAACAAGGATGTGGAAGAAATACGGGATCGTGCCTTTTGAGTCTTATACCGGGTTCACAGGAGGACGCAAATTCCATAATCATGTCGAAATGTTCAAAGAACTGGAGAAATATATGAACTCTCTCAGAGAAACTTCATCGTGGAATGAGGAGACAGCAGTGGAAACCGTTAAGTCGATCATGAACCATTATATGGGCGTCCCTCCCACAGAAGTGACAGTTAACGGGAAAAAGATGAGTCCTGTACAATACCTGGCTGAAGTGGTCGGAGTAAATCCCGATGATTATGTTGATATTCTGTCATATATGCAGGAGCCATATTATAAGCAGGTTGAATACAAGGTTCCCGACAACTGGTGGCACAGCGATGTTTATTACAATGTCCCTCTCAGCGACTTCATGGCTGCCCTAAAGAATGCTGTCAGAAAGGGTTTTACCGTGAGCATAGGCGGAGATGTATCCGAACCCGGCCTCGACAGGACAACCCAGTGTGCTGTAATTCCCGATTTCGACATCCCTTCGGCATTTATCAATGATGAAGCCCGTCAGTTCAGATTTTCAAACCAGACAACAACAGACGATCACGGCATGCATCTTGTCGGGTATCTGGAGAAGGACGGGAAAGACTGGTACCTGATAAAGGATTCAGGCTCGGGTTCAAGAAATAATGATCCCGCCGCAAAGGAATTCGGATATTATTTTTTCTCAGAGGATTATGTAAAGCTCAAGATGATGGATTTCATGGTGCATAAGGATGCAGTTAAAGACCTGCTGTCCAGATTTAAGTAAATGATGTTCAGGTGTCTTCTTCCATTGGCGGCCTTACTGGTATCAGTTCCCTTAAGCCATACATATAAGGAGGCTCCGGATCAGTCAAAAAGCGGTTATTTCATGAATCCTCTTTTCGACGGAGCCGATCCATGGCTTGTCAGAAAAGACGGATACTATTACTATTGTTCAGCTTCGGGCCGATGTATAAGTATTTCACGATCCCGTTTCATAACAAGGAAGGGGGAAACAAAAAGAATCTGGGAGGCTCCCGACACAGGTTGGAACAGATCATGTGTCTGGGCGCCGGAGCTGCACTTCCTCGACGGCAGATGGTATATATATTATGCCGCCGGTGAATCGGGACCGCCTTACATTCATCAGAAAACAGGGGTGCTCCAATCTGCGACCGAAGACCCCATGGGCCCTTACAGGGATATGGGAATGCTCTATACAGGCGATAATCCCGATATGAAAACTGAAAACACCTGGGCAATCGACATGACAGTTTTCAGATACAGGGGAAAACTCTATGCCTTATGGTCGGGATGGGAAAAGCCTGCCCTGACTGACAAAACATCCCAACATCTGTATATTGCACCGATGAAGAATCCTTACACGATTGAAAGTCCGCGGGTCAGGATATCTTCGCCGGAAGAAACATGGGAGACCGGCGGCCCTCTCAACCTTCAGGAGGGCCCGGAAATCCTGACAAAACTGAACAAATTGTTCATCATTTATTCATGCCGGGAATCATGGACAACAGATTACAGGATAGGCATGCTTGAATTAAAAAGCCCTGACAGCCCGCTTACAGATCCCTCTTCGTGGGAAAAAACCGGACCCGTCTTCAGCGGTCCGTTTGGTACAGGGCACTGTTCGTTCGTAAAATCGCCCGATGGTAAGGAAGACTGGATAATATACCATTCAAAGAAAGGTACAAAGGAGGGCTGGGAAAGGGATATAAGGGCACAAAAATTCACATGGGATCTTAACGGATATCCGGTTTTTGGCAATGCCATACCGGTTGGGGTTGAAATAAAAAGACCGTCAGGAGAGATGAAGCTGGAAAGGGAACCTCCGGAATGAGAATTAAATATCCCTGAAGAATATGTCGATTTTGGCTTCCTTTTCCTTGTAATCCACCTCCCTGATCTTGAATCTTACTATTTCCTTACCCGTAAGAGAACTGAGTTCCTTGAGCAACTTCTGCTTTTTACTGTTTTTAAGCAAGTCGAGATCCTCAATAACAATCGTGTAGGTCGTCGTATTATGCCTGATCGTGAACTCCTCGAGTATTACCGCTGAGGCTATTATTATCAGGTTAAAAATTATTACTCCAAGAACCGGGAATCCGACAAGTTTCAGGGAATTTATAACAGAGACGCCTATTGTAGCAAACATATACGACATGTCTTTCAGACTGAAATTCCTCGTCCGGAACCTCAGCACGGCAAAAATCGCTATAAGACCAACAGCCATGCCGAATTCAATGAATACCGACTTGAGCATGGCAGTAATAAAGAATACAATGATCCCCATAAGGAAAAAGGTGAAGAGAAACTTTTCCTTTTTGGTATAACGAAAATATACAACTCCGATAAGCACAATCAGGAAAGCTGTATTGATCACAAACCTCAGAAGTATACCGTAAAAATCCGGATTATTGAGGTTAATAAAATTGTCGGGCATAACAGATGATTTTTAAATTGTCAGTCATCCAAAATACATTACATTCAGGAAATCAATATATCAAAAGTACTTTTTTATCAAATATTCCACACCCGTTTACTAAAAATTGACTATAAAATTTTGCTGTACTTACCTGAACCTGAAATCATGAAAGACTTCCGGCCGGAATCAAGTATCTTTAGACATAAATCAGATTGGGATTATGACAAAAACAACAACCGATAGCCCTCCCGCAGGCTTAAGGATTAGGGAAATAAGAAGATTCGGAGAGAACATTTATAAAGCAGTGATACGTCTGGTTCCCCAGCTAAACCCTGATAAGGCTCCCCCGACAAGGGAACATATTAAAGGCATTATAAGATCGAAGAATACCCGTTTGTTCGTCGCAGAAGTAAAAGAAGGGAATATAGCAGGATTATTCACACTTGTAACATATGACATTCCAACCGGGAAGAAATTCTGGATCGAAGATGTGGTAGTCGATGAATCAGAAAGAGGAAAGGGAATAGGAAAGGAAATGATGCTTTTTGCCATAGGTTTTGCAAAATCCGCTGGCGCCGTGGACATCGACCTTACGTCGAGGCCGGAACGGATTGCAGCGAACATATTGTATCAAAAGCTGGGGTTTATCAGAAGAGAAACCAATGCCTACAGATACAAAATCGCATAAACACCGGCATGGAAATGATCCGGAACCTCTTCGGGAGGAATAGAAGCAACATTTTTTATCATTTGTTTCCAGGCGTTTGTCAAAATTGGATTTTACCATTTCACAAAACAACTGATTATCATATCTGTCTGTTATTCTATCTGTTAAAGTATTAACAGAAGCTCCGGGGCCGTCACTGATATTGGTTTCCATATAAATTTGATAATGCTTTTGACGAAATAAAACTTCTGATTGAGGAGTAGCCTTTGTCCGGCCGTCATATCTTCAATTCTGTTGACAATTCAACTTCTTATACAGCTTATCCGGCCGTCAAATGGGCTTTTGGTTCTTGACAAACATGACTCTGAGTTCTATTTTTACACTAACAATAAATAACAATATTGCATGAAACAATTTCTACTTGTCTTAATTATTTTTATTTGTGCTTCCTGCAATACTGCCAGGAAAGTAACCTCACAGGTAAGGGAAGGCGAGCTAATAAATACCAGAAGATATGTGGGAGAGTTTATCGACTACAGGCACACTGGCCCGGAAATATTTGGCAGCACAAATCTGATCTGGATCAAAACAACCCTGTTCAATTCATTTGGAAAACTATCAGCCTATGGTAAAAAGTGTGACTTTTCCGTGGGCGACAAGCTCTATCTGAGAAGGTTGTATTCAACCCCCGATGCTCACGGCAACTGGACTTACCAGATTGAAAATGATTCATCGGTGGTTTACAGGGTAAGCGAATACAAGTATGAAAACAATGTTCTTGTAAAAGCCTCTTTCTGATATAAAACGTTATAAGCGACGGGAAAATAATCTGTCCGCCCGTCACGTTATTATCCTCTACCGGATTCAGGAGAAATCGTGGTAAAATTTATTATTATTGCCTGATAAAGCAGGGGGAAGCGAATCAAAAATGAAAGCAGAAAAAACAAAATCCCTAATCGGGAAATCATTTCTTGCAGCAGGGGTGCTGATTCTGATAATTATATTTGCCGGTTGTTCGGTAAACGGAAAATACAAAAAGCACAAAGCCATCCCCTGCCCGTGCGAAACTGAACGCCGAAGGTGATTTTATCTTCCCGATTCTCATTCACTTGTCTTAGAATTTCGTAATTTGGTTATTACTGAAATTTTAATGCTATGAAAAAGAATCTCATGGTTTATTTTTTCCTGGCACTTCTTATTTCCTGTTCAGTAAAGGAAAGGAACTGGCGTCAGCTTTTCAATGGAAAGGATTTGACCGGCTGGGAGCAGGTTGGTCCGGGTAAGTTCGAAGTTGAAGACGGCATGCTTAAAACTGTCGGAGGCATGGGCATGTTGCTTTATCCCTCCGAAAAGTTCGGTGATGCCGTAATCAGGATAGTGTACACGGTCAGGGATAATGACTGCAACGGGGGCGTCTTCATAAGAATCCCTGAAAAGCCCACCGATGAATGGTATGCCGTCAACAGAGGGTATGAAGTTCAGATCGACAACGGAACAAGGCATGTGGGAGGAGACTATCATTGCACGGGAGTACTTTATTCTCTTACAAAAGCTATGGCTCATCCGCAGAAAAAGCCCGGAGAATGGAACACTATGGAAATAACCCTTGACGGACCCAGGACAATGGTTTTTGTCAACGGTGAAAAGGTAACCGATTTCACCGAAGGAGATTCTGTTCCTCCGAAGACACGCGATTTTGAACCTGACAGGGGACCGCGTCCGCCTGCAGGTTATATCGGATTGCAGAACCACGATTCATTGTCAACAGTCTATTACAAGGAAGTTGCAGTAAGATCCCTGAAATAAGGAGCTATACTTTTTTCAGCACTTTCTGCAATTCCTGAATATCCCGGCTCAGATCGCCCAGAAGACGGTTGTTCATATCGGCGAACCGTGCTGTAACATATTGTGCATATAAAGCCATGTTCTCCTCGACATTGGCTATTCCCGTCTCTTTTGTGAATTCTTCCCTGAACTCATTAAATCTGCTTTTCGGACCAAAGAACACCATGCTGTTGATTTTAATTTATAATCTTCACTTTATTGAACACCCCAACGGTGATTTGACATGTTTGAGTTAAAAATAATAAAAAACCCGGAGCAAGCGCCCCGGGTTTATTAAAGTTAAAGGGATTGTCATTGAACATTGTTTGTCACATCCTTTGCATCAAAAGACGGTACCTCAAGGTTATCTTCTGTTTTAAGAGGATTTGTGGCAGGTTTAGTATAGGCAACTTTAATCACGTCGCCTTTGATGGCAGGGCTCGCAAGTGTCAGTTTTACCTTCGTGCCATCAACAGCAACTGCTGTTACAGCTCTTGGCAATGTATTCAACGTAACTGTAAAAGCTTCAACATCGGGAACACTGGCAGTGACAAGAGGCTTGCTGAAAGTCATTTCAATTACCCCCGGAACTTCCTTTGCAATCTTTGAGCTTACATAAACCGGCAGACCTTTTAGTACAAAATTCTGAGCAGTCTTGTTTCCAGCAACGACTGCAACACTTTCAGCGACTGCTTCGACATAATTCTCCCTGGATGCTATCATTGAATATGTTCCTGCAGGAACACCTATAAAAGCATAATGGCCTGTTGCATCGGTAAGAGCAGTTATTGGTTCTTCAGTTCCTTTCTGAAGGGTAACGGTTGCATTTTCAACAGGGGCTTTGCCTTCAGTATCGTCTGTTACAACACCTTCAATTCTGCCGGATGTTGAAATATTTGAGGCCCTGATGCATGGTTTGAATATAAATCCGTTCTGTGCATCGTGGCCTCTCATTACAAATGACTGTGAGAGATCAAAATCGAGGAGCAATTCAGCCGAAATTCCGCCTTCCACATGAATTACAGGATCAACAAACATTTTTATACCTGTTTGTTCCCCGCTCGGGACTTTCATAACAAACTCCTCATCATTGTCTTTAAGTTTAAGTTTTGCCTCGTCAACATGGATCCTGACAAGATCATAATCCCCAACCGGAACCTCTAGATTTACAAGTTCTTCGGTAATTCCGTTCCTCAATTCAAACACATTGACTGTTACGGGATCAACCGGCAGTTCAAGAAAAGGATAAGAGTCATCCATATCGGCCTGGCGGATTTCGATCTTTGAGATTGTAATATAGGCAGCTTCTACATCGGCAATGTTGAGAGGAGCGTCGGTGATTCTGATTGACAACCTGCCTGGGCCGTCATTTGTTTCTGCCTTGTTGCAGCCTGACATAAATAACGCGGCAGCAACCAGAATTAGCAATAACTTTTTCATGATTCCCTATTTAAATTTAACATAATATTTTCTGCTGATCCGGGCCAAATGTAGAATCACGAAAATGAATATTTAATGAACTTTTGGATTTTTGCGAAATAGCGGTCGGTTTTATCCCGATTAATTTTGGTTCAGTTATTACTTGAGATATTCACTGTCCTTTTCTTTATTAGGATTACCTTCTATGACCCGGTTTGGGGAGATCATTCAGCCTTATCCTCCGGTCAGCCAACGGCTGCCCCTGCAGGATTATTTTTTTAATGTTCGGGTGAACGGGGTTCACCTCATATTAAAAAAAAATCCTCCACCGCTTCGCGGGGAGGATAAGGTTGAGGTCAGTGGCGGATTCGAACCGCCGTAGCCGGTTTTGCAGACCGATTCCTAGCCACTCGGACAACTGACCATTATACTTCAATTTAAAGAACACCTTTTGTCCCAT
>DAOOUQ010000043.1:0-12354 GCA_035390825.1 Bacteroidales bacterium | reverse complement strand
TGCCTGACCGTGGTCAGGAAAGAAAAGGATACCTATACAGTCACAGCAATAAAGGAGACTCTTGAGAAATCGAATCTCGGGCTTCTGAAGGAAGGCGATAAGGTAAACCTTGAGAGAAGCGCAAGGCTCGACGGGAGACTTGACGGACACATGGTGCAGGGACACGTCGACCAGACGGCCGTTTGTACAGATGTCACCGAATCCGGAGGCAGCTGGTATTATACATTCGAATATGAACCGCTTCAGGATGATTATATCACTGTTGAAAAAGGTTCCGTGTCCGTTAACGGAGTAAGCCTGACAGTAGTAAACTCAAAACCCAAATCATTCCAGGTTGCAATTATCCCATTTACCTGGGAAGTGACAAATTTCCACCAGATAAAAAAAGGGACAATAGTAAATATCGAGTTTGATATACTGGGAAAATATATTGCGAAGATTGTAAAACAAATACTGGGGAAACAGAAAAAACAGGACGAAGGGAGGTAACTTATTTATCCGCTGAGCCCGGTGCATTGAGTTTCGCGTCTTTCATCCAGATCAGTTTTTTGCCGAAGCCGAGCCTGTTGTCAGTCATTTTTATATAAACAAGATCGCATAACCAGAGGTGCGTCTCCATCAGCATCGCAACGGGGAATCTCTTTAGATAGGCTTTTCTTGCTTCATCCAGAACTTCATCTTCAGGCTCCGAAACAATGGCCTGGAACTGTATGCCCCTTATCCTTCCCGGGATTTTTGTTTCAAGTACAACTGATCCTGCAACAAGATTGTTCTGCCTGAATTCTTTCCCATGACGGGTTTGATGATCGGTGGTGAAGACAAGCGAGTTTCTCTCAGGAAGGTAAACGTAAAAGCAATTTGCACACCAGGGCTCATTCCCGGCACTGGTTGCAATCGTAAGAACATGATGTCGCCTCAAAAACCTGCTTATCCTCTCATCAATCATTTCCCATCCACCTGTATGCATCATTTTCGAAACCAGCAAGAGCAATTATCCTTTCAACCACAGTCATTACCAGGTCATCGATAGTTGAGGGATTTCTGTAAAAAGAAGGTGTTGCCGGACATATCACGGCACCTGCAAGAGCAAGTGTTTCCATGTTCCTGAGATGTACAAGATTGTACGGCGTTTCCCTTGGCACCACGATTAGTCTCCTCTTTTCCTTAAGCATTACGTCAGCAGCCCTGCAGATAAGATCGTCTGAGACACCGTTGGCAATCCTGCCAAGAGTCCCCATTGATGCCGGACACACAATCATTATATTCCAGTCAGAAGATCCTGACGCGAAAGGAGCATAGAAACTGTCATTTTTATAAAGCTTCGCCGGCGGAGCAGCCTGAAACCTGCTGCCAATCTCATGTTCCCAAATCTCCGTGGCAGTATCGGAGAAGATAACCGCGACAGAATCCGGAGGCTCCCTGAGACTAATAAGTTTTTCAAGTAGTCTGTGTGCATAAATCGCCCCGCTGGCTCCTGTTATGGCAAGTATTATTTTATTTTTTGCCGTTTTCATAATTCAGTAACTATCAAAAACAAAAATAGTAAATCCGCAGGCCTGATCCAACAACCCTCCGGCTGTTAAAAGAAAAGATGCCGGTAACAATGTTTTTATTTGCTATTTTTAGGAGGTTCAATAAGTGAAACATGAAAAAACTTGTTGTGTTATCAGGCGCAGGAATGAGCGCCGAGAGCGGTATAAGGACATTCCGTGACTCCGGAGGATTGTGGGAGGATTATGATGTTTATGAAGTGGCATCACCTATGGGATGGTACAGGGATAAGGACCTGGTGCTCCGCTTTTACAATGAAAGAAGAAGGCAGCTTTCAAAAGCACTCCCAAATGCGGGTCATTATGGCATTGCCGCGATGGAAAATTACTTCAGCGTGAATGTCATCACCCAGAATATTGATGATCTTCATGAAAGAGCAGGAAGCACCAAAGTGCTTCATCTTCATGGAGAACTGACAAAGGCAAGAAGCACTGCCGATCCTTCTTTGATCTATGATATTGGTTATAACGACATTAACCCCGGAGACCTTTGTGAAAAGGGTAGTCAGCTCAGGCCTCATATTGTATGGTTCGGAGAAGCAGTTCCTATGATGGATGAGGCTGTCAGGATAACTTCCGAAGCTGATATCTTTGTTGTGATAGGATCATCCCTTAACGTTTATCCGGCAGCGGGACTGATTGAATACGCACCATCAAAAGCATCATTGTGGCTTATCGATCCGAAAGAAGTGAGCACACCTGTCACCCGTCATGTTGAGATAATAAAAGAACCGGCTACGAGAGGTGTCGAAATTCTGAAAGAGAGGCTATCTTTGATCCATGATTGACCGCCAGACTATAGAACGTATCCTCGATGCTGCACAGATAGTCGATGTGGTGCAGGAATTCGTTCCGCTGAAAAAACGGGGGGTCAACTATTTGGGATTATGCCCGTTCCATAATGAAAAAACACCATCATTTACCGTTTCTCCCTCCAAGGAGATCTTTAAATGTTTCGGATGCGGGAAAGTTGGCAACTCGGTGAACTTCATTATGGAGCATGAACATCTTACCTATCCTGAAGCTCTTAAATACCTTGCACGTAAATATCATATCGAGGTTGTTGAGAAAGAACGCAGCCCCGAAGAGATAGAAAAACAGAATGAAAGGGAAAGCCTGCTTGTTGTAACAGCCTATGCTGCACGCCGGTTCACTGAAAACCTTCTTCATTCAGATGAAGGCATCAATATAGGGCTTGCCTATTTCAGGGAAAGGGGATTCCGGCAGGAGACCATCAAAAAGTTCGAACTCGGATACAGCTTCGAACAAAGGGATGCATTTACAAAAAAAGCCCTTGAAGACGGTCATAAGGAGGATTTCCTTTTAAAAACCGGCCTTTCGATCCGGCATGAAGAACGTATTTTCGACAGGTTCAGCGGAAGGGTGATGTTCCCGATACACTCGCTTTCTGGTCAGGTTCTCGGATTTGGCGGACGCATACTCAGGTCAGATGCAAAGGTTGCAAAATATCTCAACTCACCTGAATCCGAAATATACCATAAAAGCAAAATAGTATACGGCATATTCCAGGCACGAAGGGCAATAATGCAGGAAGACAAATGCTTTCTTGTAGAAGGATATACCGATGTAATGTCTCTTCACGAAGCTGGAATTGAAAATGTGGTTGCATCGTCGGGCACCTCACTGACACAGGAGCAGGTACGGCTCATAAAACGATTCACGCCAAACATAACCATCCTTTACGATGGGGATGCTGCCGGTATAAAAGCATCCTTAAGAGGAATCGACCTTGTCCTCGAGGAAGGTATGAACGTCAAGATAGTGCTTCTTCCCGACGGCGAGGACCCTGATTCCTATTCCAAAAAAGTCAGCAACAGTGATTTCACAAAATATATAAACGACCACGAAACAGATTTCATCAGGTTCAAAACCCGGCTCCTTCTGGCCGAATCGAATAACGATCCTGTCATGAAAGCAAATCTTATCAGGGATGTTGTCAGGTCGATCGCGGTCATTCCCGAAGCCATAATACGCACAGTTTATATAAAGGAATGCAGTACGGTACTTGAGGTAGCTGAACCTGTCCTTTATAACGAGGTAAACAAGCTTCGCCACCAAAAGTCGTTTCAGGAAAGAAATAAATACCCCGGTCCTGAAGATCTTCCCGTCCCTCCCGTACAGCCTGTAAAGCCGGTACAATTCAAAACTGTTACATATTATTCAGAGAAGGAGATCATCCGGCTTCTCCTGAAATACAGCAGCAGGGAACTGGAACGTATACTGAGAAAGGAAGACGGTAAAGAGGAGATAATAACTGTTCTGGATTATATTGTTAAGGAAATAACAACCGACGAGCTTTCATTTGATGATCCGGTGTGCGCAAAAATATTCGCCGACTTCAGGTTTTATTCCGACCAGGGACTTTTTCCCGGAGATAAGCATTTCGTTAAGCATGAGGACCCTGATATTTCAAGACTGTCAGCTGATCTGCTTTCCGAATCACATGAGCTTAGCAGGATATGGAAAGACAAACAGACATATGTCGAGACTGAGGAAATGAAGCTTAAGAATATTGTTCCCGATGCTGTCCTGAAATTCAAAAGCGACAAGATAATTGCTGCACAAAAAGAAATTAAAATTCTTCTCGAAGAAGCCCAGAAAGCAGGCGATAACGATAAGATTCTGCCACTTATGAAACGTTACCATACTCTGAGTACAGCATTGGGAATTATATCAAAACAGCTCGGGAACAGGATATTGTTATAGGACCGTATATAGCCGAAAGCGAAGCAAAATTCACGCCATGCCGGCAAAAGGTAATTTTGTGAGCGTTTACTTTGAAATCTTTGCCGGATTCCCGGCCCTCCTTGCGGTTTAAAAATTTCAGCTCTTTTTCGTAATTTTATTCCTGACAGAACTCCTACTGTTTATTTTTGAACTTCCTTATTCTGAAAAGATGAAGATCCAAAGACTGCTTATCCCGGTTTTAATTCTTCTAATACCCTGTTCGTGCGGTAATGAAGAAAAACCTCAGCCCCGGCTGCCTTTCAAAAAACCGAAAGACATATCAGAAATAATAGTCCCGATCGACAAGGGGTTTGATGAGTATATAAGCGGATATACAACAGGAATTGTATCCGTGAATACCGTAATTGAAATACGGTTTACGCCTTCTTTTGCGGCAAAGGCAAAAAAAGAAACCCCGTCGGGGTTGTTCACGTTCGAGCCCGCCATAAGGGGCAGGGCCGAATGGACAGACAATCTGACACTGACATTCAGACCGGCCAAAATACTTGATGCAGCTACCTTATACAGGGGAAGTCTTCACCTCGACAAAATTGCCGATGTTAAGGAGACACTGAAGGAATTCCCGTTGATCATGCAAACAAAAAAGAAGGACTTTATTGTCACAACCGGAGCCCTTGAATGCCAGGCTGAAGGCAGCCGGTACGCTCTGCATGGCGAAATAACAGCCTCCGATTATATAGCATCTGCTGAAGTAGAGGGATATCTCCAGGCCAGGCTGGGAAGAAAACGCCTTGGAATTGCATGGGACCATTCCGATCCCTTAATACATAAGTTCACAGTTGCAGATATCGATCGTGGAGAAAGCATGGGAAGGGTCGAGCTCGTATGGAACGGAAACAATGCGAAAGTAAGACAGAAAGGTTCAACTACGGTAAACATTCCTCCGAAAGGTGGGTTTTCAGTCATCGACATTATTACGAACAAAGGAAATGATAAAAAGATCGATGTTGTTTTTTCTGATCCCGTCGACGCCTCCGCTGATCATGAAGGTCTTATCTGGTTCTCTCCTTCGCGTGAGATGACAATGAGCATTAACTCAAACATAGTGACGATAATACCTGCATCAGTTACTGAAGGAAAAGCTGAACTGAACATTGAAAGTTCGTTGAAAAGCACTTCAGGCACACCTCTCTCCTCTCCTTTTAAAACAACAATTGACTTCTCGCCTGCCAAACCTGAAATCAGCCTTATTGGAAACGGCGTTATTATACCCTCATCACAGAATCTTATCTTCCCGTTCAGGGCAGTGAACCTTAAGGCAGTCGATCTTAAGATCATCAGAATTTATGAAGATAACCTTCCTCATTTCCTTCAGGAGAATGAATTAAACACAGGATATTCGGTAAAAAGGTTCGGCCGCCCGGTTTATTCCGGAAAAGTGGATCTGATAAATCCATCAGGCGGCAACCCCGGGGGATGGAACCTATATACCATCGATCTGGCAGAATACATTGATATAGAGCCCGGAATTCTTTACAGGGTGGAACTTTCAATCAGACCTTCATATTCACTTTATCCGTGCCCTGTTACAGATGAGATGAAAAAATATGAGGAAACACTTTCGGAAACAGCAGAATCAAACAAAAGTTACTGGGATGACCCCGAAAACTACTATTCCGACAGCGACGATTTTATTTACTACTCATTCGGATTTGACTGGCGCGACCGTGATGATCCCTGCAAAGCAGCATATTTCAATCCCGACAGAAAGGTCACAAGAAATATCCTTGCCTCCAATTTCGGGATAATTGCAAAAAAAGGTTCTGACAAAAGTATAACAGTTTTCGTTAATGATATCCTCACAGCACTCCCACTGAGTGAAGTGGCAATTACAGTCTATGATTTCCAGCTTCAGGAAATTGTTAAGGGCCATACCGGCAAAAACGGTTCTGTGAAACTCTCCTGCGAAAAGATACCATTTCTCATCATAGCGCAGAAGGATAAAGACAGGAATTATCTGAAGGTCAATGAAGGAGCCTCTTTGTCTGTAAGTTCATTCGATGTCTCAGGTGTTAAACCGGAAAAAGGGATCAAGGCCTTCATTTACGGTGAAAGAGATGTATGGCGACCCGGAGATTCTGTGTTCATTTCTGCTTTTGTAAAGGATCTCAACAAGACTGTTCCCGCTGACCATCCTGTTTTTTTTGAGCTTGTTAATCCCATGGGGCAGGTTGTTGATAACCAGATACAAACACCAGGAGGGAGAAATCTTCTGGTATTCAGAAGCCTTACATCTCCCGATGCTGTTACAGGTGATTACAAGGCTCGTTTAAGGATTGGAGGAGCAACTTTTGAAAAAAGGGTCAGAATTGAAACAATCAAACCTAACAGGCTGAGGATCGATCTGAACTTTCCGTCTGCAATTCTTGGATTAACATCCCTGCCAGACAGGGGGACACTGAAAGTTAAGTGGCTTAACGGAGCTGCCGCGGGAAATCTCAAGTCGACAATCGAATATCTGCTGAAACCTAAAAAGACTGAATTTGAAAAATACAGGCAGTATAATTTTGATGACCCGGCTGCCAGCTTTTATTCAGAGACTGAAAAAATGTTCGAAGGATCCCTCGACGGGAACGGAAATTCGGATGTTACTTTCAATCCCGGCACCGGTCTGAAAGCTCCCGGGATGCTTAATGCTGTCTTTACCGTCAGGGCTGCGGAAACAGGAGGGGATGAAAGCATAACACAGGCAGTTTACCCGTTTGCACCATATCCGGCCTTCGCAGGTATCGACCTGCCAGGGCTAAAGGGAAAGGACAGGATGTTGTTTACCGACAGAGACAACGAGGTGAAAATTGTTACCGTCGATCCAAAGGGAAATCCGGTATCATCAGAAGCAGAAATCACTGTTTACAAGATCTCATACAGATGGTGGTGGGAATCGGACCAGGAAGACCTGGCTTCCTATATCTCCAACGATATTTATAAACCTGTGATAACCAAGACTATCAGGACCAGCGCAGGACATGGCTCCTTCACTTTCAACATTCCCCGCAATGAATGGGGACGGTATCTGATAAGGGTTTCGTTGCCTTCGGGACATTCAACAGGAGAGATAGTGCTTGTCGACTGGCCGTGGGAATATGGAATGAAAGGAAATGCAGCAGGAGCAACTCTTATCTCAGTAAGTACCGACAAGGAGAAATATGTTCCGGGAGATGAGGTAAAGCTGTCATTCCCTGCACCCGAGAATTCAAGGATAATCATCACTCTTGAAAATTCAACTTCAATCATTGAAGAAATCCGCGCAGTCGCATTAAAAGGCAACTCTGAGGTGCGGTTCAGGGTGAAACCCGAAATGGCCCCAAATGTATATGCTTATGTAAATGTCATTCAGCCGCATGCCCAGACAATGAATGATATGCCGATAAGGCTCTACGGGATCGTGCCGGTTATTGTTGAGGACCCTGATACCCGGCTCAACCCCGAAATTTCTGTGCCCGGGGAAGTCAGATCGGGTCAGAATTTTGAAGTCAGGATCAGGGAGGCTAAGAGCAAGCCTATGACTTACACCATCGCACTTGTGGATGAAGGATTGCTTAATCTGACAGGCTTCAGGACACCGGATCCGTGGAATTATTTTTATGCCCGCGAAGCTCTTGGAATCCAGACCTGGGATGTTTATGACCAGGTTCTGGGAGCTTTCGGAGGAACCCTCCAGCGTATCTTTGCAATTGGTGGAGACGAATCACTAATTGACAGGTCAGCTTTTAAAACCAGGAGGTTCGTCCCGGTGGTCAGATTCCTGGGTCCTTTCACGTTAGGCCCCGGTAAAAATGCTGTTCACCATATCTCGCTTCCTCAGTATACAGGTTCGGTAAGAGCGATGGTAATCGCCGGAAATGAAAAGGCTTTCGGTTTTACAGAAAAAAATGTTACAGTCAGGGACCCGCTGATGATACTTGCCACAGCGCCAAGATCGGTAAGCCCTGGCGAAAAAGTCACTCTTCCCGTTACAGTTTTCATCCAGAAAGAGAATATCAGAAATGTTGACATCTTTGCCGAAAGCAACGACCTGGTGTCTTTTCCTGAAAAAGTCAGATCAATCACAGTATCAGGCACCGGTGAAAAAGACACGGATTTCATCTTCAATGTCGGAGAAAAGACCGGCATGGCAAAAATCAGGGTCAGGGCATCGGGAGGAGGCGAAAATGCAGAATATGATATCAACCTTAATATCAGAAGTCCTGATCCGCCGGAAACGAGGTCAGAACTCAGGATCCTGGAGCCGGGCGAACTTTATGAAAGTACTTTCGAACCATTAGGTATCCCGGCGACCGACGAAGCCAAAATTGAGGCATCTCTCCTTCCTTCAGTCAACCTTGAAAAGAATCTAAGCTATCTGGTTAACTATCCTCATGGATGTACCGAGCAAATAACTTCGGCTGCATTCCCTCAGCTTTGGATTGAGGATATCTCTTCGCGACGGCAGGAAAGCAAAGATGTGGTTGCAAAAAATGTACGGGAGGCTATTGACAAAATTGTGTCACGACAAATGAATAACGGAGGAATAGCCCTGTGGCCAGGCAATTATCAGCCCGACAACTGGGTTACTTCTTATGCCGGCCATTTCATGACTGAAGCTGAAAGGAAGGGTTACAGGATACCTCCGGATTTCATGCGGAAATGGCTAAGCTACCAGAGAAAGACATCTCAGGAATGGCGTTACGACCCGGCATTCAAAGAATCAGCAAATGATCAGGCTTACAGGCTCCTGGCTCTGGCCCTGGCCGGTAACCCCGAAAGAGGTCCGATGAACAGGCTGAGGGAATCAAAAGAAATACCGGCACTGTCAAAATGGCTCCTTGCAGCAGCTTTTGCCGTAACAGGAAGACCGGAAGCTGCAGGGGAACTTCTTGATATGAGGAACATTAACCCGGGAAATGAATATTCAGGCTACTTTTACGGAAGTCCCTTACGCGATAAATCGGTCATCCTGTACACTCTTTCAGTTATGAAAAAAGAAGAGCAGGCACTGCCTTTGCTGAAATCAATTTGCGATGAACTGAAAGGAGATGGCTGGAACAGTACCCAGTCACTTTCGTGGGCCCTATTGTCATATATGAAGTTTACAGAAATGTTCCCGGGTAACATTAAAGGTAAGGCAAATATCAGTGTGACATTCAATGGAACCAAATCATCAGGAGAAGTGGAGCCCGGAAAGGTTCTTTTAAAAGAGCTTCAGGTAAGGACAGGCAAAAATATTCTAAGAGTTGAGAACACATCTTCGTCGAAAATCTATCTTAACCTTGTAAGAAAAGGAATTCCCCCGGTTTCAGATGAATCAGAAGCAGAAAAGGGATTGAGCATGAAGATAAGCTATGCTGACAGCAGATTGCAGCCTGTTGACCAAAAGAATCTCTCGCAGGGAACTGATTTTATGATGATTGCAAAAGTAACAAATTTATCTTTCTCGCCTGTCGGTAATATTGCACTTACCCAGATGGTGCCTTCAGGGTGGGAAATTCAGAATACCAGACTCTTTGAAACCACTTATGGGATAAGGGAAAGTTCATATGATTACCGCGATTTCAGGGATGACAGGGTATATACATATTTCAGCCTGAAAGCAGGAGAGACAAAAACATTTGTACTTGTACTTAATGCATCTTATAAAGGAGAATTCCTGCAGCCTCCTGTATGGTGTGAGGCGATGTATGACGAAGGCCTTTACGCCCGGGTTCCGGGCACAAAGGTCAGGGTGGTGGAACAATAAATTGAAAAGGAAAATCAAAATATTGACACTGGCAGCCGGGGTATTGATTATCCCGGTTTTGCTTTCGCCCTTACCCCGGTTCAGAGTGCCTCTCTCGACAGTCGTGGAAGCCGCCGACGGGAGCCTGCTGGGCGCAAGGATTGCCAACGACGGTCAATGGAGATTCCCTCCTGCAATGGCTGTTCCTGAAAAATTCGAAAAAGCCCTGCTCACTTTTGAGGACAGACATTTCTACCTTCATCCCGGTATTAATCCAGTCTCCCTCATAAAAGCTCTGATCAATAATATCAGGGCAGGAAAGATAGTGCGGGGAGGCAGCACTATCACGATGCAGGTGGCAAGGCTTTCAAGGGGGAACAGGCAAAGAACTTACGGAGAGAAGATAACAGAGATGCTTCAGGCTGTTAAGCTTGAGATTTTCAGATCGAAAACGGAAATACTGAAAATGTATACGGCCAACGCCCCTTTCGGAGGCAATATCGTTGGCCTCGATGCGGCTTCATGGAGATATCTCGGAAAATCACCTGATGATATTACCTGGTCGGAGGCAGCAGCCCTGGCAATTCTGCCCAACTCCCCTTCCCTTGTATACCCCGGTAAGAATCAGGATATCCTTCTGCACAGAAGAAACGATCTTCTTAAAAGACTGCTCGCAAGAAATTATATCGACAGCCTTACTTATACACTTTCCCTCGATGAACCTCTTCCCGGGATCCCGAAGCCGCTTCCTTCACTTGCCCCGCACCTGACTGACCGGTTTTACATTCAAAACAGGGGAGAAAGAATAAGAACAACCATCGATCCGGTATTACAGGAAATGGCATTAGACATTCTGAATGCCCATCAGAAAGAGCTGTCGGCCAACTTTATCTATAATTGTGCGGCAATTATTGTGGATGTCCCTTCAGGTAATGTTCTCGCATATGTCGGAAACAGCACTAATGACGATATGGCATCTCACGGCGGGAATGTCGACATAATTAATTCCTCAAGGAGTACCGGCAGCATTTTAAAGCCTCTTCTTTATGCCGGGTTGCAGGCCTCAGGAGAGATCCTTCCCAACACCCTCGTCGCAGATATCCCGACTCGTTTCCCTGGCTTTACCCCTGAGAATTTTGACAAAAGCTACAACGGTGCCGTTCCTGCCGGGGAGGCTCTTTCCCAATCGCTTAACATACCTGCGGTAGGGATGCTCAGGCAATATTCCGTGGAACGGTTCCTTGAACTTCTGAGAAAAACCGGATGTACCACATTTGACAGGAATGCAGATCATTACGGACTTTCAATTATCCTTGGAGGCGGAGAAACTTCTCTCTGGGAACTTGCCGGAGTATATGCATCACTCTCCCGGGTGCTGGGCAGGTACAATAATGAAAAAAGATACATTAAAGGTGATTACCATGCTCCGGTGATAATAAATACTGATTCATCTGATTATAACATCGAAGAAGAGACCAATCCTCCTCTTTCAGCCGCATCAATATGGCTGACTTATGAAGCACTCCGCAAAGTAAACCGCCCGGAGAGCCAGGCAGGCTGGCAATATTTTGCCTCGGCCCCTGAAATAGCGTGGAAAACAGGGACAAGTTTTGGATTCAGGGATGCCTGGGCAGTAGGAACAACACCAGGTTATGTTATCGCTATATGGGCAGGCAATGCCGGAGGGGAGGGCAGACCCGGGCTGACAGGAATCACCGCGGCTGCACCCATTCTTTTCGATCTTGCAGGGATCATGAAAAGAACAGAATGGTTTGAACCCCCATACGAGGAAATGACAAGCATAAAAGTCTGCCGCCAAAGCGGTTACAGGGCCGGTCCCGACTGCCCTGAAACGGAAGAAATCATGATCTGCCTAAACGGGCTCAGAAGCGCTGCATGCCCTTACCACAGGATGATCCATCTTAACAAGACTATGACTTTGCAGGTAACCTCAGATTGTGTACCTCCATCTGATATAATTAATAAACCATGGTTTATACTTCCCCCCGCGATGGAATACTTCTACATGAAAAAGCATCCCGAATATGATCAGCTTCCGCCATTCATGAAAGGATGCGGGCATGATAAGAACCAGCCGGTAATGGAATTCATTTACCCGACTCAGGGAATAAAGATCTTTATTCCAAGAGATCACACCGGAGGCCGGACCAGAGTGGTTGCTGAAGCAGTTCACCGGAATCGGGCAAAAAAGATCTTCTGGCATCTTGATGAAAAATACCTTGGAACCACCCGACAGATTCATCAGGCCGAAATATTTGCAGATGCGGGAGAACATATTCTTACTCTTGTGGATGAAGACGGAAATTCAATAACTTGCAG
>DAOOUQ010000042.1:0-15356 GCA_035390825.1 Bacteroidales bacterium | reverse complement strand
TCAATAAAGGCTTTGAGAATTATTCCAGGAATAATTATACTGAAATTGATCTCTCCTACAAACCAATTAACGCACTCAGAATAACCCTGAGCCCTGGCTTTTCCAAATCGTTCAGCGAACTTCAGTATGTGACTCAGACTTCAAATAATGGGAGTGACAGGTATATTTTTGCCAGTATCGACAGGAAGACACTTAATGCATCTTTAAGGTTGAATTTCAATGTAAGCCCCGATCTGACAATACAGTACTGGGGCCAGCCATTTGTGGCCACAGGCAGGTATTATGACTACAAGTATATTCTCGATCCCGTTGCTGAAAAATACCATGACAGATTTCACACTTATACAAATCAGGAAATCACCACATTAAGCGAATCTTTTAATATTGATGAAAACAGGGACGGTGTAATTGACTACAGTTTCGACAGGAATGATTTCAATGTCCAGGAGTTTCTTTCAAACCTTGTTGTAAGGTGGGAATATTCGCCGGGATCCTCTGTTTATCTTGTCTGGAGTCAGACAAGAAGCGGGTTCAACAACAGCGGTACAATGGATTACCTCAACGACATGGGAGATCTTTTCAATCACAGCTTAAACGTACCGCATAACATCTTTCTTGTAAAATTCAGCTACAGGTTCGGACTGAATTGACCTCTCATCTGTCAAGCTTTCCGATTTCCTTGTACAGCGCCCTGAAGCAGTTAACAGGAGTGTTATTGCCATCTTCCTTCCTCCTTCCATAATAGCTGCCAAGAAATTGTTCGGCACCCGACCATACAGTTTGAACCATTCCGAGAAAACGCTCTTTCATTTCAGGTGTGGAGTGATTTCTGAAATTCACCATGTCATGAACCTGCAATACCGCATTATCAGGCATGCGCCAGGGACAGGTGACGACACTCAGTCCTTTCATTGCAAAATAGACAGGCGTTTTATCGGGCCGTTCATAATGCCAGTCGCAAATGACAACATCCTTTGGTATCATATCGACGGCCCTCCATGTGTTGTTATAGCTTGCTTCCCATTCTCCGAGACCTGTCGTCCTGCCATCGATAAGACGGTCGCCCCATATCCAGAGTTTACGGCCTTTTAGAGAAAGATGGTCCCTTAATGTCCTTACTTCTCCCGCAAATAATTCCGAAGGATCTCTTCCTGCACATCGCGGACATTGTCTTTCACCTATATAAAAAACCTCATCCATTCCGGCATGAAAGGCATCAGTTTCAAAGACATCGCAAATCTCGTCGATAAGATCAAAAACAATGTCATGAACCCCTGGATGAAGAGGACAATAGCTTTTGCAGTATAATCCGTCGGGGTTAGGCCATACATATTTTTCAGGCATAAGCACAAGAGGTGTTTCATCAAATTCGGGATAGACCCTGAGCAGGTTGCCGACAGTTCCTGCCCACGACTGATGTCCGAGGAGGTTTACCTGTGGAATTATTCTTATATTATTCTTCCTGCAGGCGGCAACAAGTTTCCTGACATCATTTTTTGAAAGGGCTGACGAATCCCTGAGTTCAGGATGGCTTTCATACTGATAGTTATAATCGACTCTAAGGATCAGAGTGTTGACCTTTGCCGGGGCAAGCTCCTCATCTATGAATTTAATAAATTCAACAAGTCCGGCAGGTCGCGGGGCAGCGATACAAAAACCACGGATGGGGAGTATTGAATCCAGTTGTTCCTGAGGGCCGGAGAATGCTAAGGATGAAAGGCAGATCAGGGATGCCGGGATAAGGGTGAACAGATTTTTTGTCATATCAGATATTTTCAATAAGGGTTTTTACAAAACGTATCTATAACATCAGTAATACATATACTTCACACCTATCCCCGGCCTTTCCGGTAAGGTCACTCTACCATCAACAATCTTCAGGCCGTCGAAGGGATCATTTGCTATCAGCAGGTTTCCGTCGAGATCGCACCAGTCGACCAGCGGTGCAAGCTGAGCGGCAGCAGTGACTGCACACGACGTCTCCGTCATGCAGCCGATCATTACCTTCATCCCCAGTGCCCTTGCAACATTTATCATCTTCATTGCTGCATTTATCCCGCCGCATTTCATCAGCTTAATATTGATTCCCGAATAAACGTCTTTATTGTCCATTATATCCTTTGCATTCTGTATAGCCTCATCCCCGATGACGGGCAAAGGGCTCCTTTCTGTCAGCCATGCAATATCATCCTTCATCTCCTTAGGCATGGGCTGTTCAAGGAACATAATGCCTTTTTCCTTAAGCCATACGGCCATTTCAAGCGCCATACCCCTGTCTTTCCATCCCTGGTTCACGTCGACGCATAACGGTTTGTCGGTAATTGACCTGATAACCTCGACCATCTCCCTGTCGTTATCCCTGCCAAGCTTGACCTTAAGGATTTTATAAGGTTCTGCTTCGGCTACTTTCTGCCTGATTATTTCCGGGGAATCCAGTCCGATGGTGAAACTGGTAAGCGGCGCTTTTGCCGGGTTGAGTCCAAAAAGCCTGTAAAATGGTTCCATGACCAGCTTTCCGATAAGATCGTGAAGTGCAATGTCGACGGAAGCCTTTGCTGCATAATTGCCCGGCATCACATTTTCAACATATTCAAGGATGTCGACAAGAAGGAAGGGATCGGAGAATTGTGAAAGATTTAACAGTGAAAGGAACTTCATTACCGATTCCTGGCTTTCGCCAAGATAGGGAGGCATCGATGCTTCCCCATAGCCTCTTATGCCATCATATTCAATTACGGTAAGTACAACGGGAGTCGTTGTCCTTGAACTTGTGGCAAGTGTGAAGGTATGCTTAAGCTGAAGAGTATACGGGTTGTATTTCAGGACAATTTTCCCATTTTGCTTTTTTCTGCCGGTCATCTCTGCAAAGGAGGGAATTGAGAGGGCCGTATTGCCTCCTATAAAGGTTCCCCCAATAAGATAGCTGCTGTATTTTAAAAACTCTCTTTTATTCATTGTTGTAGTTCAGGTACTAAGAATCGCTTATAGACAAATATCATAAAATTTTGAGAATTTGAGTCAATTTAAATTAGTGCTTTTGCCCACCTTCATTTTAATCTGGGAGAAGGGATTGTTAATTCCCTGCTTTTACCCCCTTTCTTATTTCCCCCAGGGGGGGAAAGGATGTCCGGTACGCGGAGAAATTAATCGTAATGTAAGAAGCCTCAATCGATGGCCTCCTTCCACCCCGGGGGAAGGCCGGGAAGGGGGGGGGTAAAAACCAGTAGATGAACACTTTTAATATCTTCCTCTTCCACAGAGGGAAGAAAAAGATAATCACGTACCTGTCTTTTACCCCCTTTCTTATTTCCCCCAGCGGGGGAAAGGAGGGTTCGCTTTAAAGTTTATAATGCAGGCAAGGAAGTCGATTTTATAATAACATCAATTACCGAATCAAGATTGTTTTCGACATCTTCATTCTTAAATCTAAGCACTCTAAGGCCTGCCGAATTCAAATAATCGGTTCTTTCCTGATCATATTTCTTATGTCCAAGATGTATTTCCCCATCTATCTCAATTACCAGATTTGCCTCAAAACAATAAAAATCCAGGATATATATGCCAAACGGGTGTTGTCTTCTGAAATACTTCCCGTTTTGTTGACGATTTCTTAATTTTTTCCACAGTAATTTCTCAGCATTAGTCATGTTTTTTCTTAACCAGCGCGCCTTCTCCTTAATATTCTGACTTGCCCCATGATTTTGTTTTGCTTCAACCACGATTTTCTGGAATGTCATAATAATTTCTTTTATATCATTAAAATTACGAAATCCCTGTTAAAGACTCTCCTTCCCCTGTGGGGGAAGGCCGGGAAGGGGGTAAAAAAAGTGGCCGAGTACCTTTAAAATCCTTCTTTTTCCTCTTTGAGTAGAGAAGAATGGTTATGCTCCTGCTTTTACCCCCTTTCTTATTTCCCCCAGCGGGGGAAAGGATGTCCGGTACGCGGAGAAATTAATCGTAATGTAAGAAGCCTCAATCGATGGCCTCCTTCCACCCCGGGGGAAGGCCGGGAAGGGGGTAAAAAAAGTGGCCGAGTACCTTTAAAATCCTTCTTTTTCCTCTTTGAGTAGAGAAGAATGGTTATGCTCCTGCTTTTACCCCCTTTCTTATTTCCCCCAGCGGGGGAAAGGATGTCCGGTACGCGGAGAAATTAATCGTAATGTAAGAAGCCTCAATCGATGGCCTCCTTCCACCCCGGGGGAAGGCCGGGAAGGGGGGGAATGACAAATCCCAAAGAGGCATTTATTTATACCAGCTGCTTTTAAGTACAGGTTCCGCTCCCGGGCCCGATCCGACCCCGATCATTCTTCTTGCCCCAATGAAGGTATCCCTTCTTGACCTGCTGAAATTAGCTCTGGTCGAGTCGAGGCTGTTGATTTTTACCATGCCTGAACAATGGATAAACTCTGAGTTTCCGATATACATTGCAACATGAGTCGGCCTCGGTCTGCCTCTCCTTCCGGTTCCGAAAAATAAAAGATCGCCTGCTTTAAGTGAATCAGGAACAAAATCCCTCCTTATCCTTATCCCGTACTGAAACTGCTGTGAGGCATCCCTGGCAAGTATCAGCCCGTTGAGATAATAAATAGTCTTTGTAAAACCGCTGCAATCGAAACCTTTTGATGAAGTGCCTCCCCAGAGATAAGGTATTCCAATAAAGGATTCCGCTGTTTCAGTCAGATTCTGAGGGTTAAGAAGATTTCCAGCGTTCAGCTCTTCCAGGGGGATTGCCTTGTCAGCCTGAATATACCCTTCCCTTCCGTCAGGAAGCTTCACAAGGAAGTCTTTTCCTGCATCTCCCGCTTTTTCCACTATACAGCCGGCAACTATGTCTGAAATAACCCTTTTGCCGGATTGGTCAACAAAAACATCACCTGTTTTGGCTGTATAAAACAATCTTTGTGATGACTTCCACAGATTGTGCTCGCCTTCGCTTTTTTCAGATATTGATTCAGCATCAACCCATCCTATGTATTTATCAGGTGTTTGTATGAGATACCAGCCATCATTTTCCTTAAGTATCTTTACCGGTGTGCCCATCAGGGCCTGCGAGACCATCTCTGCATCATTTGATGAGAAAAACCTTATGTTGCACACGCTGACAGTTACAAGCCCCCACGGTTTTTCGATGACGGCAGGGTCAGGGAGGAGTGTCAGGCTGTCAGAAAAAATGATGCCCTTGTTCTTCAGGATGCCGGTAATAGCTTCCTTTGCTTCAGGAACATTCGTTTCACCTTTAAGAACTAACTTGTCACCTGCTGATTTCATCTCGGCGTCAAAGATCCCCTCACGAAGATCAGGAACCCAGACTATCCCGATGGAATCGATCTCATTTTTAAATAAATAGGGCCCTGCTTTTTTGCATCCCATAACCAGTAATGAAATAAAAGCGACAGCAAATACGAGCCTGCAGAGTTTCATTTTATTAAAATATCTCATTGATTATATGTTATTTCCATATTATAATCCCACTTGTCAAAATAAAGATTGCCTCCTTCCCATTCCACTTCTCCCCTTTGAAAATCAAAGGGTTCACTTCTCACGAATCTTTTAGCCGGAAAAAGCCGGCCCGAGATCCCGTTGTTCACTATGAGCCTGTAGGAATCAATCCCTGTGACATAAAATTCTTTCATTCCGGGGTCGGCTGGATACTGAAGCCCATATGATATATCAACCGGAACCCATCCTGTGCCTTCGTAATAAACTTCACACCAGTCATGCAGGTTTTCAGCTCCGGGAGGCACCATCCATCCGCTCTGCCAGCGTACGGGAATTCCTTTGTACCTGAGCATTGACATTAGAAGGAATGTCTGCATGCCGCAGTCGCCTCTCCTGTTCCTGATCACATAGCCGGGGATATCAGGCATCGTCGAGTATTCAAGCGCCCCTGCCCACGGGATATTCCGGTTGAACCACCTGAAGATCTTACTTACAATTTTATATGGTTGTTTTTCGTCACCTGTAATACTGTCGGCAAGTCTTCTGACAGGATCTGAGAAATTTATCTGAGGAGGCTCTTCTGCAGTATATTTCCTGAACAATTCCGTTTTAGTCCTATATGGCAAAAATGCTATTGCTGAAGGGTCAAAATACTGCCCCGATGACTGGTAAATGTATTTTACACTGAAAACGACAGGCAAGCCCTTCACTGCCTCCGATTCCATGTAAATTGTACTGTGAATTGCTGAATTGGGCGAAATCATATATTTTTCTGCAGATGCGGATAAAAGCACCACATCTTTCTGCCGTTCCTGATCGGCCCTGGGATATGGAAGCCAGCACCTTATTTTCCTCCCTTCAGGGACAACATCTGCATTAACCGTTAAAGTATAATTAACAGTCATTTTCACAGGCACAACAGGCCTGTTGTCCGGTTCCGAACTTCTTATTATTTCTCTTGTATGGTTTTTACGGAAAATGATATCCCGATCATGGGCATTCAGGGTATCCCTTGCGGACCGGTCGTGATAAAAGTCTTTTATGAGCTGAAGGTTAGAGACTGCCCTTCTGAAATATCGCTTTTCACCATTTATTATCGTGGACTCAAGCCAGTTTTTGCCCTCCCAATCTGCCTTTTCTTCTTCAGTATAAGAAATTTTTCTTTTTTTAAGCTGGTCATTTATTGATTGTTCATTAAACGGAAAATCAAGTTCAATTCTGTCGGCAACCTGGCAGAGAGAGTCTGCTTTTCTTATGGTATCCAGATCTTTGCATGACAGTTTTAATAAGTTAAAAATGGAATCCAACCCTGAAAAATTCCCTTTGGTAAATTCAGTCATCATCCTGTCTGAGAGGACCCTGCAATCACCAGAGGTATTCCGACAGCCTGACAGAAGCAAGGAGACAAACAAAAAAGCGGTCAACCTGAAAATATTCATGTTTTTGTGATTCAGGGTAAATTTATAAAATAAGAGTCATCAATTTGTGCAAGTGGGATTATTATTTGATGCTGCCGGGGAGAGGATTTTGCCATCAATTATTAAATCATTCCAGGATTTATTGAATTCTTCTATCAAAGCAATCTTTTTCTTCCTTGAGTACCCTTTTATTTGTTTCTCGCGCTGGATTGCCTTGTCAATATAGTTGAAGGATTCAAAACAGACTGGTTTATCCAAATTGTTTTTTTGGGTGAATCCTTCTAACAGTTTGTTTTTGTGCTCATAACAACGCCTCTCAAGATCCTTTGTAACTCCGGTATAAAGAACCTTGTTAGTCTTATTTGCAAGGATATAGACAAAAAAATGAAAGGTTCTTTCCATGATTACTTTAATACTTAAATACCTATGCTAATTTATACAATTTATATTCAGCGTTCCCCCGGCTTCTTCAAAGTAAAGATGTCATTCCGAATCATACCACCGCGCGATGAGGAACCCCCTGCCTGACCACGGATGAAACAAAAAGCCCGGCCCGGGCCTTTAACAAAATGCAACGTATTAAGGTACTGCTTTTGGTAATTTGATTATCATGAAAGCGAATTCCTGTTCTCGTAGATCTTTGTTATTGCATTAACAATATCATCCATATCCGATCTTGATCCGAGAAGCAGGCTCTGATAAAAGGTAACCGCCTGATCGCAAAGCAGGTTATTTGCAGGGAGCTGGTTCTCTTCTCGCCAGCGTTTCAATCTTGCTTCAGAGAACAAACGTCTGTATCCCCTCGAATTAAGCTGTTCCTCGATGAGACCCTCCTTGTTTTGTTTCCCATACCCGCCGCTGCAGGGTATCCCTTCAGCATTGAGAGCCCTTATGAACGTTTCCCTGGGTATGTTATTGAATTGTTCCTTAACATATCTGAAAGGATACATATGATACACTGCCCTCGTGGCTCCGTTGGCAGGTTTTACAGGTATAATGCCCGGAATCTCCTTAAGTTTTTCATTAAGATAAAGGGCATTGGCAAGACGTACATCATTATCCCTCTCTATCCTTTTCATCTGCGACAAAAGTATCAGGGCCTGCGATTGCTGCATCCTGTAGTTCATGCCGTTGTACTGGTTGCCCGATACCGGTTTCATTTTGCCGTACGGCCGGCCGCAGTTATGGTAGGCATGGCAGCGGTCCATAAGATCTTCATCGTTACCAAGTATTGCCCCGCCTTCACCTGAAGCAAGATGTTTTGAGTTCTGGAAACTGAAGCAGCCAAGGTCGCCGAGCGAGCCCACCCTCTTCCCCCTGTATTCTGCCAGCCATGCCTGGCAGGCATCTTCAATAACCCTGAGGCCGTGTGCTTTGGCAACAGCATTGACACTGTCCATGTCGACAGGCAGCCCGTAGATATGGACCGGAATTATTGCAACGCTGTTCTCAGTAATTCTTCCCTCTATTTTCTTTGGATCAAGAAGAAAGGTCTCGGGATCCGAATCCACAAAAATCGGGAGGGCTTTATGGGCAAATATGATATTATAGGTAGCTATAAAAGTATATGGAGAAACCAGCACCTCATCGCCGGCATCGACTCCGAGGACATTCAGTGCGGTCAGAAGAGCGGTAGTCCCGCTTGCCGTCGCGAGGCATCTCTTTGCTCCCATGAGCTCTGCATATTTCTTCTCGAATTCGGTAACATATTCTCCGTTCCCTCTCCACCAGCGGCCCGACCTGAACATTTCAATAATTCCCGGTTCAGCCGTCTGATCCCAGTAAGGCCATTGGGGCCATGCCCCTTTGTGTAGTTTTTCGCCACCGTTTATTGCCAGTTTCCTGACCTGGCCGCTGCTCTTTATCCCAAACGAGCCGAACGGTAATCCGAACATCAATCCGGCAATACCTGCCGATGTTGCTGTAATGGCCTGACGGCGTGTAAGTTTTCCTGATTTCATGGGACAAGAATTTTAAATTATGGCACAGAAAAGAATTGCACTTATTCTTTTATGAAGTTAAATGATTAATTTCAGAATCAGAAAATTTCTGAATACAATAACACCTTGTTCAAAATCGCTTAAAACTTAACAATACGATTGCAAGACTGCTGACTGAACAACCAAAACCTTACCTCATGAAACCTCAGAAGACCGTCCTTCTACTCATCCTCTCGATGTCAGTCCACCTCCTAACAGCCAAAGACTACAATGCCTCAATGTTCGGCATAAAATCGAACGGCACCACCCTGAACACAAATTCTATCCAGAAAGGGATAGACTTCATAAGTGAGAACGGCGGTGGAAGACTGGTTTTTTATGTAGGAAGATACCTTACAGGAACAATTTACCTGAAATCGAACGTCACAATACAGCTTGAGGAAGGGGCCATACTTGTCGGATCTGACAATCCTCTCGATTATCAGATGAACAAAAACTGGACCGCACTGATATTCGCCCTTGATCAGCAGAACATCGGCATAACAGGCAAGGGGGTGATCGACGGCCGCGGATTTGAGGTGGCTACAAACCTTGTTGACCTGATTCATAAGGGGGTTATCAGCGATCCTCTTAAATATGACCGCCCCCGTGAGACAATACGCCCTCAGAACATCTATTTCAGGGGTTGCAGGAATGTTACGATACGCGGAATCCTTCTGAAAAATCCCGGAAGCTGGAACCAGCAATATGATCAATGCAGAAATGTGGTTATTGACGGTATTAGCGTCGACAGCAAATCGTACTGGAACAACGACGGAGTTGATATTGTAGATTGCGACAGCGTAAGTGTCACAAATTCTTATTTCGATGCCGCCGATGACGGGATCTGCCTCAAATCACATTCAGCCGATTTCATATGCAAGAATGTGTTCATACATAATAACACTATCCGTACCAGCGCCAACGGGATAAAATTCGGGACAGCATCCCTCGGAGGATTCAGGAACATCCACATCATAAACAACCTAGTGTATGATACTTACAGGTCGGCAATAACATTTGCTGCTGTCGATGGCGGAATTGTTGAAGATGTAACTGTCGACAGCCTCAGGTCGATAAATACGGGGAATGTAATATTTCTGAGAATAGGAGAACGGCGGGAAGGTAAAAAAGGCAGCATGAAAAATGTCTCGATATCGAATGTCTATGCCGAGGTGCCGTCAACAAAGCCCGATGCAGGATACAACTATGAAGGACCTGTAGAAGACCTGCCAAGAAATATAAGCCCTTCCTCAATAGTCGGTATGCCGGATGTAAAGATTGAAAACGTTTTGCTGAAGAATATTGAGATCCACTATCCCGGAGGAGGAGATCCTTCATATGCAAAGGTGGGCCTCGATGAACTCGACAAAGTCCCTGAGATGGCTGCCGGCTATCCTGAATTCTCGATGTTCAGGGAGCTTCCGGCATGGGGATTCTATATAAGGCATGCGAAAGGCATCACGTTTGAAAATGTCAGGTTGTTTTGTTCAAAAAAAGATTACCGCACTGCAGTTGTAATGGACGATGTGGAAGCTGCAACACTTCAGAATCTGCAGGTAAGCGAGCCTGACCACAAAAAAGAACCTGTTTTTTCTTACAGGTCAAAGGGAACAGTAATAAGGAAGAAATGACAATCCTTTCAGAAAGCTTCTTTATCTTTAAAATATTAAAATCCCGGGGATGAAAAACAAGTCGTTCAAAAAAAGGCACCTGATAATTCCTGGCATAATACTCTTTATTGCAATTATTCTTTTTGCCGCCCCGCGTATAGCAAAGACTTATATCGTAAAACATTCTCAAGAACTTATAGGACGTAAGGTTGCAATCGGCAAGATCAGGATCAATTATTTTACAGGAACCCTCCGGATAACTGACCTGAAACTGTTTGAAACAGACGGCGCAACGGCTTTTGCAAGTTTCCGCCAGCTTAAGGTCAACCTCGATTACCTGCCCCTGTTCAGAAATGAGTTTGTGGTCAGATATATATCTCTTGACGATCCCTATGTACAGGTGCTGCAGGACGGGAGCAGATTCAACTTCTCCGATCTTATTGAAGCTGATTCTGCGACCTCTGAAAAAGACACAATACCCGGAGAGCCTACGAAGTACATAATTAATAACATCCGGATTTCAAGGGGATTCGTGAAATACCAGGACATCCCCCTGAATCACACGATATCGCTCGACAGCCTGGATCTTCAGATACCGGGTTTTACATGGAACAGCGACACTGCAAATCTTGACGTTGGCTTTAATTTCGTTGAAGGCGGCGGGATCAGGTCAGGTTTCTCGGTGAACCAGGCCGACAGCACTTACTCCATCAACCTTAAAATCGACAGCCTGAACCTTGAGATCATTGAACCCTATGTAGCCGGTAATCTTAATATCTCCGATATCAAAGGATATTATTCCGGCGACCTGATGATAAAGGGAAGCATAACCAGTGTCATGCAGTTGTTTGTAAAAGGAGAAAACCATATTTCAGGCTTCCTGCTAAATGACACTCTTAACCGGACAATACTATCGTTCAGTGACCTCGACATCGGTCTCGACACCTTCGATCTTTCACGGAGTTTGTTAAGGATAAACAATGTAAAGCTGAAAAATCCACAGGTGCTTTTTGAACTGAAGGATTCTGTCAACAACTGGACAGCCCTGATGAAATCATCAGCCACAGGTCAGGCCGATTCGCCTGCACAGCCAGCTGACACTGCAGCTTCAGGCAGCGAATTCTCATACAACATCCCTCATGTCGAATTAACAGGAGGGACCATACTGCTAAGCGACAAAAATCTTAAATATCCTTTCAGTTACACGATCGACAGCCTGAAACTGGATCTTTCAGAAATTCCGGAAAGCAAGGACAGGATAGCTGTAAAGCTGTCGGCATTGCTGAATAAGACAGGGACGATAAGCACTGAAGGGAGCATAAATATGGCGGATCCTTCAAACGACCTCGACATTTCCCTTGAAATCAAACAGTTCAGGATGGCTGATGTTGATGCCTATTTCAGGCACTACTTTGGATTCCCCGTTAAAGGCGGCCTGATGAATTTTTCAACTGCAAACACACTCCGTCCCCGTTCACTGGAAAGTACAAATCATATTTATTTCAGAAGATTTAACCTTGACAAGAAATTACCGGAAAAGACAGATTACAACGTGCCCTTGAGGCTGGCAATCGGGATCCTTTCCGACAAGGATGGGATAATCGATCTTAAAGCCCCTGTCAAAATGAAGGGAGATGAGGTTAAGATCATCAACCTCGGCAGGATAATATTCCGTGTCATCGGAAACCTGTTCGTAAAGGCAGCTCTTTCCCCCCTCAATCTGATTTCGCAGTTGCAGGGAGTGGATGAGGAATCGCTTAAACAAATCCAGCTTGACCTGACTAATGAAAGTCCCGACGGGAAGGGACTTAAGTCATTAGACATATTATCTGATATTCTGAACAAAAAGCCATTGCTTAACCTCGATCTGATCTATTGCATAAACCGTGAAAAGGCGATTGATTCACTTGGCTATATTTATACAAGAAATGATTTCCTAAGGTCGACAGGGACCAATGTATCTTCTGACAAAAAAATTTCTGATTCCATTCTTGTCAGATTTGTACTTGGAAGAAATCCGGCTGATTCATCTCTTGCATCAGGAAATGCCGGAGTTCTTTTTGTAAAATATGCAGGAACTGAGAAGCTGAATGTCAGACTGGATTCCCTTATGAAACGGCAGACAGGATTTATTATCAATTATCTTGGTGCAGAGAGGGCTTTGCCATCGAACAGATTCAGGATTATTGAAACAACTCCCGATTCGATCAGGCCCGTCTCGGCCGCTCCTTCATTCAGGATATACCTGACTGAAGGAGGGGGTCAGTAACAAACTTTTACATATTCTGAAATCCCTGAATTAATTGAAAATATAATTTTACGATAAAACCTTTCCGACATGAAAAGAAATATCAGGCCGATCCTGATTGCTGCAATTCTTCTGATTATAAGCTTGTACATTGATACTCCTGCCAGTGCGGCAAAAATAACGCTCAGAAATAACTGGTCGATCCAGTCCTCGAAAGAGGTTAATGTGAGCGGAAGCGTTTTGTCCGCCGTATCATGGAAACCTGAGCATTGGTATCCGTCAACTGTTCCGTCGACAGTATTCGGCACCCTTGTAGAAAACAAGGTATACCCCGATCCCTATTTCGGTACAAACATTCTGAATGTCCCTGGTTATATTGCCCGGAGGGGAGGCGAGATCCCTGACGACAGTCCGTTTAAATCCTCCTGGTGGTACAGAACTACTTTTACACTCCCTGCTGATTTTAAAGGACAGAATACCTGGATCAAATTTCACAGCATAAATTACAAGGCAAATATATGGCTGAACGGGAACCTGGTTGCCGATACCACAACTGTTGAAGGAGCTTACAGGCTGTATAATTTCAACATCACCAGATTTGCACAGCCCGGCAGGGAGAACTGCCTGGCAGTCGAGATCTTTCCGCCGAAAGGTACCGACCTGACAATTACATGGGTCGACTGGAACCCGACTCCTCCCGACAGGGGAATGGGAATATGGTACGATATCACGGTTCAGTCATCGGGACCCGTGTCAATACAGAATCCACATGTAATAACCAAACTTAACCTGCCCTCAACCGACAAGGCCTTGCTTAACATTTCGGCAGAGGTTGTGAATTCTTCAGACAAAAAGGTAAAGGGTGTTCTTACCGGAAAAATTGAAAACATCTCTTTTTCACAGGAGATCACACTTGCCCCGAACGAATCAAGAAGCGTGGAATTTAATCCTGAAAAATACACCCAGCTTACGGTATCAAACCCGAGGCTCTGGTGGCCGCATACAGTCGGGCCCCAGAACCTTTATGACCTGCAGCTTTCCTTTAACATTAAAGGGAAGCCGTCGGATGTAAAGGAACTACGTTTCGGGATCCGTGAGATATCGGCATGGATGAACAATTTTGACAAGAAGCATACAAAGGTTTTCCAGATAAACGGAAAGAATATCCTAATAAAGGGAGGCGGCTATGTTGAGGATATGATGCTTCGCCCTTCCGATGAAAGGATAGATGCAGACATTGCTTACGCCAAACACATGGGCCTTAATGCATTGAGGCTTGAAGCACCACGGGGTTCTGATTATCTTTTTCAGAAATGTGATGAGGAAGGTATACTTCTGATGGTGGGATGGTGCTGCTGCAGCTCGTGGGAGCAATGGAAAAAGTGGACTCCTCATGTTGCAATGATCGCACAGAAAAGCTGGGAAGACCAGATCATAAGGCTCAGGAATCATCCTTCAGTATTCACATGGCTGATGGGAAGCGATAATCATCCGACTGAGGATGTGGAGAGGATGTACATTAAATCCCTTAACGAACTTGACCCCACCAGGCCATACGAGTCGTCGGCAACACAGGACTCCAGTGCTGTCACAGGGCCCACAGGTGTATGGATGGGGCCGTATCCTGATGTTTATGCCTACGAGGCACCATCATACTGGTACACCAAACTGGAATTTAATACCGAGGCTGCCCCTGCAGGTGAACAGATTCCGCCGCTCGAGACAATGAGAAAGATGATGCCTGAAAAAGATATGTGGCCGATGAGCGAATCATGGAACATAAGGCTTCACAAAGCCTTCTATCCCCAGATGAGGAAAGCCCTTTTTGCACGGTACGGGGAACCTCAGGGTGTTGAGGAATACAGTATCAAATCGCAGGTTCACCAATATGAGGCAACAAGGGCTATGTTTGAGGCATTCGCGGCAAACAAATACAAGTCGGGCGGGATAATTTACTGGATGTATAATTCCGCGTGGCCGTCATTGTACTGGCAGCTTTACGATTATTTCCTTGCGCCCAACGGAGCATTCTACGGCACAAGGAAAGCCAATGAGAACCTCCATATACAGTACGCATATGATGATGGATCGATACGTGTTGTCAACAACACATATAAGGATTTCAGCGGACTCAGGGCTTATGTTAAAGTATACGACCTGGCAATGCAGGAGAAATTCTCAGGCGAAGCATCAGTAAATATCAAATCAGACGAAAGCCTGAAGGTTGTGTTCCCGGGGCTGCCTGCCGGTAATGGAGAGATGACATTCCTTAAACTGACTTTGAACGACAGGGACGGGACATTAATTTCATCTAATTTCTACTGGCTTTCCGAAAAAGGTGACAAGAATGCCGACTTCCAGGCTTTGAACCGCCTTCCTATGGTGGAGCTTAAATGTTCGGCCTCAAAAGTAAGCCTGGAGAAAGGGAAATATATAGTTTCAGTTGAGGTTGAGAATCCGTCTTCTTCGCTTGCCTTTGCAGTAAATCCGAAAATAATTGGCAATGTTTCAAAAGATCTTATCCTTCCTGTTTTCTGGGAAGATAATTATTTTGCTCTCCTTCCCGGAGAAAAGAGGCAGCTTAAGGTTGAATTCAGCGAACGCGATCTGAATAATGAAAAGCCTGTTTTTGCAATTGACGGCTGGAATGTAAAAAAGG
>DAOOUQ010000041.1:0-16336 GCA_035390825.1 Bacteroidales bacterium | reverse complement strand
AAGAAAGTGACAATCAACTAAAAAAGAAAGGGTGCCCCTTTTGAGACACCCTCTTTACTTTTCATACCTGCCCCCAAAACAAATTCTTTATTGTTTAACCTCTGTAAAGACCGCCGGAAGAAACAATACCCTATCATCAAACATTGTTTTAAAAATACCTGCGGCTTTGCAGGCAATCAAATTTTAAATAATATTTGGTACATTTGATAACTTTTTTCCATTCAAACTTACCTGATCATGGTTACTGCTGATGATTTGAAGAGTTACGGGATTGAAAACGTAACTGAAATAATTTATAATCCGTCGTATAATGTTCTTTTTGCTGAAGAAACCTCACCCGGTCTTAGCAAATACGAGAAAGGCATAATCACCCGGCTAGGAGCCGTCTCTGTCGACACCGGAGTATTTACAGGCCGTTCTCCTAACGACAAATATGTCGTTCTCGATGACACAACAAGGGATACAGTCTGGTGGAAATCCGAAAAAGCCAAGGTATCCGACAACAAACCGATCTCTTCTGAAATCTGGGAACACTGCAAAAACATAGCTTCAGGGCAGCTTTCCGGAAAAAAGCTTTTCGTGGTAGATTGTTTCTGCGGAGCTAACAAAAATACAAGGCTTGCCGTCCGATTCATCATGGAAGTGGCCTGGCAGGCTCATTTTGTTAAAAACATGTTCATCAGACCAGAAGAAAGTGAACTTGAAGACTTCATTCCTGACTTTGTGGTTCTGAATGCTTCCAAGGCAACAAATCCCGACTGGCAGAAGCAGGGACTGAATTCCGAAAATTTCGTGATGTTCAATCTCACGGCGGGAATGATGTTGATTGGAGGCACCTGGTATGGCGGGGAGATGAAGAAAGGCATATTTTCGATCATGAACTATTACCTCCCTCTTAAAGGTATCGCGTCGATGCACTGTTCAGCGAATGTCGGGAAAAAAGGAGACGTTGCCATATTCTTCGGACTTTCCGGAACAGGAAAAACAACCCTTTCGACTGATCCGGAAAGGGCTCTTGTGGGCGATGATGAGCATGGATGGGATGATGAAGGCATTTTTAATCTGGAAGGAGGGTGCTATGCAAAATGCATCAGGCTTAGCAAACAGAACGAACCTGATATTTACAATGCAATACGGCGTGATGCCCTGCTTGAAAATCTGGTGGTACTTTCCGATGGAACCATTGATTTCAATAACGACTCAAAAACGGAGAACACAAGGGTATCTTACCCGATTTATCATATCCGCAATATCGTAAAACCTGTTTCTAAGACCGGCCACGCCAGGAAGGTTATATTCCTGACGGCCGATACGTTCGGGGTCCTTCCTCCTGTAAGCCATCTCAACGAGGAACAGACAAAATATTATTTTCTCAGCGGTTATACTGCAAAAGTGGCAGGAACAGAAAGAGGTATAATAGAACCGGTTCCTTCCTTTTCAGCCTGCTTCGGTGCCGCATTCCTGATGCTGGATCCTATTGTCTATGCAAACCAGCTTACTGCCAAGATGAAGCTTCATGGAGCTGATGCATGGCTTGTCAATACCGGCTGGACAGGCGGGCCCTATAATACCGGTACCAGGATTGACCTGCCTACTACAAGGCTTATAATAAATGCAATCCTTGACGATTCCATCAAATCGAATGAATTCAGGTCTCTCCCCGTTTTTAACCTGAGCATACCCGAAAGGATCGCCGGTGTGAAAAAGAATATCCTGGATCCTTCAAAATCGTGGGATTCTCCAGTCAAATGGCATATTGCTGCGACCGATCTTGCACTTAAATTCATAAACAACTTCAGCAAGTTTGCCTCGAACGAGGAGACCGCAAAACTTGCCGCTTATGGGCCAAAGATCTGACACAAACAAGGAAAATGAATATAACCCTGCTCATTATTACTCTGGTTCTGGCTTACCTTCTTGGATCGACCGCTACCGCGGTATGGATCGGGAAAATATTCCATAATGTGGATGTAAGGGAACACGGAAGCGGGAATGCCGGAGCAACAAATGTCATAAGGGTCCTCGGATGGGGTACCGGCATACCGGTCTTGTTTCTTGATATTCTCAAAGGTTGGATTGCTGGTATGCTGCCGGTGTTTTTCAATCTGGCAGGCAGAGGGACAGCCCTTATGACCGACTTTCAGATCGCGGCAGGGATTGCCGCTGTGCTTGGCCACATATTACCGGTCTTTGCCGGATTTCGTGGAGGAAAAGGAGTTGCAACTATCTGCGGTGTAATGCTTGCCATTCATCCTGCAGTAACACTTTCATGCCTTGGAGTGTTCCTGATAGTTCTTTTTGTATCGGCATATGTCTCTCTGGCATCAATGACTGCAGGCGTAGCATTCCCTTTCCTGCTGATGCTGGTATTCGGCACACCATCGGTCGTGCTCAGGATTTTTTCGTTCATTGTCGCCGCGGCCCTTTTGTTTACACACCGTAAAAACATAAAAAGACTCCTCAGGGGCGAGGAGCCGAAATTTATACGGAAGAATAAATCATGAAAACTCCGGGTCAGTATTGTTCAAGAAGCTGAATCCTTTTCCCGACAGGAGGATGCGTTGCAAACAGATTTGCAAAAGAGAATGTACTTTTTTCCTCTTCTTCCCCCGGGTTTTCAATGAACATCTGGGCGACATCCTTCCTTTTAACAGCTTCAATGGCCGGGTCAACAGCTATTTTTCTCAGAGCTGAAGCCAGCGACAAAGGCCTTCGCGTAAGTTCGGCCGAGCCCGCATCTGCCAGATATTCACGTTTTCTCGACAAGGCAAACCTGAAAAGTGAGGCCAGGAGATATCCGACAAGGGCCAGAAGAAGTGCAATAAGAATTCCGGCACCTTCCTTCTTCCCTCTACCCAGCCGGCCGAACCTGAGTGACCGGAAAAGCATTTCAGTGACAAAAGCGAAAATCCCTACAAAGACTATAGAAACAATAAGGAGCCTCACGTCACGGTTACGGATATGGGTGAGTTCGTGTGCAATGACGGCCTCAAGTTCATCATCATTAAGCTTTTCGATAATCCCCTTTGAGAGTGATACGGTATATGTTGACTGATTTATGCCGCTTGCAAATGCATTCAGGGAATCATCATTAATAATATTGATCTTTGGCATCTGCATTCCGCAGGAAATGCACAGGTTCTCAACAAGATTGTAGACCCGTTTGCTATCCTTCCTTTCCAGAGGCCGGGAGCCGGTGGCTGAATTTATTATTGCAGTATGTGAGAAATATGCAACAGCAAACCATATCACGACTCCAGCCGTTATCCATGGCATGGCAGAAAGGAAGGCACGGTTCACATCCCGTATCCCAGTTGTGGTCTCCTGCGCGCTCATCGAGAACAAAAAGAAAAACAACCAGGCAAGTACGTAAAAAACAACAGGAAACATTATCAGCAGAAGCACCGAGTTCATATTGTTTTTACGTATCTGGCTCTGCAGGCCGAAATACTTCATCTCACCCGAACTTTATTTGTGGAGGCTCTTCAATTGTTGTTCGCTTTTCTCCAAGGTCAAACATAGGTTCACGTTTAAAATTGAAAAGCGTGGCAATGATGTTTGAAGGGAAGAGTTCTGTTGCGACATTGAGTTCCTTTGTAGCAGAGTTAAAGAATCTTCGTGCTGCAGCAATCTTATTCTCAACATCTGAAATTTCATTCTGAAGATCAAGAAAATTCTGGCTTGCCTTAAGGTCGGGATAGGCCTCAACCTGAACCCTCAGCCCTTCAAGAGCGGTTGACAGACGTGCCTCAGCTGCTATTTTGTCATTTATTGATGTGGCCTTCATGGCGTTTGCCCTTGCTTCGGTGATTTCCGTAAGAACGCCTCGTTCATGACCCATATATCCCTTTACGGCTTCGACAAGCTGAGGTATAAGGTCGTGCCTCTGCCTCAAATGAACATCGACATCCGCAAATGCCTGTTCCCTACCGTTTCTCAGACGCACGAGCCTGTTATAAAGGGAAACCGCCCATATTACAAGAACTGCAAACAAACCCAGAATGACAAGTATTATTCCCATTTTCTTTTTCTGTTAAGGTTAATATTATCTGCTTATTCCTGAAAAATTAAGTCTAAAGATAGCCAAATTTACTATATTTAGACTTTGCTCATGATTATTAATCTTCAATCGCAATAACCTAAATTTAAAACAAATAAGTATGGAAAAGAGTTTAAAGGGAACCTTAACCGAGAAGAATCTTCTGAAGGCTTTCGCAGGTGAATCTCAGGCAAAAAACAGATATGAATTTGCCGCAAAGGTTGCAAAGGAAGAGGGCTATGAGCAGATTGCCGCTATTTTTCTTGAGACTGCATTGCAGGAGCAGCAACATGCTAAAAGGTTTTTCGGGTTTCTGGAAGGCGGAATGGTTGAGATAACTGCTTCGTATCCTGCAGGCAAAACGGGCATTACAAAAGAGAACCTCGAAGCTGCAGCCGAAGGTGAACACGAGGAATGGAGCCTGCTCTATCCGGAATTTGCTGAAGTCGCGGAAAAGGAAGGTTTCAAGGAAGTGGCGACTGCTTTCAAGGCAATAGCTTCCGCGGAAAAGAACCATGAAACGCGTTACAGGAAGCTACTTGAGAACGTGATGAAAAATAAAGTATTCGAACGCGACGAAAAAGTATTCTGGTACTGCAGGAAATGCGGATATATCCATTTCGGGACAAAACCACTGAAGAATTGTCCGGCATGCCTTCATCCGACCAGCTATTTCGAACTTCTTTCAGAAAACTACTGATCTATGCTATCTGGCAAAGAGATGCTTGAGCTGATCCTCAGACGACAGAGCGACAGGAAATATTCTGACCGGCCCGTTGAAGAAGAGAAGCTGGAAAGGATAATTGAGGCAGCCAGAATGGCCCCGTCGGCGTGCAATGCACAGCCTTGGAAATTCGTGGTTGTAAATGATCCGGAAAAGCTTGCAAGGCTGGCAAAAGCCGCATCGGCCAAAGTTCTGGGGATGAACATGTTCGTAGAACAGGCTCCCGTTCTGATAGTTATTGTCAGGGAGAGTCCCAACTTTTCTTCAAAGGCAGGAGGGCTTATAAAAAGCAAGGATTATTCGCACATCGATATTGGCATCGCGGCTGAAAACATAAGCCTCCAGGCTGCTGCCGAAGGTTTGGGATCATGCATCCTGGGATGGTTTGATGAGAAGGAAGTGAGGAGCATCCTTGGCATACCGCGATCGAAAAGAGTGGAACTGATTATTTCAGTCGGATATTCACCTGGCGAGTACAGGCAAAAAAAACGCAAACCAAAGGAAGTTACAGTTTCATTCAACAAATACTGATCGGCTCTTTAAAAGAGACAAAAGCTGTTTCATAAGTCATCCTCTTTTCTGACCTGCGAAACAGCTTTATTTTATATTTCTGCCCCGGAGCCGGGCCCTTGTCAAGATCATTTAAGCCTTGATAGAGCTGATTTTATTCTTTTGGCGGCCTCCACAAGCAGTTCGTCAGAAGTTGCATATGAGATACGGATACATTCGGGAGCTCCGAATGCATCGCCTCCCACAACGGCAACCTGTGCCTTATCGAGAAGATAAAGGGCAAGATCATTCGAATTATTTATGGTGCCATTCCCATCGGATTTGCCAAGGAAAGAGGAGATATCCGGCATTACATAAAATGCACCCTGAGGCACCCGTACCTTCATTCCTTCAATATCCCTGAGCAGGTTGCAAATAAGATCACGCCTCCGGAGAAATGCTTCTTTCATCACCTGACGGGAGCCGTCGTCACCCTGAATGGCAGCAAGAGCGGCCCTCTGTGCGATGGAGCATACGCCTGAAGTAAACTGGCCCTGAAGCTTGTTGCATGCCTTTGATATCCACACAGGAGCCCCGATATAGCCTATGCGCCATCCTGTCATAGCATAAGCTTTGGAAAACCCGTTCACGGTAATGACCCTGTCGTATATTGATTCGAAGGAAGCCATGCTCACATGCTTGCCTTCGAAAATAATATGCTCGTATATTTCATCAGAGATAACGAACAACCCTTCATGCCTGCTTATGACTTCTGCAATTTTCTCCATTTCTTCCCCCGAGTAAACCATCCCTGTCGGATTGGAAGGTGAGTTGAATATCAAAAGCCTTGTTTTATCCGTGATTGCAGCCTCAATCTGCCCGGGTCCGGCTTTGAAATCATTTTCAAGTGTTGTGGGTATTATAACGGGTTTGCCGCCGGCCAGTATTATCTGGTCATAATAGCTTACCCAGTATGGTGCAAGGATAATAACCTCATCACCAGGATTTACAATCGAAAGAATCACATTTATAATGGAATGCTTGCCTCCTGTCGACACGACAATCTGATCGGGGGTATACTCAAGGCCATTCTCCTCCCTGAATTTCTTCGAAATTGCAGCCCGCAGATCATCATATCCGGGAACAGGAGGATATTTCGAATAATTGTCATCAATGGCCTTTTTGGCTGCAGTTTTTATGTAGTCGGGCGTGTTGAAATCAGGTTCACCAAGGCTGAGACTTATAACATCCAGTCCCCTGGCTTTCAGTTCCCTGCTCTTCTGAGCCATGGCAAGTGTCTGCGACACTGATAACGATTTGATTCTTTCGGATAGGTATTCCATGATAATGTTTATGGTTTTAAAATGTTCTGGTCGGAATCAAATGTATAAAGTTATAAATGAAAAGAAAAGGGAAAGATCAAAAAGAAATGAACGTTCCAGACACTTGCAGTCTGAAATGATTCATTACTTTTAAATGACAATGTTGTGAAATGTTTTACGTTTGTATAAAAATACTGCAAAAATGGAACTTCTGGCTGAAATACTGAAAATAACAATTCCGGCTCTGGTTGTATTTCTTACTGCCTGGATCATACTCAGGAACATGGTAATGAATGAGCATGAGAGAAGGCGGCAGGAGATCATCATGCAGGGCTCCCGTACCGTCACTCCGATCAAACTTCAGGCCTATGAAAGGATAGTGCTTTTTCTTGAAAGGATATCACTTGAATCATTGCTTGTAAGGGTAAGCACTTCCGGAATGAATGCAGGCCAGCTTCAGTCAGCTCTTCTTGCAACGATCAGGAGCGAATTCGAGCATAACCTGTCGCAGCAGATCTATATGAGCCCGCAGGCATGGGAAGTTGTAAAAAACGCCCGTTCAAATATCATCAAGCTCATCAACTCCGAATCGGAAAAGATCAACCCTGAAGCCCCCGGAATTGAGCTGAGCAAGCAACTTCTCTCTAAAGTGATGGAACTCGAAAAGGAACCAACGCAGGTTGCCATCGATTTTATCAAAGCCGAAGTATCAAGGTTGATTTAACATGAACCGCGCAGCTGTCTAAAGCAGCTCCACGCTCCTTTTTACGAACGTGCTGAGGTCTTCACCCCTGAGCATATTATTTGCCAGAAGTGCAAGATCAATAAGCTGTTTGACCACCTTGCTGCTTGACCCGTAGTTTTCGAGCATTTCCTTCCTGGCAGTTTCATAATTTTCAAGTTCCTTCCTGAGTTTCTCAAGGTCATCTTTTTCAACCTGGGATATTTCTTCAGGTTTCTTCCTGCCATGCTCTTTCTCGATAAAAGAGATCTCTTCCTTTACTCTCTCAATTTCCTTAATATTCTCCTGAAGCCTGCTCCCGAGTTCATTCTCGGCTTCGTCAGAGATTCTTACCACAATGGGGTGATTTATATTCACTACAAGGTTATAGCTGTCGGGAAGTTCGCCATAGAAATTCATGCCGCCGCCAAGAGCCGACATCTCCTTCATCCTGCGCATGAATTCCGACTGGGTGATTATAACGGGCGAGTCATTCTCGTCGAGGGCTTCAGGAACGACATTGTATATCTCTTTATTTGTCAGTCTTATGCTGAATATGCTCTTAATATCATTCTGACGTGTCTTTGACAGTTTTTCCTGTTTTGCATCATCCTTAAGTACAAGTTTGTCAATCACGTCAGAATCGACCCTTACGAACCTCGAATCCTTGAATTTTGTTTCAAGGTGGTTAATAAGGTGGATATCGAGCTGGCCGTCGAGATGAAGGACATCATAACCTTTGTTTTTAGCTTTTTCAATATACGGATACTGATCTGTCTTGTTCGTTGAATACAGATATACGAGTATCTTGTTTTTATCAGTCTGGTTTTCCTTTATGAGATTCTCATACTCTTCATATGTAAAATATTTATCGTCGGTATTCTTGAACAGCGCGAATTTTGAAGCCTTCTCATAGAATTTCTCCTCTGTTATCATCCCGTAATCAATGAAAAGCTTCACGTTATCCCATTTCTTTTCAAATTCTTCCCTGTTGTTTTTGAATATGTCATTTAGCCTGTCGGCGACCTTCTTGGTGATATGCGATGATATCTTCTTGACATTTGAATCGCTCTGCAGGTAACTTCTCGACACATTAAGCGGAATATCGGGTGAATCTATAACGCCATGTAGAAGAGTAAGGAACTCGGGGACAATCCCTTCGACAGAATCTGTAACAAAAACCTGATTGCAGTAAAGCTGTATCTTATTTTTCTGTATTTCAATGTTGCTTTTGATTTTAGGGAAATAAAGGATGCCTGTAAGCTTAAAGGGATAATCAACATTCAGGTGTATATAGAAAAGCGGTTCATCTCCGACAGGGTAGAGTTCCCTGTAAAATTTCATGTAATCTTCATCCTTCAGTTCTGCCGGCTTGATTGTCCATGCAGGTTTGGTATTATTTATAATCTTGTCCTTGCCGGTCTCAACATACTTGCCGTCTTTCCATTCCTTTTCCTTTCCGAAAGCTATTTCGACAGGGAGGAACTTACAATACTTTTTAAGCAGATCTTCTATTTTGTTCTCTTCCAGGAAATCCTTCGATTCCTTGTCAATATACAGGATGACATCAGTGCCCCTTCCGCTCCTTGCTGTTTCTTCTATCTGGTATTCGGGACTGCCGTCGCATGTCCACCTGACAGCTGGTTCAGATTCGTCCCACGATTTGGATACCACCTCAACCTTATCAGAGACCATAAAGGCTGAATAAAAGCCGAGGCCAAAATGTCCGATCATGCCGTTGGCCTGATCCTTGTATTTTTCAAGAAAATCATTTGCACTTGAAAAGGCTATCTGATTCAGGTATTTGTCAACCTCTTCGGAAGTCATGCCCACACCGGCATCGGTTACTGTAATTGTTTTTTTCTTTTTGTCAACAGACACACGTATTGTCAGGTCTCCCAGCTCACCCTTGAAATCGCCGGCCGATGCCATTGTCTTTATCTTCTGGGTGGCGTCAACGGCATTCGATATTATCTCACGCAGGAAGATCTCATGGTCTGAATAAAGAAACTTCTTGATTATCGGGAAAATGTTCTCGGTTGTAACTCCAATTTTTCCGGTCTGCATATCTCTAGTTTTATAAGTTAGACAATGTAACGCGGGTTAACGGTCAAAAGACGTGCCGTTGAGACGAAACTGACAAATAGTCATGTTGCGGCGTCCGCCGTGGGGCATGCGGCATGCGGAGCCGGATCCCTACCCTGAGGGGTTGGGTTAGTTCTTTTTTTTGTTTCTCACATCAATATTCGATTCGAATTTCCATATTCCTTTCTCAAGGGTGTAGGAGTCATATGAAAAATCCGGACCATAGAATTCCTTCTGCCCTTTCAGCCGGGGTGACATCGGAACAAGATGGTCGAAGACTATTGTTCTGTCGTTAAGGAATTTAAGTGAAATAACAGCTTCGGAACTGTATTCAAGCACCTCTCTGTATTTAAGAACCTTGCCTGATTCGAATATTTTATCCCCGAACTGAACCTGACCATCGGGTGAAAAATTCAGGACATCAATAATTTTCCGTGTCACTGACGGATTGCCATAATCAATTCCCAGGAGGATCCAGTATGTCTTCCTGTCTTTTCTTATTGCTTTAAGGTCGTAATAGAGAGCTCCGTACCAGTTTTCTTCAGAATATTGTGTATCGGTTCTGACAGTTTCTTCATTGTAGATGGCTGTCAGCTTCCTAACCACGGGAACCTTTCCCGAATTGTTAATAAAATAACAATAATATCTGCTTTTCGATTCGTTCAGGATCAGATTCCATGCAATGATCTTCATCTGATGGTTGCCGTCAGTTATCTGGCCGAGGTATTTCACTCCCTGCAGAGTATGTTTTATCACCGAGTCGGACGACACATAGCTGTCTATTATTGAAGTAATTGAATCGTTCACAGCCAGTTTTGACGAATCATCATCGAATGCAGCAAGACGTGTAAACAGACCGGCGAGTTCTTTTTCGGCAGAAATGGCTGTTGTCTGACCCGTAAGTGATATTGCAGATGTTAATAAAGTGACTGAAATTATGAATAAAGACTTTTTAATCATATTCTTACATTTTTCACGGCCTCATCGAGAAGCAGCAAAATCTGTTTGCAGGCCCAACTGATCTCATCATCACTTATGGTTAAAGGAGGGGCTATCCGGAACGCGGTATCACAGAACAGGAAATAGTCGAGTACGAGTCCGAAGCGCGGAGCTGATGCAATGATGTATTTTGTATATTCCGGATGAGGCAGTCTGACAGCAAGCAGAAGTCCTTCTCCCCTCACCTCCATTATAAGTTCATGGCAAAGCAGTTCTTTGAACAACAAAGATTTATGCTGGCAAGAACTGACAAGTTTTTCCTCTGCCAATACTTTCATTGAAGCAAGCCCGGCAGCACAGCATACCGGATGCCCGCCGAATGTGGTGATATGTCCCAGGGGTGGAAATGAAACAAGGGAAGCCATAATTTCATTTGAAGATATGAATGCTCCCAGCGGCATTCCCCCGCCAAGTGCTTTCGCAAGCAGCAGGATATCCGGAATCACATTATAGCGGTCCATGGCAAACATAAAGCCTGTCCTTCCGAAGCCGGTTTGTATCTCATCAAAAATAAGCAGTGCCTTTGTTTGTGAGCATTTCTCCCTTACCAGATCAAGGAACCCGTCACGGGGGAGGATCACGCCTCCTTCGCCCTGAATGGGTTCAACAATGACGCAGGCAGTTTTCTCATTTATCAAATCAAGAGAGGCAGGATTATTGAACTCTGCCTGGTAATTATCGGGAAGAAGAGGCCGGAATGCATTCCTGTAGAATTCGCTGCCCTGTATGCTAAGAGCGCCGTGGGTACTTCCGTGGTATGAATTTTTGAAGCTGATAATTCTGCTCCGGCCCGTGTATCTCTTTGCAAGCTTAAGGGCGCCTTCAACGGCTTCACTTCCGGAGTTCACAAAATATGTGCATTCAAGGGAAGACGGGAGGAAACGGGAGAGATATTCTGCATATTCGACCTGAGGCGATTGTATAATTTCGCCATAAACCATAAGGTGCATATATAAATCGGCCTGATCCTTCACCGCCTTAACGACTTTGGGATGACGATGGCCGGTATTGCTCACCGAGACGCCTGAAATCAGGTCAAGGTATTTCTCGCCTGACGGGCCGTACATGAAAACACCTTCTGCCCTTACTATTTCGAGCATCAAGGGCGAAGAAGAAGTTTGTCCGAGATATTTAAGAAACAGTTGCCGGTTTGTAAGCATCACAACGGAGGAAAATTATCGGGCCATGACATTTATATCATTCAGAAGCGAATCTCTGAACGATTTGCCAACAGGAATATTCTTAATGTTGTGGCCAACAGTAATATCAAGAGAATTTTCCTTGATTGCCTGAATCATGCTTTTATTAATAATGAATGATCGGTGCACCCTGATGAACACTCCGGAGGGGAGCTGGCTTTCTATAGCCTTCATCGTGAAGTGAATTGTGAACTTGTCGGTATTTGTGTTCAGCGTGACGTAGTTTTCGAGGGCCTCGACAAATACTATCTCACGCAATTTCAGTTTTACAAGTGAAGAACCCTTTTTAATAAAGATCTCCTCATCTCCGGTCGTTGTAATTTCCCTGGTTGGAGAAAAATATCGAAGTGTTTTGTCGATTGCCTTGCAGAATCTTGAATATGACACAGGCTTAAGGAGAAAATCCACAACATTGAAATCAAAGGCCCGCAACGCAAATTCGCCGCCTCCGGAGACTATTATTATGTTTGGCGGATGGTCAAGGCTGCCGATGAAATCAAAACCGTCCATTTCAGGCATTTTAACATCAAGAAGAATGAGGTCGATGTCTTTATTTTTCCTGGAAATTTCATTTCTTGCTGTGATCGGGTCATTATATACGCCAACAAGGTTCAGAGAGGCATATTTACTGACATAACCTTCCAGCAACTTGCAGCTTAGCTTATCATCATCGACTATTATACAATTCATTACTTCTTTGTTAAAAGGGAAATTACCAAACCAAAAATAGTAAAAAAAATAAAAACAAATCTAAGAAATGTCATTATTCAGGGTAAAGATTTGGACAACATTCCAACCCGCTATCAATGAAACAAATCGGTGGCCGGGGCCGATCTGTTATATTATTCCGACACAAAAAAGGGGGTGTTTGATCAACACCCCCGGACAATCTCAATTACTTAAGATTAAAGACCTTTGCTAAGTGCTGGAGCAGCCTTGAATTTAACTACTTTCTTGGCAGGAACATTAAGTTTGGCGCCGGTACGAGGGTTGCGGACGACTCTTGCACTTCTTTTGTCGACTTTAAATGTGCCCATTCCAGGGAGCTGAATTCTCTGGCCTTTTTTCATGGCTTTACCGAAGGCTCCGACAAATGCGTTCAAAGCTTTGCCTGAATCTTTGATTGAAAGACCTGCATCAGCAGCAATTGCATTTACTAATTCTTTTTTTGTCATAATGAGAGATTTAAGGTTAGACCAATGGTTCTAATTGGATACAAATATATTTCCTTTTTTATCATGTGCAAATTATTTTTGCCTATTTTGCTCAAATGATGGCGGTTTTAGCACAATTCAGGCTATTTTCAGGAGGGAAAAAGGATTTGCTGAAAAATGCCTCAGATGCTCATCTGATGGCCATTTGCGTGTCTAAACAAAAAATCTGTGTTAAAATCCTGTTCATAAATAGTTTATATCATTGGAAACGTGGCTATTATCATTTTTCTCACAATACTGAAGAGAAATCAAAAAAATATTATCTTTGCGGCGGTCCTTGATAAACGGGTAGTGAATAAGGGCCGAAGGCTTAAAGCTGAAGACAGAAGGTTCATTACATACCGGAGAAATGGCAGAGTGGTCTAATGCGGCGGTCTTGAAAACCGTTGTCCGCCTATCGGTGGACCGGGGGTTCGAATCCCTCTTTCTCCGCAAACACTAAATGTAATTAAATGCAAAATCCTGTAAAGTTCACATTTACAGGATTTTTTGTTTCTACCACCTGTGCAGTTAAATGCACATTTAAGCAAATTTTCTCTTCTTATTCGGTGGACTTGAAATTTCTGTTTAAAAAAGTCCACCTATCTGCCTCATTGTATTGTTTTAAACCAATATATACATATCCAAGCATATTGCAGACCGGCGCCGGATTATCAGTTATTTCCAGCTCTTTTTTCAGGGTTTCCAATCCACCAATAGTGTCATTGATAAACAACTGATAATAAAAGAGATGTCCAAATGAATCCGGATCTTTGGGATACATTGCGGTTAGTTTCCTTCCAATGTCAGTGACATCAGAAGTCTGATTTTCTTTCAATTTGGTAATGGCACTCTTCAGAAGTTCTTCAGCAGGGCTCAATTTTGCTTTGCAATTACTGGCCGCGGTCGCATACTCCTTAAATTTATCAACATTGCCAAACCAACTGTAATAAATGGCCGTCTGATAATTCGCCATAAAGAAATCAGGATCCTCCCTGAGGGATTTGGTAAGCAGATTAAGAGCCTTCCCCAAAGCTACATCATCAAAATTCTTCATAGCTTCGGTATAATATGCCAAAGCTGATTTTGACGGTGTCGTAACCGGTATCTTATCATTTTTTGTTGTTTGGGCATGTGATATCACACCCGGGACAAGCAATAACAAAACAATCAGTTTTTTCATGATCTTCAGATTTTGATCATAACAAAGTTCGACACCACTGATATAAAAATCCACCACTTTTGTTACATAAAATGTTCTGTATGTTACATTTTCATCATAAACTGATCATGGCTGCCAGAATTCTTTTTAATCAGCCACAATGACACGGATGAACAGGGCTGAAGGGTTGAAAAGTTAACGGGTTGAAGGGTTAAATGGTTGAAAAGTGGTTTTTGCTATTTCATTAACGGGCTTTACTAAAAAGCGAAACAGCCTGACTGAGAACCGCGGAACAGAATCAGACCAGCAGACAAACATTTCTCCGTATCCACCGGGCCTTTTCCGCGAACTCCTGGCAGGTTCTTCACCTTTGATTTTCCCACACGAAAACTTCGAGAGCTCTCCGGCAGACCGGCATTTTTCATCAAACCGCCTTAATATCAATAATTTTCAACAACTATTGACATGGGCATATTTAATGCAAAAATTTGCTTTAACCCTTAATTATAAATTATTCTTCCCTGTCACAACCCTAACCGCTCCCCAAACAATCTAACCAATGAGACCATCGCGAGGAATTCTGTTATTTATCCTTATCAACAGTTCATTGCTGTTGCCAGCCCGGTCAGATCCTGTTGGAATTGAGCCCAAAAGCGATGGCGTCAAAATGGATCGATAGCTGATTTCCAGCAGGCCAAAAATCATCATGCAGCATGGTTCAGTTCACTCACTTCCCTGAAAGTAACCCCTGTCAGCTATTTTCAGAAAAATCGACAATGCCTGGAAGGTTATCTGCCAGCATTCATCGTCGTTGCCGCCTGTTTAGCAGACCGGCAGACCATCAGACCTGCAGTTCATCCTTTACCCCTTCAAAAACCAGATTGAAAATCTTCTGAGACACCACTGAACAATCTTCCGGGAACTATATGATTATCAGTTCCGGCCAGTTGTCATTTTCGGATGGTTGAACGTGGATTGAACACTGTAATAAACCGGGACCAGGAACGTTTAATACATGACAGCTTAATCAAAGGAGGAAATTGTGAAAAAGACATTTACCATCCCTTTGACAGGGACATTCGCAATATTGCTGGTTTGTTCCTGTCTCCTGCCTTGTCAGCAGCTTGTTGGACAGACAGGAACGACAAAGACAGTTCAGAAAACAGCGACTCAGACTAAGACCGCCACGACACAGAAAAAGACAGTGCCTGTGCAGAAAAAGGCTTCACAGCCTCAGAAGAAACCATCAGTTCCCCCGGTAAAGCCAGCGGTTAAGGTTCCCGAAGAAGGAACCGTGAAGATAGGGCTGCAGATATGGGCAGCGTCTAACCTCAATGTAATCACCTTCAGAAACGGGGATACAATACCTGAAGCAAAAACGAATGAAGAATGGATCGCGGCAGGAAAAGCGGGAAAGCCTGCCTGGTGTTACTATAACAATGATCCGAAGAACGGTCAGAAATATGGAAGGCTGTACAACTGGTTCGCTGTCACTGATCCGCGTGGTCTGGCGCCCAAGGGATGGTCATTGCCCGACGCGGCCGACTGGAATCAGCTTGCGGCTCAGCTCGGAGGTGCCGGCAAGGCGGGTGACAAGCTGAAAAGCAGTGGCGGATGGGCCGACGGGTTCGTTGGCACAAACGAATCGGGGTTCAACGGTCTGCCCGGCGGATACAGGGTTGAGAACGGCACTTTCCGCAATCTGGGAAGCATTGGCACATGGTGGACCACCGTCGAGGGCAAACCGGGAACAGCCGTTGATTATTATCTCGGACAGCGTGGGTCGCTTGAAAGCAGCAATAATCCGAAAACATCGGGCGAATCGGTAAGATGCATCCGGAAGAACTGAACGGGTGCCTGGTGCCGGATGCCAGGTGGCGACAAAGTGAGAATTGTTTAACTTATATGTTACATCAGCGGCATAACTCTGACTCGGTTTAAAGACGCGACAGCGGTTTAATATATATGACCGCCGGCGAAACCGGCGCTCATTCCATGCTGATGTAAACCCTTAAAGAGTATAACCCGTCCGGTCAAATATGAGTATGCCGGATTCCTGTTGCACGGTGCCAATACCGGCTCCCCTGATGCAAGTATGTAACTATATGAAACACATCATACATAACATTGACAATCAACGCCTAAGAACATTAGATTGTTGATAAATATTCCTTGAATTATAAAATCATATTGTTTAACTTAGGTTTTCTTTTCTTTCTGTGAAAGTCAGGCATGGCGATTAATGAGGCAGACCTATGCTGAAGTGTGTTGCATTTTGTGACTGACGTGGCAGGGCTGTAAGCAATCAAGAAATAACCTGCATTCTGTTAAAGCAAGGAGGTAAACAATAACCACAGAAGGAGTTGCTTATAGGTAAGTTTAGTACATATATAAACGAGTTAG
>DAOOUQ010000040.1:0-16395 GCA_035390825.1 Bacteroidales bacterium | reverse complement strand
AGTAGGTAGTAGGTAGTGGGTAGTAGGTAGTAGGTAAGTTTTAACTTCTTGTTAAGAATTTTATTTCAATCTTATGTTCTGACATTTGCTAAAACTGATAAATTCGCAGAAAATCAATTTCATGAACATTGCACTTATTGGCTACGGCCGGATGGGACACGAGATCGAAATGATTGCCGTCGGCCGCGGACACCGGATCAGCCTGATCATCGACAAAGAGAATCTCTCCGACCTCGACTTTGAGCATACACGCGGAACAGACGTGGCAATTGAATTCACAACTCCCGAAACTGCTTTTGAGAACCTGAAAAAATGCTTCAGCCTCGGGATCCCGGTCGTATGCGGAACAACAGGCTGGCTGGCTGACTATGAAAAAGCAGTCAGCCTGTGTAAAGAGAATGACGGTTCGTTCATTCATTCCTCAAATTTCAGTCCTGGCGTAAATATACTTTTTAAGCTGAATGCCATGCTGGCGGGGTTTGTATCAGCCTATCCTGAATACAAGCCTTTCATCGAAGAGATACATCATACCAAAAAACTGGATGCACCAAGCGGCACGGCAATTACTCTGGCCAAAGGGATCTGCTCCGGAAACCCGGCTTACAAAGGCTGGTGTTTTGAAAATGACCGGACCGAAAATATGATCCCGGTCAGTGCAATACGCGAAGGAATGGTCCCGGGCACACATATTGTGGAATGGGATTCACCTGTCGACAGGATCACTATAAGGCACGAGGCAAAGAACAGGAAGGGTCTCGCCCTTGGATCGGTAATTGCTGCCGAATACATACATTCGAGAAAAGGAGTCTTCACAATGGATGACGTGCTGGGATTCTGATAATTATTTTTACTTTTACAGCTTCTTATCCGAAAAACAATATGACCGAAGAAAAGAAAAATTACATCCGTTTTGGAATAGCAGCACTGATATATATACTTGTGGTCATCTGGATCGGCAATTATTGGCTGCTGATCGGTCTGGGCATCGTATATGACATTTATATCTCACAGAAAGTCAACTGGTCGTTCTGGAAAAAAAGGAACGGCAAGAATAGTTCTTTTGTGGAATGGCTAGATGCACTGATATTTGCTGTCATCGCTGTAAGCCTTATCAACATTTTCCTGTTCCAGAATTACAGGATCCCGACAGGTTCGATGGAGAAGTCACTTCTGATTGGCGATCATCTTTTTGTAAGCAAACTTGCTTACGGGCCAAGAATGCCGAATACTCCGATTGCATTTCCTTTCACGCAGAATACGATGCCTCTTACAAAAGGCAAATCATGGTCCGACCTGGTGCACTGGCCGTACAAGCGTCTGGCAGGATTGGGTCATGTAAAGCACAATGATGCCATTGTTTTCAATTTCCCTGCAGGAGATACAGTGGTGCTTGAGGAGACTGAAACAAGCTATTATGAGATTGTAAGAAGGACCGCCAGGGATATGATGCGTAGAGAAAGTTTTGGCGGGAAGCTGCCAAGACCGCCCTCATATTATCTCGCTGCTGCCAGAAAAGAGGTGCGTGACAGGTTTACGATAATATACAGGCCTGTTGACAGGAGGGACAATTATGTAAAAAGATGTATCGGATTACCTGGCGACACGCTGGTTATCAGGGGGGGGGCAGTCTTTATCGACAGTAAGCCTGTTGCGGAAAATGCCACCCAGCAGCTGAATTACGTTGTGGCAACAAATGGAACAACAATAAATCCGAAGGTGTTCGAGAAACTGGGTATCTACAGATCCGACCAGATGATGGTATCAGGTTCTGCATATATTCTTCCGCTGACAAAAAGCAATGCTGATGCAATCCGCAAATTTGCAAATGTGAGGGAGGTGACACCTCTTTTTTCCAGGCCTGGCGAGTTTGCTCCGCATATTTTCCCGTACAGCAGGGCATATGGCTGGAATGAGGACAATTTCGGCCCGCTCTGGATACCATCCAAAGGAAGTACCGTAAAACTCGATACTTCTAACCTCTGCCTTTATGAGAGGATCATAGATGTATATGAGGACAATGATCTGAAGGTCGATGGTAAAACTATTTACATCAACAATAAACCTGCTGACTCCTATACATTTAAAATGGATTATTACTTTATGATGGGCGACAACCGCCATAATTCTGCCGATTCGAGGTACTGGGGTTTTGTTCCCATGGATCATATCGTGGGAAAACCCAAGTTCATCTGGCTTTCCATCGACAAGGAAGCTTCGGGCGCGAAAAAGATCAGGTTTAACAGGATAGGCAAATCCATAAAGTAAGGCCGTAATAAGGGAATGCCATAGACTTATTTCTTACCATAAAAAAAAAAGGACGTGCGATCGCACGTCCCTTTTTTTTTATAGTGATTATCACTCTATTTCACCTTTTCGACGATGGCCTTGAAAGCCTCGGGGTGGTTCATGGCGAGGTCGGCAAGGGTTTTCCTGTTTAATTCGATCCCTTTCTTTTCGAGGTTCCCGATGAACTGTGAATAGCTCATCCCGTACTGGCGTACCCCTGCGTTTATCCTCTGGATCCAGAGCGCCCTGAATTCGCCTTTCTTTGCTTTTCTGTCGCGGTATGCATACCCCAGACCTTTGTCGAGAGTGTTTTTTGCAACTGTGATAACGTTTTTTCTTGAACCGAAGTTCCCTCTTGTCTGCTTAAGAACCTTTTTTCTCCTGGCTCTTGATGCAACTGAATTTACTGATCTTGGCATAGCTCAATTTTTTGAAAGTCAGCGGCCTGCCGGCTTGCGGTCAGACACTTTCCTGCTGAACGATCTGTTAATACTCATTTTTTTCTTATCAATACGCAAAGCATTTATTTACTTGCAAGCATAAGCTTCACGTTTTTCAGGTCGGCCTTGTCAACCTTACCGAAATATGAGAGGTTTCTCTTGCGTTTTGTAGCTTTCTTAGTCAGGATGTGGCTTTTGAAAGCATGTTTACGTTTGATTTTTCCTGTTCCGGTAAGAGAAAATCTCTTCTTTGCACCGGAATTCGTTTTCATCTTTGGCATTTTCCTTAAATCAAAATATATTAAAAAACTATTTCTTCTTTTTCGGGGAGAAGGAAATTATCATCCTTTTTCCCTCCAGCCGCGGAAGCTGTTCCACTTTCCCGTACTCTTCAAGATCGTTTGCAAAACGAAGCAGAAGAACCTCACCCTGTTCCTTGAACAATATTGATCTTCCCTTAAAGAACACGTAAGCCCTCACCTTCGCACCCTCTTCGAGGAATTTCATCGCGTGCTTGAGCTTGAAATTGTAGTCGTGATCATCAGTATTCGGCCCGAATCTTATCTCCTTGACCACAACCTTTGAGGCTTTGGCTTTGATTTCTTTCTGTTTCTTTTTCTGTTGATAAAGAAACTTCTGATAATCAACTATTTTACAAACAGGAGGATCCGCATTTGGAGAAATTTCCACCAGATCGAGTTCCATCTGATCTGCCAGCCTGAGGGCATCCTGGATACTCATCACTGCTGTTTCTATATCATCACCGACAACTCTGACCACCCGGGCCGTGATCCTGTTGTTAATCTTGTGAAGCTGCTGAACAACTCTTGCGGGGCTTCGCTTAATTGGTACGGTAATAGCTCTTTCCTCCTAACTTTTGTTAATACTTATTTTATTCTTTAAGCGCATTTAATATGCGACTTCTTTATCGATCTCCTTTTTGATAAATTCGGCAAATTCTTCAATTTTCATGCTTCCCTTATCGCCTTCTCCCTGTTTTCTGACAGAAACTGTTCCGTTTTCAGCCTCTTTTTCTCCTATGACAAGAAGGTAGGGGATCCTCTTTAATTCATTATCCCTGATCTTCTTACCTATCTTTTCATTCCTGTCGTCAATTAGTGTGCAAATATCGGAATTATTTAGAAAATCCAAAACATTTCCTGCATAATCATTATATTTTTCGCTGATGGTCAGGATGACGGCTTTTTCAGGTGCAAGCCATAACGGGAATTTACCGGCAGTGTTTTCTATGAGAACAGCGATAAACCTCTCCATCGATCCGAAAATTGCCCTGTGAATCATCACCGGCCTGTGCTTCTGATTATCGCTTCCGTTATATGTGAGATCAAACCTTTCAGGAAGATTGTAATCGACCTGGATGGTCCCGAGCTGCCACTTTCTTCCGATGGCATCCTTTACCATGAAATCGAGCTTGGGGCCATAGAATGCAGCTTCCCCGGGAACAACTGTTGTTTCGAGGTTCTTTTCCCGTGCAGCTTCAATGATAGCTCTCTCGGCTTTCTCCCAGTTTTCATCCGATCCTATATATTTTTCCTTGTTGTCAGGATCACGGAGCGATATCTGGGCTGTAAACTCTTCAAAATTGACGGCCTTGAATATGAACTGCACAAGATCGATAATACTTTTGAATTCTTCCTTTAACTGATCGGGCCTGCAGAAATGATGTGCATCATCCTGGGTAAAGCTTCTTACCCTTGTAAGCCCGTGAAGTTCGCCGCTCTGCTCATACCTGTAAACAGTTCCGAACTCTGCCATCCGGTATGGCAGGTCCTTGTATGAATGAGGAGTCGCATTGAATATTTCGCAGTGATGCGGACAGTTCATTGGCTTAAGCATGAACTGTTCCCCTTCCTGCGGTGTCAGCATTGGCTGGAACGAATCCTTCCCGTACTTCTCGTAATGCCCTGATGTCTTGTACAGGTCGACATTGCCTATATGCGGAGTCGCAACAATTTTATATCCTCTTTTCTTGAGTACCTTTGTCATGAAGCTGATAAGGTTCTGCCTTAGTTCCGCTCCTTTCGGCATCCACAATGGAAGACCCATTCCAACCTTTGGCGAGAAGGTGAAAAGCTCAAGTTCCTTTCCTATCCTGCGGTGATCCCTTTTCTTCGCTTCTTCAAGGAAAACAAGGTAATCGTCGAGCATTTTCTGCTTCGGATATGTTATACCGTAAATTCTTGTAAGCATCCTGTTTTTCTCATTTCCCCTCCAGTACGCCCCTGCAACATTGAGAAGCTTTATTGCCTTAATGGGCTCTGTGGAAGGAAGATGAGGGCCGCGGCACAGGTCAGTGAAGCTTCCCTGGGTATAAAGTGAAATGGTGCCGTCCTCAAGCTCACCGATAAGCTCAACCTTATATTGGTCACCTTTTTTTGCAAACAGGTCGAGAGCTTCCTTCTTGCTGGCATCTCTTCTTACAAAAACCAGATTTTTCGAAGCCAGTTCTTTCATTTTTGCTTCAATCGCAGGAAGATCGGTTTCAGATATTACCTTACCGTCGCCAGGGTCCACATCATAGTAAAATCCGTTTTCTATGGCCGGCCCGATGCCGAATTTAATTCCGGGGTACAGTTCTTCAAGTGCTCCTGCCATAAGATGGGCAGAGGAGTGCCAGAATGCATGCCTGCCCTCTTCATCATCCCATTTGTGAAGAACAAGCGTTGCGTCGGAATTCAATGGCCTCGTAAGATCGACAACCTGGCCGTTTACAGTTGCCGCATATACTTCCTTTGCAAGCCTCGGGCTTATCTGTTCAGCTATTTCCATACTGCTGATGCCTCTGTTGTATTCTCTGACAGAACCATCAGGGAATGTTATCTTGATCATTATCCTGTTCATTTTTATTGAGGTGCAAAGATAATGAAATTTTTATTCAAAGACTCAGGCATTTTTTGAATGTATGCTATGATATTCCGACGGTGAATGCAGCATTTTAAAATAAATTCCGACTTTATACTGTTGGCACTGTATTTGAATCTGTAATAATGTAACAAAAACATCCATCGCCATGAAAAAGATATTATATACAGCTCTTTTCCTTCCTTTGATACTTATTTCCTGCGAATCAAGGCCCCGGGCATATTTTTCTGCAAGTCCCGGCGATCCCGTGGTGGGGGAGGAGGTTTGGTTTACAAATGAATCTGAAAATGCATCCGATTTTAAATGGGATTTCGGTGACGGATACATCTCAGATGAACCTAATCCGATACATAAATTCACCTCATCGGGTACATTTACCGTCGTCCTGAAAGTATGGTCATCAACAGGTGAAACTGACGAAGCTTCACTGACCATTGATGTGAAGATACCCACGTTGCTGGAAGTTGAAGTTCTTGAATATTACCAAAAATACCCAGTCGAGGGTGCCAGCGTGATCGTCTATCCCACTCTTAATGACTGGGAAAAAGAAACTAACAGCGTAAGCGAAGGCATAACGGATGGTGATGGAAAGGTTGTATTCGCAGATCTTGAAAAAAAGGTTCATTATATTGATGTCTGGGAGGAAAACCACGATAATTACACACTTGAGAAGGAGGATGTGGGATTTATCCGCACTCCCGAGATAATTCCCCACAGGATAAACAGGTTCATTGCCTATGTCGACTATGTCGACCACGGAAAATCGGGCAGAAGGAACAATGAAGCTGTGATCAAAAAGATAGTAAGGAAGTCGGCTGATGTGAAACAGCCCGGCTCTTCATCTGATACAACCCATTGGGAAGAGCTCTATAGAAGAGCCGTGAAGTGATTTCTGATTTCGGAAGTGTGATTTCGGGTTTATGAAGACGATCTCATACATCTTATCAATAATTTCGAAATCCGAAATTTGAAATAATTCAAAACCAGGTACTTATCAGGTTCTTCCTGTCGTGCTGAAACTCGCTGAGTTTGTAAACAGCCGGATTATCGTCCGATTCGATCTGGTATTCCCAGTAAGTCGAAAGGGGACCGGGTGACAACTGTATCCTTCTTATATAAAGCCTGTCTCCGGTTTTAAAATCACATCTCTCTCCAAAGGCAGATATCTTGCCATAAGTACTGTCCATTGTTGTTTTGATCCAGATAAGGTAAGGCTGACCGAATTTTTCAGGGATATGCTGGCGGTATTCAATAAAATTCCCCACATATTTACGCGTAAGGATCATTGATTCTTCCTGTATGTCAGGCTTTCTTGTCGTGGCACACGACGCCGTGAGCAGCAGGCATGATATAAACACAAGTATTTTCATGCCGTCAGTATTAACACCGGAAACAAATCCCTTATACCGGGCGATTCTGTAGATCATACTAACCTGATTCTGTTTGTTTTCAGAGCGAAATTATTGACGAATCCGGCTCTGATACAGAATAAACGCAATTTTAGCGTCATTATTTCCCGGGGAAAGCAATTGTTCCTTCCAGGAGAGCAAATCCTTTTTCGGTTCTTACCGACATCTTCGGATTCGTGCTTCCTTTCATTGTAGCACAACCAATTTCGCCCGACTTGTTTATGGCCACGAATTTTTCTGAAGGGAAGAATCCCGGATTTACTTTCATGTATTTGTCGGTTATCATTTTCAGTGCATCTTCGCATGCCTGCTGAGGAGTTCTTCCTTCCCTCATTCTCATAACCATATAATAGGAGGCGCATGATTTTATTACATCCTCACCCCGCCCGGTGGCACCTGCGGCCCCGACTTCATTGTCGACATACAGGCCGGCACCTATGATTGGTGAGTCGCCCACGCGTCCATTCAGCTTGAAGCTCAGTCCGCTTGTAGTTGTGCATCCTGCAATATCCCCGTTTCTGTCAATTGCCAGGACATTCGTTGTTCCATAGTGATGCTCTATATCGGGAAAGTCTTTCCAGTATGCTTCTTTTTTCTGGATATCCTGAAGATGTTCGGGAACTCCCCAGTCATCGGCCGGACTGAGTTCTTCCTTCCACCGGAGCCAGATCCTGCGGGCTTTTTCTGTAAGCAGATCCTCTTCTTTGAATCCCCACGCCTTTGCAAACTCAAGTGCTCCGGCCCCGACAAGCAACACATGGTCGGTATGCTGCATCACAAGCCTGGCAACAGAAGAAGGCGTCTTGATATTCTCAAGGCAGGCTACAGCTCCGGCCGAATAGGTCTTGCCATCCATGAATGAACTGTCGAGCTGGACGACGCCCCTCTCATTAGGCAGCCCTCCGTATCCCACACTTGTATCCTCAGGATCGACTTCAATCACATTTGCTGCCTTTTCGACTGCGTCGACAGCCGAACCTCCTGATCTGAGGATTTCCCAGCCTGCCTCCATGGCGTTGCGGCCTGTCTCATTTGAATGGCTGGTAACAATAAGAGGGGTAGTGCCTTTTATTGATTTCTGAATGATGCCGGCTGATGCCTGTGGAAACAGAAATATCCCTGCTCCGGCACCGAACGAACGGAAAAAGAAACTTCGGCGGGTAAGCGGTCTTTTCATCCTTTTGATTGTTAATTATTTCACAATAGGTACATTGTCAGAGTGAAAGCTGTTCCCTGAGCCAGCCCGGACGGTTTGTTGTTATTCCTTTGACTCCCAGTTTTATAAGCCTTCTGGCTTCGGCAGGATCATCGACAGTCCAGGTGAATAATTCAAGATTGAGATTTCTGACATCTGCAGCCACCTTTTCATTTATAATTCCGTAACTGAGGCTTACGCCGTCGAGTCCCAGGGCCGGAACTTCAGGGAGTGTCTTTTCAAAAAGTTCAGGATTGCTGCATAGCCAGTAACATTTCTTTTCCGGAAAAGTCTTTTTGGTGTCGGAAATAGTTTTGAGATCAAAGGCAATGAATACAAATGACCTGTTTTTTCCGGCTTTGCTGATTTCCTTTTTAAGAAAAGGAAGAACCTCGCTTCCGCATTTTATCTCCACAACAAGCTCCTTGCCTTCCGGAACTGCCCTTATAAGCTCGCTCAGGAAAGGCAATTTTTCTCCTTTGTATTTTTTATCCTTAAATGATCCTGCATCCAGTTTCCTTAGTTCTTTTGAAGTTGTTTCCTTGATTACCAGGTTCACTCCCGTTGTACGCTTTGTATTTGCATCATGGCTGCAAATGATCCTGTTGTCCTTCGACAGGTAGATATCGGTTTCTACTGCATCGGCGCCAAGCGACCAGGCAAGTTCCGATGAAGCCAGAGTGTTCTCAGGAGCAAGGTATGAAGCGCCCCTGTGTCCGATTATTTCTACCTGGCCGAAACATAAACCGGATATAAGAATCATCGTCATAAAAATATATAACTTCCTCATAATTAAAATTTTGTTTTAATAACAGTTAAACTATTTTCCGAGCACGGAATTTAGTTCATTTTTTATTATCCCGGTCCAGATTTTATATCCTTCTTCATTGAGATGGAGCTGGTCGGAAACGAATAGATCCTTTTTGGGCAGTCCGCTGGCACTCAGGAAATATTTCTCGGTATCTATGTAATATGTGTTTTTATGTTTCGCGCATATCTCCCTTATCATGTTCCCGGCTTCCTTTATTTCGGGCCATACGTGCCATCTCGACGGGGTAGGGGTGACGCTTATCCAGAACACCGGAGTGTCAGGGAATTTCCTCCTTATTATGTATAGCGTTTTCCTGAAAAGCTGTGATACTTCAAGTGGACTCTTATCATTATCGCTTCCGGTAATGTCGTTTGCAATGAACAATACTATCGCCTGGCACTCATGCGGATAGATAATCCTGTCGGCATATACGACGAAATCGCTTAGTTTCGCACCTCCGTAACCTCTCTGGATCACGTTATAAGGCAGCATGTCCTTTCCAATGGTTTTCCACAGCCTTATGCTGGAGCTACCGGCAAACAATATGGCATCGGAAGGATATGACTTTTCAACATCTAGTTTTTCGAAACCGGCAATGTCGTTTTCCCATGCTTTTACCTCGGGAAGATCCCTGTATTTGCTTAAGGGGACACAGGAGGAAAGAGCTAAGAGGATTATTATTAAATATTTACGGCACATATCTTTTTGGTTTTGATTTTTTAAAGTTAGTTGTAATTTGTTAAAAATCTATAATAAAACTGCAATGTTGCATTAAAGATTATCAATCTGTGATATTAAGGTATTTTATTTTACAAAAAAAAAGTTAGGTTTGTAATCAACAAAATTTCTTACTCAGGATAAACAGGACCCCAATGCTTAAAAAACGACTACTCATAACCAAACCGCTTGGTCAGCTGATGCAGGAATCGAAGGAAACAGGTGGTTTGAAAAGATCTCTGACTGCACTAAACCTTACAACACTCGGAATAGGAGCTATAATAGGAGCCGGCATATTTGTTCTTACCGGACAGGCTGCGGCCCAGTATGCCGGTCCGGCTATCGTGCTTTCATTCATAGTGTCGGGGCTTGCCTGTGGATTTGCGGGGCTGTGCTATGCCGAATTTGCATCGATGATACCGATTGCCGGAAGCGCCTATACATATTCATATGCAACTCTCGGAGAATTTTTTGCATGGATAATAGGCTGGGATCTTATCCTTGAGTACCTGTTTGCAGCTTCAACAGTATCTGTTGGCTGGTCAGGATATGTTGTGAGTTTCCTCAAAGACCTGAACATCAATATTCCTGCACAGTTTACCGGGGCTTCGGGCACAGTTCTGATAAACGTTCCGGAGATGGGATGGAAACCGCTTACTGATGCATTTGCCGGAACACTGGCAGCTTCAGGGATAGATGTCAATTCCCTCCAGCATGTCACCTGTATCCTGAACCTGCCGGCTATGTTCATAGTTGCTCTTCTTTCGACCCTTCTTGTTATAGGGATCAGGGAGTCAGCCAACTTCAACAACCTGATGGTAATAACAAAAGTATCTGTAATTGTTCTTTTCATCGCTGTAGGCTTCATGTTTGTCAAGGCTTCCAACTGGCATCCTTTTATTCCGCCAAATAAAGTCGAGACAACACCGATATCGCAATACGGATCATTCTGGGAATGGCTGAGAGCATACAGTTCGGAATTCGGTAAATATGGTGTAAGCGGTATTTTCAGGGGTGCGGGAGTGATCTTCTTTGCCTATATCGGCTTTGACGCCGTTTCAACTGCAGCCCAGGAAGCCCGGAATCCACAGCGCGACATGCCTGTAGGGATACTCGGATCGCTTGGCATCTCAACAATTCTTTATATCCTGGTGGCAATTGTGCTTACAGGTATTGTAAGCTACACAACTCTTAACGTTCCGGACCCCGTTGCTGTCGGCGTTGATGCGATGGGCAGGGGAATGTTCTGGCTCAGGCCTATTGTGAAAATTGCAGCTATTGCAGGCCTGAGTTCGGTGATACTTGTGATGCTGATGGGACAGCCGAGGATTTTCTTCACAATGTCAAAGGACGGGCTTTTGCCAAACATATTCTCAAAAGTCCATCCACGTTTCAAGACACCCTATGTAAGTACGATTATTACAGGCTCGGTCGCTATGATCATTGCCGGCATACTGCCTATAAGCATACTTGGTGAGCTGGTATCCATCGGAACACTGCTTGCATTTATAATTGTCTGCATAAGCGTTCTCGTCCTGAGAAAATCAAAACCCGATATTAACAGGCCGTTTAAGACTCCGTGGGTGCCTCTTGTTCCGATACTCGGCGCCGGGATATGTCTGTTACAAATGGTTGCCCTTCCTCTCGATACATGGCTAAGGCTTGTGATCTGGATGGCAATCGGGTTCAGTATTTATTTCTTCTATGGAATAAAACACAGCAAGGCCAGGAACGGCGGTCAGCAATAATTCTGCTTCCTGATCACTGAATCTCATCGGAGAATACCGCTCCCGGGAGGTCTCTCATGTTGTATCTTGAGGCCATTGCTTCACCATATGCTCCAGCCGATCTGATAGCTATGATATCTCCTCTCAGCGTTTCCGGAAGCTCAACAAGCTTTCCGAAGGAATCAGCTGATTCGCATACAGGACCTACCACATCGTATTTCATTTTGGGTCGGTCTGAAGTAAGGTTTTCTATCTTGTGATAAGCCTGGTACAATGCCGGCCTGATAAGATCGTTCATCCCGGCATCGATAATCGCGAAAGTGGTGTTACTGCCTTTCTTGATGAAAAGTACTTTCGAAATAAGCGATCCGCACTGGCCCACAAGCGATCTGCCGGGTTCGGTATGGAGCTGCTGCCCCGGACGAAGCTTTATGAATCCCTTTAACAGCGAAAAATATTCATCGAAATTTGCAAACTTCTCAGGATCTGTGTAATCGATACCGAGCCCTCCCCCCACATTTATTATTTCCAGATTGACGTTCCTTGAGGCAAACCACTCCTGCAATTCATTGATCCTTGAACAGAGGCTTTGGAAAACTGTCATTTTTGTTATCTGGGATCCAATGTGAAAATGGATTCCGGTAAGCCTGACATTTTTCAGTGTTTCCATCCTGTCAAGAACTTCGCTGAGTTCCCAGGTGTTTATTCCGAATTTGCTCTCGGGCACAGCCGTTGTGATATATTTGTGTGTGTGAGCCTCAACGTAGGGGTTGATCCTGAGCGCAATGTCCGCCGTTTTGCCCTTCTGCCCGGCTATCAGGTCGATTACCTCTATTTCCTGGATCGATTCGCAGTTGAAACACAGGATCCCGGTGTCGAGCGCGTTTGCAATATCCTTGTCGGTTTTTCCTACCCCGGCAAAGACCACCTCCGAAGGCTTAAACCCTGAAGATACTGCGCATCTGATCTCATTGAAACTGACGCAGTCGGCTCCAAACCCGTAGGATGCTATTATACTTAGCAGCCTTGGATTTGCATTTGCCTTGATTGCATAATGAACCTTGATTCCGGTCCTTTCAGAACCTTCCTTTACTGTTCTGCATACTGAATGCAGGTTGTCGAGATCATAATAATAGAATGGAGTCTGAATCTCCCTGAATTTTTCGACGGTTTCTTTTGTTATCATTTTAAAGGTTGAATAGAAATTTGTTAAGAAGGTTCAGTGCAACAATCTTGTCTTTTGTATCAATAAGCAGTGAAATGCTATAGGGACTTCCGCCATAGGATATCATTTTGAGCGGAATTGTATTAAGGGCTTCGAATATTTCCGGGGCCGACCCGGTCCTTTCCGTCCTGAAATCACCAACGATACATATAATTGTCTGGTTCTGTTCAATCTCTACTGTCCCGAGTTCTTTCAGATCACGTGCTATCTGTTCTATATAGGCCGGGTTGTCTATTGTTATCGATACAGCCACCTCCGATGTGGTTATCATATCAATAGGAGTCTTGTACGACTCGAAGATTTCAAACACCTTCCTGAGAAATCCATATGCCATAAGCATCCTGGCAGATTTGATCCTCAACACCGAGATCCCATCCTTCGCTGCAACAGCTTTGTAATCCCTTAATATGAAATTGGAGGTTATCAATGTCCCTTCATCAGCAGGATCCATAGTATTCTTGAGCCTTACGGGGATATTCTTTTCCCTGGCCGGATTAACACTTGAAGGATGCAGTATCTTTGCGCCGAAATAGGCAAGCTCCGCTGCTTCATCAAAGGAAAGCTCGCGGATTACAGTGGTTTTTTCAACAAATCTGGGGTCATTATTATGGAACCCGTTGATGTCGGTCCATATCTCAATCTCCGAAGCATTGACGGCAGCGCCCAGCAGTGATGCCGTAAAATCGCTTCCTCCGCGCTTCAGGTTGTCTATTTCACCATAGGCATTGCGGCAGATAAACCCCTGGGTTATGATTATCTTTTCGTCGGGATGTGAAGCAAGTTCCCTTTTGAAATTTTCCTCAATATAAAAAGAATCGGGTTCCCCCTCCTTGTCAATCCTCATGAAGTTGAGAGCAGGCAGCAGTACCGAAGGTATCCGGTTCTCCGACAGAAGGTTGTGGAAAAGGGCCGTTGAAATAAGCTCTCCCTGGGCGAGTATTGCCTTTTCATGTTGTTTGCCGAAGGTGCGATTTATGAATTCGCTTATGTAATCAAAATGCGAGTTGATAAGCTCATGTCCTTTCTTTTTATACTCGGCCGATGAATAGAGATCTTCGACAACATTATAATATTTTGCCCTGAGTGCTTCATTTTTCCGTGAAGCCTCAGCTGTATTTCCCGCATAAAGAAGATCGGAGATCTCAACAAGACTGTTTGTGGTTCCTGAAAGGGCAGAGAGAACGACAATAACTTTTTCATCACCGTTAATCAGCGGTATTATTGATCTCATTCTGTCGGGATTGCCGACCGAGGTGCCGCCGAATTTCATTATTTTCATTTTTTCTGACTTTTGATTTTTATTATACAAAAAAACCTGCATTTTTTTGCAGGTCTGTTATTTATCTTCCAATTTTATGTTGCATTAAGGATCAGACAGACCTGTGATCAGGATGCCATGAATGTTTTATGTGTTTATTGTTTACCATGTTTGCTTTCAGATTTCAATGAGCAAAAATATACTTTTAATTAAAACTTGGTTATTTATTATTAATTTTTTTCTTATTTTTGTGCCCGCAAAAGGAAAGCCCGGGGCGCATGGCACAGAACAAAAACCCTGAGCCCCGAGCAAGAAACAAGCCCAGATGGCGAAATTGGTAGACGCGCTAGTTTCAGGGACTAGTGTCAGCAATGATGTGCAGGTTCGAGTCCTGTTCTGGGCACAGGAAAAGACAAAAGACAAAAGGCAAAAACAGGATAGCACTACTTTTTACTTTTATCTTTTTGCTTTTATCTTTTATCTTATATCTTTGCAACTCTGCCCAGATGGTGAAATTGGTAGACACGCCAGCTTGAGGGGCTGGTGCCGGTTACGGTGTGCAAGTTCGAGTCTTGTTCTGGGCACGAAAAAAATGAAACCGCAGTTGAAAAGAAATCAATTGCGGTTTTTCTTTTATTGAACAAAGAAAAATGCCACTTTGATATTAATTGATGATGACAAAAACCATATTTTTATTTCTGAATCTTATTTTTCTTTAAATTCAGATCGGAAAATTGACCTGCTGCCCGGGAAGTCCGGTAAAGATTAATTTTTACACTTTTATTGAAATTCGTAAGGGTTTTTAGAATATTTATGGGGATAAAAGAAGATCAGCCTGAAGATGATGCTCTTGCCTCCGGTATTCGGAAAGGTGACCGTGATGCATTTTCCCTTTTTTTCAATAAATACAGGAGAACGGTATATTATTTTTCATTGAAATACCTTGGGGATCGTGATGAAGCGGAAGAAGTTGTACAGTCAGTATTCGTAAGCATCTGGGAGCACCGCCGCCTTATCGACAAAAAGAAATCCCTGAAGAACTACCTTTATAGGTCCGTGGTGAATGCAATTTACAATTCTCTCAAAAAAAGGGCTGTCAGAAGGGCCTATATGATAAAGGAAATTTCAAAGCCAGAAGGGGCTTCCGATCCTTATGCCCGGATCTTTGATAATGATTTTAAGGATAAATTGGATAATATTATCAGGTATCTGCCTCCGCAGCAGCAAAAGATTATTAATTACAGGCGACTGGAAGGTCTGTCATCCGAAGAGATAGCCCAAAAGCTCAATATCTCCGTGCGGACCGTTGATAATCAGATTTACAGGGCTACCCGGCTGCTAAAGGATATTTTCCGCTCCGAAGTGAATTCCTGACCTGTTCTCTGTCAGATTTCCTTACTTTTTTTGTTTTTTATGTGAGTAGTATTCATCCCTGATGTGTATTTAGGGTAAATGAACTCATACGACATATGTCAAAAAGTAAGATCATTGAATCATTGCTTTCAGGTTATGTTGAAGGACGGCTTAGTCCTGAAGAGAAAAATCAGTTTTTTGACCTCCTGGCCGATAGCGCCAACGAATCTGTTTTCAGGGAGATACTGATGAAAAACATCTATGCTTCGCCTGGAACTAATGCCAGATCGGGAATGGATCCGGATTTCTCAAACATCTACAGTAGGATAATTCAGCAGATCGATCGCATGGATTCTGAAGAGGCAGAAATAAGATCAATCAGAAGAAAAGCGATATACAGGCGTGTTTTAATAAATATTACTGCAGCAGCGGCAGTGTTTGCCTTTGCTTTCATAATTGGAAGATTTTCAGTCCGGTTTGAAGCGGACAATGCTGAACCCTCTATATCTACGTATGAAATAAAGTCTCCCTATGGATCAAGGTCGGAGATCAGCCTGCCCGACGGAACAACAGTGATACTGAATGCAGGAAGCTTTTTGAGCTACAGTAACGACTACAACCACTCTAATCGGAATGTCACACTGAAAGGGGAGGCCTATTTCAATGTCGCGAGGAACGAAAACATGCCCTTTGTTGTGAACGCTGGTCCCTTGAATATAACGGCGCTTGGGACTGAATTCAATGTCAAGGCCTATGATGAAGAAAACGCGATAGAGACCACTCTTGTAACAGGTAAGGTTGCGATCACCCGTGAGGGATCGGGAAATGACTCCCAGGCTGTTGATCTTAATCCTAATCAGAAGGCAATTTTTATAAGAAACCAGGAAGGCTTTCTGCTTGAAGACATAAAAGATTCTGAAGAAGACTCCGCTGAGCCGGAACAGACAATTATGTCAAATATCCTGATCGCTCCAAAGGTCAATGTCGAACAGGTTGTTGCATGGACAACCGGCAAGCTTATTTTCAGAGGAGAAAGCCTCGACAGGCTTTGTGTGGAGCTTGAAAGGAAATATGACGTTACCATCATTTTC
>DAOOUQ010000039.1:0-17818 GCA_035390825.1 Bacteroidales bacterium | reverse complement strand
TTCATGTCAATTTATCCGGATGTGAAAATTGAAGTCACAAAAGTCGGAACAGGAAAAGGGATAGAGAGCCTTCTTACAGGAGGTTGCCAGGTCGCTATGCTATCCCGTCCGCTGACAGATGAAGAGCTAAACGCCGGAATCTGGGTGGTCCCTGTTGCAAAAGACGGGGTGGCTCCGATAGTGAACCAGAAAAATCCCAACATTGAAAGGATTATGGCCCGCGGCCTTAGCCCGGATGAGTTAATGCAGGTATTCACCTCGGGGAAAGATTTGTTGTGGGGCGAGCTTCTTGAATCGGATTCAAGGGACAGGGTGACTGTTTACACAAGATCTGATGAATCAGGTGCTGCTGATATATTTACGGCTTTTTTCTATAAAAAAGCTGCTGACCTTAAGGGAATTGGAGTTATCGGCGACGATGAAATGATCATGAGCATCCAGAAAAACCCTCTTGCGATAGGGTTCTGCAATTTTACCTATGCCTTCGATTTATCAACTGGCGAGAGGAAAAAGGATATTCAGATTATACCATGCGACCTCGATTTTGATAATAAGATCGACAGGGTGGAGGAGCCGTTCCGCAACCTTGAAGAAGCCCACAGGAGCCTCTGGTTAGGTTTCTATCCCGATCAACTATGCCGTGAGCTTACACTGGGAACAATCGGTAAACCCACCGACCCTGCTATCAGGGAATTTCTATATTTTGTTCTCGGGGAAGGACAGAAAAGCATCAAAACAACAGGGTACTGCCCGCTTAATAATGTTTACCTTAAATATTCACTTGACCTTCTGACGCAGGAAACTAATCACAAATGAGTGAACCCGTCCTGAGAGCGCTGATGCAGCTTTTTGCTCTTATCAGTGATATCGGAAACATTAATGAAATCTCGCCGAGGGAGAAAAATGTCGTCAGGTCGTTCCTCGAACGTCATCTGAACAACGAACTAACAGAAAAATATCTTAGGATATTTGATGAATATCTTGAACTGTTCATAATCAGGGAAGCAATTACCGAACGTACTGCCGATTATGATGTTGCCGACCTTAAGACAATGAGGATCAAAAGGATCTGTGAAGAAATAAACAGCGAACTGAGGCAGAAGCAAAAAATCTATATCGTAATTCAGCTTATCGATTTCATATCATATGGCAATGAAATTACACTGAATGAGCTCGATTTCCTTATGACAGTGGCCCTTACACTGAAAATACCGGAAAACGAATACCGGAACATCAGCGGCTTTATACTATATCCGGTCTCAAAGATCCATGAAAAGGAAAGACTGCTTCTTATAAACAATAACAAGGTTTGCAAATTCCGTAAAGTAAAGCACATATATTATCCTGATTTTTCGGGAGAACTGCTTTTTCTGCAGATTGCAAGTACAAAGTCGTTTATACTCAGGTATTCCGGCGACAGGAATCTCTTTCTTAATGGTCAGCATATAACCCCCCGGCAGTCATATCTTTTCGACAACGGATCGACTGTTAAGGGGGAAGGTCTGACAACTATTTATTATTCAGAAGTTTCAGAGTATTTCAACGAACAGCGATCCGAAACAAAAGTATCCCTTGCGGCGAATAATATCACCTACCTGTTTAAGGAAAGAGAAAACGGCATTCAGAATTTTAATTTCTATGAAGAGTCAGGTCAGCTGATAGGAATTCTTGGATTGAGCGGGACCGGAAAGTCGACGCTCCTGAATCTCCTTAACGGGAACCTTAAACCACAGTCGGGAAATGTATTGATAAACGGATTTGACATAAATAATGTTCAGGACAGGGAGAAGTTAAAAGGCATTATAGGGTATATCCCGCAGGATGACCTTCTCATTGAAGAGCTTTCAGTTTATCAAAACCTTTATTTCAGTGCCAGGCTTTGTCTGAGTAACCTGTCTCTAGCAAGAATACGTAAAATAATAACCAGGATCATGAATGATCTCGACCTCTGGGATATCAGGGACCTGAAAGTTGGGAATCCGCTTGAAAAGGTGATAAGCGGGGGGCAGCGCAAAAGGATAAACATAGCCCTGGAACTTTTACGCGAGCCGTTTATCCTTTTTGTGGATGAACCTACTTCAGGCCTTTCATCGGTCGATTCGGAAGTTGTAATGAACCTTCTTAAGGAGCAGGCATATAAAGGGAAACTTGTTATAGTCAATATCCATCAGCCATGCTCTGATCTATATAAATTGTTTGACAAGATAATCATTCTCGACAAGGGTGGGGTTCAGATCTATTATGGAAACCCGAATGAGGCCATTGTTTATTTCAAGAAACAGGGCGGCCATGCAAATCCTGATGAGGACCAATGTCCGAAATGCGGTAATATTAACACCGACCAGATTCTTCAGATTGTTGAGGCCAAGATCATAGATGAGCATGGAAAGCTGACACAGATCAGGAAGACGGGCCCGGAGGAATGGGCCCTCCGGTTCAGGGAGAATTTTGGTAACAGATCCGGACAGGCAACGGTAATCCGTAAAAAGCTGCCTGGGAGCCTTTACAGTATACCCGGCCTTATCAGGCAGATGGGGTTATTTTTCACTCGTGACCTGCTTTCAAAACTGGCAAACCGGCAATACGTTATTATCAGCCTGATGGGAGCTCCGCTGCTGGCGCTTCTGCTGGGCTATTTCACGAGGTATTCCAGGGGAAGCAGTTACGAGTTTATTGATAATGATAACCTTACAGCCTATTTGTTTATGTGCGTTATAACCGCTCATTTTCTTGGGCTTATTATCAGCTCCGAAGAGATACTCCGTGACAGGAAAATCCTGAAGCGGGAGGCTTTTCTGAGCCTGAGCTGGTTCAGTTATATTAACTCCAAGATTTCCATGATGTTCATTATATCTGCCATCCAGACCTTATTATTTGTTGTTATAGGGAACCATATACTAGGCATCAGGGGTTTGACTTTGCAGTACTGGATTGTTCTTTTTACCACTTCGTGCTGTGCCAATATGATAGGACTGAATCTTTCCTCGGCACTTAATTCGGTGATTACAATATATATTCTGATTCCATTTATAATAATACCTCAGCTTTTGTTCAGCGGCGTTTTGGTAAGATATGACAGGTTGCACATAAGCGGGGGAATAAAAAATGAATATGTGCCTGTAATAGGCGAACTTATGCCTGCAAGATGGTCGTTTGAGGCGCTGGCAGTGGAACAGTTCAGGGAAAACCGTTATGAAAAACCGATTTTCCCGTATAATATGGAGATCAGCCTGAATAACTGGTATTCAGCGTTTCTGATCTTTGATCTGGAGAAAGAACTGTACCAGTGCCGCCGGGCAAAAATCATAAATGATACGATCAGGAACAATTATTCCAAGCTGGGATATTATATAAATCAGATGTCGGCTGATGCCGGTTTTGAAGTTCCCGCCGACATTAACTATGCTCTTGACAATAACAGGCTCGATTCACTGTCGATGAAAAAGATCCGGCTTTATTTTGATGCCCTGAAGAGACATTTTAATGCCCGGGTGAAATCACTTAAGGAATCACGCGATTCACTTGTCAGGTCGTTCACTGCAAACAGGGCCGACAGTGAAAGATATATCCGTCTCAAAGCCGATTATTTCAACAGGAGTCTGGCTTCCTTCATCCTTAATGATGATCCCGGGCTGAAAAAATCGATCGACAGGCAGGACAAGATCATAAGAAAATATGAGCCTGGCTATATGATGCCAACATCCAGAACCGGGAGGGCGCATTTCTGTTCACCTTATAAGGTTACAGGGAACGTGGTGTTTGATACCTTCTGGTTCAACCTGGCTGTCATCTGGCTCTTCTCACTGATATTATATGCATTTCTCTGTTTTAATGTATTGACAAGGATCGTGGCGCGATCCGGTAAAAATCCAAGAGGACGGTCAGCTTCAGGTTTTCTTGAGATAAAAGAAATATCCTCTTTCTGAAAAAATTCCACTATTTGATTGAAGCCGGATCAGTTATCCTTATTCCATTTTTAAATGCTACAATAAAGGCATCCTTGTATTGTCCCCTTCTCATGGCCGACTGAAGTGCCAGAGCTGAACCGCGGTCAGGAAATTCACCTGCACAAAGCCTGTAGGCTCCGTTATACAGGTATTCGAAAGTCTTGTATGTTTTTCCTTCAATTGTCACCTCCCTTACTCCGCCCGGGTTTGAGCTTGTTGCATATTGTACGCGGTATATTAATGCATCACTCTTTGTGAGCTCTGTGCCGGCTTGCTTCTGAACAGGTTCCCCGGGCTGAGCAATAACCTGAGGCTTTTCTGTCACCGCATTTTCCTGAACCTTCGCGGCAGCCTGAAGCGTTCCGGTTATCCTTTCATTGTTTTTAAAAGCCACGATGAAGGCATCAGGATATCCTTCCCTTTTCATCTGATTCAGGAGACTCTGAGCCGCTGCTGGTGAGTTGAATTCTCCGGCACATGACCTGTAAACGCCGTTATAGAAATATTCAAAGGTTTTATAGGATTTACCACCGACTTTCAGATCGAAACTACCCTTTGGCTTTGAGAGCGACATGAACTGAACACGGTAAACAATTTCATCGCTGCCTGAAGAAGGAGCTCCGGCAACTTCAGCAGTAACCGGAGGATTCTGGCTTTTAACAGCCGGCAACTGTGTTTCGGCTTTTGGCTCTGCTACAGGTTTTTCGACAACTGCCGGTAAAGCCGGTTCCTGAAACTTCTCTTTCACAGTGTCCTTTTCCCTTGTGACCTGTTCAGCCGGCTTTTCAGCAATGAACTGTGTCTCTTCTGCAGGAACATAGCCCGCCTGGGCAATGTACCTTACAGCATTTGAAATGCTGCCAAGCCGGTTGCTTGCATATTGATCCCTGAAGGTAATCCTGTACAGCCTGACCTGTTTATTGCCTTTGGTGTTTCTCGATGAATAGAAGGCTGATTTTGCATTTATCGGATCAAGGGTAAATGCAAGCTCATCATCGGGAGTATTGACGATGCGGGTCAGATTTAAAGGCTTATCCCATCCGCGTCCGTTATAGCGGCACATGTAAATGTCGTACCCTCCGTAGCCCTTTATGCCATCAGACGAGAAAAAGAGATTATTACTCTGGTCAAGGTAGGGCGAAGTTTCGTTGCCCTGCGTATTTATCAGATTTCCAAGGTTTATGGGCTCTGACCAGCTCTCGCCTTCCTTATATGAAATGAACAGGTCAAGGCCACCTATACTCTCTTTTCTGTTACTGGCAAATATTATTTTCTCGCCATCAGCCGACAGTGCCGGGTTGGTGTAGACAGATTTGTCATTGCAGAAGCTTAATGGTTTTGTATCGCTTATCCATTCGCGTTTTCCATTTTTCAAAGACTGGTATTTTGCCTGATATATCTTTTCAGATTCTCGCCCTGTCGGCAGCTTTGTATAGTACATTACTGAATAATCTTTGTTGAAAGTCATTGCATCGGTTGGTACTTCCCATGGGACGGAAGAAGAAAACAGCACATGGTTACCCGATAATGTATCATCCAGTGATGCGTAGTAAGTTTCAACCTTGCCGAAAGATGTATGACTTTCAGGCATCTTTGATTCCGACCTGGTATTTGCCAGGAATACAATGCCGTCGCGGTAAAACTGCACTCCGGTTGAAGGAGCGATAATGTCGAGCCAGAAGGGATTTATTTTTATTATTTTTCCCGCGTTGAGAGTATCACCATCCTGAACTATCTCGTTACCTGTTGAAGCGGGGGAGCCAAAACTGCCGGCCGGTGCCATGAAAATCAGTATAAAACCGGCTGCAATGGTAATGGTTATGTTGTTTAGTCTTTTCATAATGACGAATTAAAAATTTTACCAATGACCGTTCTGCGTGTAACCCGACTGGTTACGTGAAAAATTAATTCCCAGGGCAATTTCTGCTGTCGGGGATTTTTTATAGAATGGCGAATCTTTTGGTATTGCAAAAAATGTCCCGACGTAGAACTTCGGGTACCTGTATTGGAAAAAGAAAGATATCTTGTTGAAATCATTAAAATAGGTGCCGAGACAGAAATTCCCCGCGTATATTTTCAAGGCCGGTTCTATGTTCTCCTTCGGGTCGAATCCCAGTGTGTCGTCAGTGTGGATGATAACCGATGGTTCCAAAACAAGGTTCAATTCGCGGTTGATTAAGAATTTATAACCTGCAATGAAATTAAATTGTCTTGAAACAGGCACCCTGTAAATGATTCCCGGAAGAGTATCAGATGGCGGATCAAGGAGATTTGTTGCTGAAATGCCGGCATAATATAAAGGATTATAAAAGTAAACCCCTATATCGGCATTCGGGAAGTAATACTCACGTGATGGCATTTCCCTGTCGGGGTCACCTTCATAAAAATGGTACATCCCTTTCAGGGACGCACCTATTGACACGAACGACAACGCACGCTTGTTAAGAGGGAAATGATAAGATACTGTACCTCCGATCCCTGCATTATGGATTGAATCATTACTGTTGAAATCGTTATAGAAAAATCCACCTGTCCCGATATTTGTAAAAGAATAGATTCTTCCTGACGGGCCATATCCCGATGTTTTCCTTTCAATCCTGGCATTTCCGCTGACCATCTGTGAATGGGATTTGCCTGTAAATCCCCAGAGAATATCGATTGAAAGATAATCCTTGCTTCCTGCAACGGCCGGATTCAAAATGAACGGACTGAATATTCTGTATGAGACAGGATTAAAGGGCATCTGTTGGGCAGAAACCGGTAACAGGCCCGAGATAAGGAACAATAAGAACAAATTCTTTCTGGTTATGTGTTTTGTTGACATAATCTCTGTTTCCACGTTATCCGGTATAATATGAAATCTTTAAATGCCACTCTTTTTTGTGGCCTAAAGTTAAGAAATTTAGCTTTATTCGGCCCGGCAGGCTTTAATTTATTAAACTGCAAAGTTAATACAATATTGATCTGTATGCCATATGCGTCTCCGCCATCCGGCAGATCAGATTGACCGGGTCGGCGATCTGCTGAAGGAATATCTGATGGTTAGTCTTAACTTTTTCACGGTAGTGATCCAGATCACGTCTGCCATGGCCGTTAATCTTTCCTGGCATGAAAATGCAAGCGAGTTCCTTCATGGTATCAGCCATAAAATTGTTGCTGCGTGCAATTGCATCGGTTATGCGAGAGGCCAAGGATTCAATTCTGCCTGCCCGGCAGTAGAAATGTGAAAAAACGGCAATGTAGTTCCTTGCCCAGAATGCAGCATTTGTGACCCCGCCCGGGCTGGTCATCCACTTACCGAACAATACCTCGAGAAATTCATAATAACTGTTGAGTGCAGGGTCATCGAAATCATAATCCCTGAAGCCGGGTTTGCCCTTCAGCTTCCCTTCCCTGAGCAAATCCTTTTCTATCTTTGTTTCAAAATATGGCCTGATCTTGAGAAATTTCAGGGGGACACTTCCATCATGGCACAGGTTTTCAAGAAAATCAATGTTCCTGATCACCGAATCAAAGTCAGATGAAGGCTGGAAAAGCATGAATCCATAATCAAAGTTAATTTTTAGTTTCTTAATAATTCTGATTCCGCTGATGCTTTGTTTCACGGTCATATTTTTATTTAACCCGGCAAGTCCCTCATCAGTGCCGTCGTCAATACCGAGGAAAACAAGAAACAACCCGTGATTTCTCATCATCATAAATATGTCATGGTCTATCTCGTCGGGCCGGCAGTTGATCTTCCACAGAATCTTTCTGTGCAGTTTCCTTCGTTTAAGTTCGGAGCAAAAATTGATTATCCATGCTGAACCGCTTTCGGTTCTGACCGGAAAATCGTCATCATCAAAAAGGAAAACGGAGCAATCTTTCTGACGGTGAAGGAACTCGATTTCACCTGCAACATTTCCAGGGGTTCTTAACCTTCTTACCGGGAGCGAGGATTGTATGATATATTTTGTATTGTTACAGAATGAACAGTTGTTCTTACACCCTCTGCCTGCAATTAGAGTTGCAAACTTTTTTCCGAGTGCATATTCCTGAAGGGGCGGGCGCAGAGGGTAGGGGAACCTGTCCAGATCCGTCTCCGGCCGGCGGGGAGGATTTACAATAATTCGGTTGCTGTCGCTGAAGGAAAGTCCCGTTATGTTTTTCCAGCTCACTCCCGAACGTATGCTTTTAGCAAGCTCAAGGAAGGTATATTCTCCGTCAAACCTGACAACTGAGTCAATTTCGGGGATGAGATGAAATAACTCTTCTGTCCTGATGCTTGCATACTGTCCTCCCGCACAGAAGTGTGCAGTTATTCCGTTATTTCTGAGGAATTTTGAAGTTTCCCTGAAGCTGGTGATAAAATACTGGTATATCACAGAGAATCCTATAATCAGAGGCTTAAATTCCCTTATTTCTTCCAGTATCTTTTTCTTTCCCCTGCGGATATCAACGATCCGGATTCTGAAATCATTCTCAGCAAGCAATGAGGAAACATAGCGGACCCCCAGATTGTCAAATTCTTCAAAGGCCACAAAAAACACATAAGGAGAATCCATTCTATAAGGCAATAAATAACAATCTGTCAGCAGTTGTTCAGGTCAGTAGCCGGAGGATGTCAGGGAGATGTCGGTCATTGAATTTCCTGTCACATTTTAAACCTTTGGCTCGTTTACGGTTAATCCATGTTCGGCAAATGCTTTTCTGATGCCTTCTTCAAGGTTTTTTTTTGCCCTGGCAACATCCCTTACAAATTTGCTCTGAAGCGCATTAACCTTTCTTGTCAGGTCAGGAAACTTATGAAAGGCCGTGCAGCCCCTCGAATGCATTACATATTCAGATTTTGTCATGGCTAAAACTTTTTAGGTTCAACAATAAGGGAATACATTACGATATATCAGGATGAGTATTTAGCGATAAGCTTTTTATATTCGGGCATCTTTCTGAGAGGTTCCCAGGCGGGATCGATCTGAATAAGCTTTACTGAGATCAGGGATGGTCTTCCAAGCAGAAAATCCAGTTCCTTAAGGGATTTTTCATATTCTCCGGTCATGACATAAATCGTGGCAAGGTTCAACCTTCTTTCGGTGTGCCAGATGTAATTGCCTTTCGACATCCTGACAGCATTTTCGCCGTATTCGGCTGCTTTTGCCTTATTGTTCATTCCGGCATAAGCAATTCCCATATAACTGTAATTATCGCATTTTCCCGGATCCTCATTCACCTTTTTTTCGTACCAGTCAAGTGCCGACTCAGAGAATTTCACAGCTGACTGGAGATTGTTGAGGTACCTGTATATGTCGGAATATAACAGGAGCCGAATTCCGCGGTCATTAAAATCGGCAGGTTCGGATAACTCTATTTCATGCAGGGCTTCCTGAAACCTGCCGTCATATAAATCCATCCTGATTCTGAATTCCTTCATGTTATCGTCGGTTCTTTTTGAAGCAGTGTCAATAATCTTTCTGATTTCAGCGGTATTCCCATTACCGAGGAGCAATGCATTTATTTTATTTGCATATGCAGATGGCCATTTTGGCATTATCTTTATAGCCTGGTCGTGATAAAAAACAGCTTTGTCATAGTTCCTGAGCATCTCTTCAGATATGCCTATGTTGGTTAGCAGCAGAGGGTCGCGTGGATTGAATTCCAGGACCTTTGACATCAGTTCCTGAGACCTTTCCCAGTTTCCCAGTACTCTTTCGACAAGGGCCATATAATATTTACATTGCCAGTTGTTTGCCTGTTCCCTGCCGGCGCGGGTAAAGAAGGACAGAGCCTTGTTGTAATCATTCTCGCAATAGTAACAGTAAAATCCCTGGGCGATTAAGTTTTCGACCAGATCCCGGTCGAGGGCCAGGGCTTTTTCAATATCGGATCTGCAGGCCGGGATTGCAGATCTTTCGATATAACCTGCATGATAGCCCCATGATCTGATTATTGCCCTTTTGGCATATGCCAGTGCAAAAGCCGGATCATGTTCTATCGCTTTGTCAAAAGATTGTATTGCATTAGCAAACAGGCTGGCATCAATCAGTTGCGAAAAAAACCTGTTGCCCGAGGAAGCATTGAAAATGACCTGCTGTGAAACAGCATTTCCCTGCATAAAGCTTTTCATTGCCGAAGGATTGAATGAAGGCTTCTTGTTTATCCTCTTCCTTTCTTTCTGGGAAATGCCGGCATTCAGTGAAGAGGTGATATTAAGTGCAATATCCCGCTGTATCTCATAGAAATTGCCTCCTTCCGGATCGAGTTCGTAATTTTTAGCCCATGCGATGCTTTCAGTTTTTATCCTGATCAGCTGTACAATAAAAATTGTGTTATCCGTAAGCCGCGACAATGTGCCTTTCAGAATAAATGAAACATTTAGTTCACGGCCAATCTCGGAGTATGATTTTTTTATTTCCCGGGTGTTCATATATGGAGGCCAGGTGCGTAAGGTTATGTCTTCAATGCTGGTCAGGGTGCCGTTAATATAGTCGGTGAAGAAGGCCCCCTTTAATGCCAGCTCACTTTCATCGTTCAGGCATCCGAAAGGCTGAACAGTTATGGAGCGTTCAGAAAGACCTTTATTTTCACCGGCCACGACGAAGATATTCACAATATTGTACAGGATCAGGATAATGATAATGATGAAACTGATCAGGGTTGTGTTTCTCCATTTTTTGATTTCGGCCCCGGTTGCGGGTTTTCTTTTCTCGGGAGCTGGTTTTGTTTTTTCAATTCCTCCGGGAGTTACGTCAAAAAACCAGGATAATATTGCTGCAACGGGGAACCCTGTCGCAAGAATGATCATCAGGACAGTCATTGTCCAGGATGGAAATGCGAGTTCATCTGAAAGGATCTGGCCAAGCTGGAGGATTGCAAAGGCCGCTGCAGCATAAGCAACAATCACCCTGTCTGTTTTCCGGCGCCGCAACTCTTGCCGGAGTCTGGAGAATTTATTGCGTTTTTCGTGCATTTCTCCGGGTGTATGTTATTTAATTTTATAAAGTTACGCCAACATTTAAACTAATGCAAAAGTTTTTTGGGACAGTACGGATCATACAATTGTAAAATAAAAAAGGGGCATTCTGTTTTGCCCCTTCCGTGATTTCCTTATCTGTGTTTATTTCAGCCACTCTTCCACTGCCTGCGGACTTAACCCTGGCAATCCGAGCTTATTCTTTTTGTTGTAACCATTCAGGTCGTTTGCCAGCTTTCCCGGTTTTTCCACTTCCTTCAACCTGGCTAATGTAGTGTAACCAAGCTTTTTAAGAGGTTCAACCCATTCTTCGGGTATCCCTGCTTCTGTATATTCTTCAGTCTTGCTTTCCTGCTCCGTCTTCTGAACCAGAGGTTTCATCTGGGGGAAAAGGAGGACATCCTGTATGGAAGGCTGGTTGGTAAGCAGCATCGTAAGGCGGTCGATGCCAATCCCCATTCCTGATGTGGGAGGCATCCCGTATTCAAGAGCTTTTACAAAATCGAGGTCTATGAACATTGCCTCATCATCACCTTTTTCCGAAAGCCTGAGCTGATCCTGGAACCTCTCAAGCTGGTCGATGGGATCATTTAGTTCGGAATAGGCATTGGCAATTTCCCTGCCGTTTATCATCAGTTCAAACCTCTCGACAAGGCCGGGTTTGCTTCGGTGCATCTTTGTAAGCGGGGAGGTCTCGACAGGATAATCGATTATAAAGGTGGGCTGAATGTAAGTATGCTCACACTTTTCGCCGAAAATCGAATCGATAAGTTTGCCTTTTCCCATTTCAGGTGTGTGTGGTACTTCGAGTTTATCACATAATTTTCTGATCTCTTCTTCACTCATGCCTGTAATATCATACCCGGTGTTTTCCTTTATTGCATCGGTCATACTGATGCGTTTGAAAGGCGGATTCAGGCTGATAGTCCGGTCTCCATAAACTATTTCGGTTGTGCCATGCAGGTCGAGTGCGGCTTTACTGACAATCTCCTCGGTAAAGGACATCATCCAGTTGTAGTCCTTATATGCGATATATATCTCCAGTACAGTGAACTCAGGGTTATGAGTGCGGTCCATCCCTTCGTTACGGAAGTCTTTTGCAAATTCATAGACACCTTCAAAGCCTCCCACTATAAGTCTCTTCAGATATAATTCATTTGCAATTCTGAGATAAAGAGGTATGTCAAGAGTATTATGGTGAGTAATGAACGGCCTGGCTGCGGCTCCCCCCGGGATGGGTTGCAGAATAGGAGTTTCAACTTCAAGATATCCTCTTGAATTGAATAATTCGCGCATTGACTGGATGATTTTTGTCCTGTTCCGGAAAACATCCCTGACCTGCGGATTCACAATAAGATCTACGTACCGCTGGCGGTAACGCAGTTCGGGATCCGTGACAGCATCATACAGTACCCCGTCTTTTTCCTTTACAACAGGCAGGGGTCTTAGTGATTTTGAAAGGATTGTGAATTCATTAACATGAACTGTTATCTCGCCCATCTGGGTTCTGAATACCCGGCCTTTTACCCCTATAATATCCCCGATATCAAGCAGGCGTTTGAAAACAATGTTATACAGAGTCTTGTCTTCACCCGGACAGATATCATCCCTTCTTATGTAGATCTGGATCCTTCCGGAAGAATCCATTAACTCAGCAAATGACGCATTCCCCATGATGCGGCGGCTCATTATCCTTCCGGCTATGCATACATCCTGGTAATTGTTGAGATCATCGCTGAAATTTTCCAGTATCTCACCGGCAAAAACATTTGTCTTATATTCAGCAGCAGGGTATGGATCAATGCCGAGTTTTCTTAGCTCTGCCAGCGATTCCCTTCTTATCTGCTCCTGTTCACTTAAACCCATAATAAGTTGATTAAAAAATTTTTGCAAATATATTAAAATTAGGGTTCGGGAATCAGAACAATCATTAATGTTTCAGTGAGCAGATATGATCGTTAAATCTTTCCCTTATCGTCCTTGTCAGCGGACCCGGTGCGCCTTCCCCGATAATAACATCATTTATCTTTACCACAGGGGTTACCTCGCCTGAAGTGTTGGTGATGAACGCTTCCCGGACAGCTCCGATCATCTTTTCATCGATAGCTTCTTCCTTGACGGGGATTCCCGTTTTTCTTGCGATCCTGATAATGTTTTTTCTGGTGACACCCGACAGGATGTAAACTGATTCGGGATGTGTGAAAAGAATGCCGTTGACGGCAAAGAATATATTTGAGTGCGAGCATTCAGTTATCAGTCCGTTCCTTGTGAATGCCACCTCAAAAAAACCCTTGTCGAGGGCTTCCTGGAACAGAAGGGTATTGGCAAGCAGGGCAACCGACTTAATGTCGCATCTGCTCCATCTGATATCTTCACTTAGCATAACGCTTACTCCCGATTCTTTGCCGTTATTTTCCGGGACAAATTCCTTTGCATATGCATATACAGTGGGGCTGACAGATGGATTCGGAAAGGCATGCGTCCGGCTTGCAGATCCCCTTGTAACCTCAAGATAAACCAGAGCTGAAGAATTGCGGAGATTATTCATCCTTATGAGTTCTCTGGCAATGACCGGGAATGTATCCTCTTCAGGCCATGTGATCTTAATTTCCCTGAGACTTCTTTTCATTCTTGAAACATGGCTGTCCATATCATAAAAAAATCCCCGGTACCATCTTACCACTTCATAAATCCCCTCTGCAAAAAGGAATCCCCTGTCATCGGGGCTGATCCTGACTTCGTCCTTTGGGATATAATTCCCGTTAAAATATGCCATTTCCATCGGTTACAATTTTTATATTTAACACAGATCCTTTCTGATTGTTGCGTGGCAGCGGCTGCACGGGATAAAATAACTCAGATGTTTCAGGAGTTATTTAATCAGGGAAGATGGTCTCAGCCTTGTATTCAACAGACGATCTGGCCTCTTCAGGTGAGGCAAAATTGCCGCAGGCAGCCTGTACAAAAAGGGAAGCGCCGAGAACGGTTGTTTCTTTCTGATCCAGGATTTTTACGGGGACCCCTGAACAGTTCGCCCTGATTTTGTTCCACAGCCTGTTTTTTGAACCACCGCCGACGCAGATTATGTTTTCCGTTTTGAACCCGCCTGCATTCTCAAGCGCTGCCCTGCCCTCGGCCAGCCGGTTTCCGAGAGCTTCAAGGATGGCCCTGTAAATCTCAAAACGTGTTGATTCAATTGTCAAGCCTGTTATCCTTCCTCCGGGTTTGCCTGTTAGGTCTTCATAGAATTCCGGGAGAACCTTTATGCCGTTTGATCCCGGAGCGACCTGTTCCGCGCCCGAGATCATTTCCTCGTAGGCATTCTGCCTTAAATCACTGAAAAAAGTCCTCCTTGCCCATTCCAGAATCCCCGATGCAATCCATTGATTGCCCACGTTGTATAATCCTGCCCTTGAATCCAGTTCAGTTGTGATACCCATCTCAAGCTGAGTCTTTTCGGTTTTGAAATTCTCAGTGCGGGCCATAAGAATCTCCCAGGTACCCGAGCTTAATACAGGCTGATTCTTTTCAGCACCTGATCCGAAGATTGCAAACTGGGTGTCGTGGCCCGTTGCTACAACAGGGGTATGTGCAGGTATGGAGGTATCGGCCGAAGCTGACAAGGTCACTTCACCTGTTATTGATCCGGGTTCAGAAAGATCGCCCATTAAGGCAACCGGCAAACCTGCTTTCCGGAAAATATTCTCGGACAGTTTCCTTCCGGCAAGGCTTGTCATCATTGAAGTACCCGCCATAGTGACATCATTTGCCATTCGGCCCGTAAGGAAAAAGCCGAAGATTGCCGGCATAAACAGGAACCGGTAACTCTTTCTGAGAAGATGTGGCATGTTTTCGTTAAACCAGATTAATTTGTTGATGGTATTGAAATTAAACGGAAGGACACCACTTTCCCTGTACAGATCCTCAACAGGTATGTATTTGTCTATGTTTTTCATTACCTGTCTGGTACGTTCGCACTGCCACGAGATGACCGGATAAAGCATCCTGCCGTCGCGGCTGAAAAGCGTGCCGTCAACACCGAACGTTGTAAATGTCACTCCGAGTATTTTAGCACTATTGACCTTTTCAACCACCTTTTTTGAAGCAATGCACATTTTCTTCCATATTGCCTCTGCATCCCAGATCCTGTATGCCGGGAAAAACGGATCGGCTTTGGGGCTGTTTGCATACGATTCAGAGGCAATAACAACTCCCCTGCGGTTCAGGGCAACCACCCTAACGTTGGTCGCACCGCAGTCGAATACGATGACAATTTCCTTTGACATAAATCAGATCCCTTTGATAAAAGTAAGGGATGCTCCTGAGACCACAAGGGCGAATATATAGATCAGCACCACCATAATGACGATGATCCCGATTATTTTAAAAAAAAGGTGCAGATTCCGGAATCCCTTTGCTAACTTCACGTTGTCATGGTAATGAATTGCATCGCGGACATTTCTTGAAAACCGGAAAAGGAACAATACCGGGAAGAAATAAACCAATCCTGCAACCAGGGCTGTAACCGGCAGCAATGATTCAGGAAATCCGAGAGTGTTCTCACTGGTTTTAAAGATGGTCAGGAAAAGACTTGCAGCAAGCCCGCCTATTATTACAAGTCCGAGAAAAATAAATCCAAGGACAGAAAGGAAAGTGGTCCACTTCCTTGTCGAGTTGAGTTTATTCAGTATTTCAGGTTCTATTTCCAGTCTGCGGCCTTCGGGAGTATTGTCCATTAGGTTCCTGTTTAAGCTTTGAAAATTTATCGGATTTATTACCTGTAAAGTGGTCCGTAAGCGGAGCAGGCCCTGTAATCTGAACCCTCCTTGTCCGTTCCGAAAGCATTCCATGAGCTGGGCCTGAAAATCTGTGATTCAGGGACGTTATGCATGCTGACCGGTATTCTGAGCAGGGAGGCAAGGGATATAAGGTCCGCACCAATATGTCCGTAACTTGATGCTGAATGGTTGGCTCCCCAGTTTGCCATGACTGAGTACACATCTGTGAAAGGCCCCTTACCTGTGAGACGCGGAGAGAACCAAGTGGTGGGCCATCCCGGGTCGGTCCTGTCAGTGAGGATGCTGTTCATCTTTTCAGGAAGATCGACTGTCCATCCCTCAGCAAGCTGAAGCACCGGGCCGATACCCTTAACCAGGTTCACCCTTGATATTGTGATTGGCATAACATCCTGTGTAGTGAACTGGGAAGAAAAGCCCCCGCCTCTGAAATATCCGGTATTCGCGGGCGACCATTTAGTTGCCTTAAGGCATTCAGCGGCATCTTGTGCTGTAATTTCCCAGAATGGTTTTATGCAGGCTTTCCCGTCTTTTTTCTGTTTTCCCGAGAAATCGAGGGCTGATGCGCCAGAGTTGATGAGGTGGATTATTCCGTTGGATGCCAGTCCTTCAGGTTGCATTCCGGTCACTCTCCTGATCGCTTCAGGGCTCCAGTATGTTCTTATATCAGAAAACATCTGCGCCGTATTTGTAAGCAGGTAGCCAAACAACATGGGCACGCCATTCATCGCATCATTTTCAGTGGCAACAAGATAAGGCGGCCTTATCCCGTTCCAGTCGAAAGAAGAACACAGAATAGCTTCAAGGAAATCTCCGTTAGGCATATGATCGGTCCATTGACGCTGCCCCTGAAAACCTGAAAGAATTGCATTATGGCCAAGAGATTCCTCTCCGAACCCGATCTTTTTCAATTTCGGGTTTCCGACCATCAGGTCACGGGCAATAAGAGCCATTTTTACAACTATTTCCCATTCCTTGTCCTTCCTTTCTCTTGAAGAAGGTTTTTCATTGTAATCCTTTCCCTCCTTGCAATATTTTTTTGTCCACGAAAGTGCCCTGTCATATTCTTCCCTGTCAAAAATATCCTGATTGAGTCTTCTTGCGAATTCACTCATATCAACATATTCATTGCGCATGCCAAGATACTCCTGAAAGAAATCCTCTCTGACAATAGATCCGGCAATACCCATAGAAACGGAACCCATCGAAAGGTATGATTTGCCTTTCATGAAGGCAACTGCAAGACCAGCCTTCACGAACCTTAAAATCTTCTCCCTGACGTCGTCGGGAATATTTTTATCTCCTACATCCTGAACATCTCTGCCATAAATTCCGAATGCCGGCAAACCTTTCATCGTATGTCCGGCAAGAGCGGCAGCAAGGTATACTGCGCCCGGCCGTTCCGTCCCGTTAAAGCCCCATATGGCTTTTGGCCTTTCAGGCTCAACATCAATTGTTTCGCTGCCATAACACCAGCAGGGAGTTACAGTAAGTGTTAAACCGACGCCTGTTTTTTTGAATTTTTCAGCACATGCTGCTGCTTCCGCCACCCGGCCAATAGTGCTGTCGGCAATTACACATTCAACAGGCTTCCCGTTACCATACCTGAGGTTGTCGCTGATAAGACGGGCTGCTTCTAAAGCCATATCCATCGTCTGCTTCTCAAGCGATTCCCTTACGCCGTTTTCACGTGCATCAATTACCGGACGTATTCCCACTTTCGGGAAGTCTCCAATAACTGTCTGGTAGTCAGTATTTATTTTAAAATCGTTCTGTGTCATTTCGTTATTTTGTTAGATTACCCGGTCTTGGATGAAATTTAACAAATATAATTTTTATAGTTCAAATATTTCATGAGATAATAAACTGAAGTTGCACTTCTGCCGTCAGAGCCTTAAAAAGGATTCACACCCGTATGTGCAGAGATCTGTTGCCTGAAGGGGATAAAAGCACAAATTTTCATACCTTTGTCGATCTATATTTTCATTATGCAAAAGGGGAGAAGATTGCCTGCCTGGCTGAAGATGCAAAGGGCTAGCGGAGAGAATTATTCGAGAGTAAAGCATCTTGTGGAACAAAATCACCTGCATACCATATGTACAAGCGGCAACTGCCCGAATATAGGT
>DAOOUQ010000038.1:0-19982 GCA_035390825.1 Bacteroidales bacterium | reverse complement strand
CGCGAGCTGGGTTCAGAACGTCGTGAGACAGTTCGGTCCCTATCTGTTGTGGGCGCAGGAGATTTGAGAGAACCTGACACTAGTACGAGAGGACCGTGTTGGACAGACCTCTAGTGTACCTGTTGTGGCGCCAGCTGCATCGCAGGGTAGCTATGTTTGGAAGAGATAAGCACTGAAAGCATCTAAGTACGAAGCTCGTCTCAAGATGAGATCTCCCTTAAGGGTCGTTGAAGACTACGACGTTGATAGGCTGCAGGTGTAAAGGCGGTAACGTCAAAGCTGAGCAGTACTAATTACCCGTGAATTTTCCGTGTAGGATCTTATTGATTTTTCACAACCGGTATGTCACGATATTGATACCCCTCCCGGCCTTCCCAAATGGGGAGGTGAAAGAGTATCCGGGAAGTTAAAGTCCTCCATTTGGGGGATCCGGGGGGTAAAGTCTTAAGGTGACTATAGCGGCGGGGCTCCACCTCTTCCCATTCCGAACAGAGAAGTTAAACCCGTCAGCGCCGATGGTACTGCTAATTGTGGGAGAGTAGGTAGTCGCCGACCTTATAACGAAAGGGTTCCGTAAAAACGGAGCCCTTTTTTGTTTGTACAGGCCGGCACGAATAATAATACGAATGAGAATGCGCCGACGGCACTGCTGATTGTGTGAGTCCCGGATGGCCCGGGATGAAATCCGGTAGTCGCCGACCTTATAACGAAAGGGTTCCGTAAAAACGGAGCCCTTTTTTGTTTGTACAGGCCGGCACGAATAATAATACGAATGAGAATGCGCCGACGGCACTGCTGATTGTGTGAGTCCCGGATGGCCCGGGATGAATAAAATGACTGCTGTCATCATTTGCTCCATTATTGCGGGCCCCTTGTGTTCAAAATTCACATTTCATATAACTTCTTTTTATGCCAAAATCCCTATCTTTGATTTAAACAGACTCCTTATGAAATCTGACTCTGATAAACCTGTTGAAATATCAGGTAAACTATATATTCCTGAAGGTACAATAATCGCTGAAACACTGCTCCGGATAATTAAATACAAACAGCTTAACAGGGTTATATCCGAAGCCAAAAATGAAAATCTTCATATCCTTGTCGACCATATTCTTGATGAACTTGAACTAAAATACGAAATACCGGAAGAGGATCTGAAAAATATCCCTGAAAAAGGAGGCTTCATAACAGTCTCAAACCACCCCTACCAGGGTATCGATTCAATGCTGCTTCTCAAAATTTTCCACAAAAAAAGAGAAGACTTCAAAATAATGGCCAGCTTTCTGCTACGCGACATTGACCCTCTTCACGATGTGATCCTTCCAATAAACCCCTCGGGAAGCAAACAAAAGAATAAATCATCCTTCAGCGGTATAAAAGAGGGTATAATACACCTTAAAAACAACAAATGCCTGGGCATATTTCCTGCCGGCGAAGGTTCGGCCCAGTTCGAAATGTCAAAAAGGATAATTGATAATGAATGGCAGATTTCTGCAGTGAAATTCATCAAAAATGCCAGGGTGCCGGTAATCCCTGTTTACTTCCACGGAACGAAACCCCGTCTGTCATATATAGTCAGCAAAATAAGCCCTATCCTTAAATTCTCAACCCTTCCTGCAGAACTTCAAAACAAAAAGAACAGGATAGTAAAAATCAGAATCGGTAAACCTGTCACTGTTAAGGAACAGGACGGATTTAAGGATATTGCTCAATTTGGCAGATACCTGCGGGCGCGAACCTATCTGCTTGGCACCCCTCTTGAAGCAGGAAGTTTCTTCAACAAACTGTCATTCAGGCTAAAAACAAATCCTGAACCAATTGCAGAACCTGTTCCTTCCGGAATACTTGAGGAGGAATTCAACAGAATAAGAAGTGATTACGAGTTGTTTTCCCTTAATAATTTTTCACTTGTATGCGCGCCGACACTGGCAATACCTGAGATTATTAAAGAAATAGGACGTCTAAGGGAAATAACTTTCAGGGAAGTCGGGGAAGGCACGAACAAAAGTACCGATATTGACGAATATGATCTCTATTATAACCATCTTTTTATCTGGGACAGAGAGGCAAACAGAATTGCCGGTGCATACAGGATCGGTAAAGGGAAAGATATTTCAGCCATCTATGGGATAAGCGGATTTTACATAAATTCCCTTTTCAAGATTAAAAAGGATTTTGTTCCGGTATTGCGCGAGTCTCTTGAGCTTGGCAGATCGTTTATTGTAAAAGATTACCAGAGGAAAGCGCTTCCGCTTTTCCTGCTCTGGAAGGGAATTCTGCTCTTCCTGCTGAGAAATCAGGAATACAGGTATCTTATAGGCCCTGTAAGCATAAGCAACGAGTTTTCAAAATTTTCCAAAAGCCTTATTGTGGAGTTCATCAGGAAGTATTTCTTTGATGAAGACAAAGCAAGATTCATTGAACCACGAATGGACTTTGTCGTTAAGGATGACAAGACTGTCGACAGGAAGCTGTTCGTCGATGTTGCAGGGAACGATATCAACAGGATAGAGAGAATTATAACAGACATTGAACCTGGTTACAGGATACCGGTTCTTCTGAGAAAATATCTTGAAATCAACGGAAGGATAATAGGATTCAATGTGGATCCCAAGTTCAACGACTGTCTCGACGGGCTCCTGATTGTCGATCTTTATAATACTCCACCCGACATTTACAAGGGCTTAACCAGGGATCTGCAGGATGATTCAATAATTCAGCAGCGATTCAGGATGTAGCAGACCGGGTGGGATGCCTTCTGGAACAGAAGGTAATGATTTCGGATTTCGGATTTCGGATTTTGGATTTCGGAATGCGGAATTAATGCATCCGAAATCATAATTCCGAAATCCGAAATCCAACAAACTTCAGGTATTGGTTTAATAGAATTTATACCTTTTATCGACGATGTTTGCTGCCTTTCTCAAAGCTTCATAAGCTTCATAGCTGCCTCTCATCTGATAAGTCGAGGCGAGCCTGTCCCTGAGCTGTTTAAGGTCCTCATTATTTGTTGGTGTGCTGCTGTTGACCGTAAGCATGAACACTCCGTTTTCGCCCTTGACTGGTCCTGCAACTACCCCCTGTTTGGCTGCTGTGGCGGCTGATATCAGCGCGGGTTCATTTCCTGCGCCAGGAACCGTATATGACCTGAAATTTATCTGTGTGGCTTCCTGTACGGCAAGTCCCATGGCCGAAGCAACTTGGTCAAGGCTCCTGCCTCCCTGGCTGTTCTTTTCAAAATCGGCTGATATAAGTGCGGCCTTTTTGTCTTTTGTGACCTGGAACCTGATATCATTTTCAACATCCTTCATGGGGGCAATGCCTTCCTCCTGTACCCTGGTGCAAAAGGCAACAACATATTTATTTCCGACTTCGAAAACAGCCTGCTGATTGGCGTCAAGAACTATCTTACCTTTTTCAGACTGGAACAAAGCTATTACAAGATTACGAGGATTTTCAAGCCCGGGCAGGGTTTTCTGCTGTGGATTTATATCATTTGCAACACGCTTTGTAAGGCCTTTTTCCCTGACAGCCTGATTGAATTTCTCGTAGGTGTTGTTGTTGCCGGCGAACTGGCTCGCTTCGCTGTAAATTCTCTGGTTGGTTATGGACCCGGGGATTATCCTTCGGTCGACTATCCCGATATTATACTTGCGTGAAGGCTTCGATTGATTAATTATTTCTATTATATGGATGCCGAACGTCGTTTCAGCCGTGACAATATCTCCTTTCTTTGCCGAGAAGCAGGCATTGTTAAACGGGACAACCATTCTTCCTTCGGGGAACCATCCAAGATCTCCGCCAAGCTGGGCTGATCCCTGATCATCTGAGTTCGTTATTGCAAGAGTTGCAAATGATGTTCCTGATTTGATGAGTCTGATAAGGCTGTCTGCCTCATGTCTTGCCATTTCGAGTGTTCTTGCCTGTCCTACACCGAGAAGAATATGGCGGGCATGTACTGAATCGGGCCTGTTGGCAACTTCAAGAAGTTTTGCAAGTTTTAATGTCCCATCTTCATTGTATGGACCGAACACTGTTTTCAGATCTTCCCTTTTTACAAAATCCTTTAAGGTATCCGGAACCTCACTTAATGGCACGAAAAATCCAACATGACGAGAATCGGCAGTAAGATTTATGAACTGGACAGGATCAGCGGCTTCGGCAAATTCAGTTTTTGTCTTGTTGATCCATTCCTCAGCCTGCTTTATATCGTCGTCCGATGGTACAACATCGAAGGTAACATATTCAATATCCCTCATTGCTGTTTTCCTGAAGTCATCTTTATGTTTGCTGTAGTAAGCTTCAATATCGGCAGGGGTTATTTTAACAAGTGAATCAGATATTGAGGAATAGTTCTTCATTATATAGCTGAAATCAACTGTGGAAGCCGACAGGCTTTTGTCAAAATCGGCCTGTTTGGAAGTAACGAACAATCCTTTTGCCACGAGGGAATTGTATTTTGAACTCATCCTGTCATCAACGATCTGGTTTTCAAAAAACAGCCAGTATTTCTTTGCTGTTTCATCCACCTCGGTCTGCTTAAGGAAATTAACAAGGAATGACTTGTTGAATGATCCGGTTTTTTGGTCGGTAAAAAGCTGCATGACCACAGGATGAGGATTGTTTCCAAGCACCAGTTCATCCACTTCCTCCGAACTTACTCCGATACCGAGCTTTTTGTACTGTTTGTCGAGGATATTCTCCCTTATAATTGTCTGCCAGGTCTGCTCCCTTATCGATTCTGTTGTGGCTTCGTCGAGATTTGTGTTTCCCGAAAGCTTATAGATCTCCATCAGGTTCTGCACTCTCTGTTCAAAGTCCTGATATGAAACAGTTACATCTCCAATTTTTCCTATTTCGTAATATTTTTTTGCCCTGGCGCTCTGGGTTCTGTTGTTTCCGAAAAAATCGCTTACGACAAAAATGAAAAGCGAAAGCCCGATAAGCCCTGCAACCAGTACACCTGCTTTTTCCCTTAAAAATTGAAGTGCTGACATGGATGATCTGTTAAAAAATTATGATTATTACCTATTTAAAAATTCAGGCGACAAATATAACAAATTTCCTGTTAAAAAAGGGTTTCGGCGTATGAAGCAATTTTATTGCTCATTATACCGTTCGCCAAAGTTGCCGGATGAAGGAAAGCCAATGCTGATAAGTACTAAAAATTGTCAATCATACAAAAAACGGGGGGGTATGGTTTAAAAAAATATGTGATTTTTTAAAAAAATACTTTAAAAACAGGGGGTGTAATTAAAAAAAGTATATTTTTGCTCAAAAAATATCAAAAAAATGGCAGAACTTAGATTTAGTGCATTAAAAGAAGTATTCAACAGAGAACCTGTTGTAACTCAGGCGCCTGACAAAAACATTTCCAAATATTTCGGGATTGACGTTTTCAACCTCCATAAGATGGAGCATTATCTTTCAATGGATGCTTTTAAAGTTGTCAAGCGTGCAATTGAAGAAGGCAAATCTCTGACCAGGAGGGAAGCTGATCAGGTTGCAATCGGATTGAAGGCATGGGCCCTTGAGCGTGGCGCGACCCACTTTACACATTGGTTTCATCCCCTTACCGACGGCACTGCTGAAAAGCACGATGGATTCATAGAGTTTGGTGATAACGGACATCTTGTGGAGAACTTTTCAGGTGAGGTTCTTGTTCAGTCTGAACCTGATGCTTCGAGCTTTCCAAGCGGCGGTATAAGGAACACTTTTGAGGCCAGGGGCTATACTGCATGGGATGTCTCTTCTCCGGTTTTTATAGTCGGCACAACACTTTGTATACCTACGATTTTTGTCTCATATACCGGTGAGGCCCTCGACTACAAGGCCCCGCTTCTGAAATCTCTTTCAGCGCTCGACAAGGCTGCGGTTGATATCTGTCAGTATTTTGACAAGGATGTGACAAAAGTCATTGCCACCCTCGGGGTTGAACAGGAATATTTTCTTGTGGATGAAGCTCTTTATTATGCCCGCCCGGATCTGGTTCTCGCCGAAAGGACACTGATGGGCCATCAGTCGAGCAAGGATCAGCAGCTTGCTGATCATTATTTCGGATCGATACCCGAAAGGGTAATGTGTTTTATAAAAGACTTTGAATGTGAGGCTCATAAGCTGGGAATACCGGTCAAGACACGTCATAATGAAGTGGCACCGAACCAGTTTGAATGCGCACCCATGTTTGAGGAAGTAAACCTGGCAGTCGACCACAACCAGCTCCTTATGGATGTAATGAAACGGGTTGCAAGGAAACACAAGTTCAGAGTGCTGTTCCATGAAAAGCCTTTCGCCGGAATAAACGGATCAGGTAAGCATAATAACTGGTCGATGGCAACAAACACCGGTGTAAACCTTTTGTCGCCCGGCAAGAATCCCAAAACAAACCTGCAGTTCCTCACGTTCCTGGTCAATGTCATTAAAGCAGTAAACGACAGCAATGAGCTGATAAGGGCTTCGGTCATGAACGAGTCGAACTCATGGAGGCTTGGAGGCCATGAAGCTCCGCCTGCAATAATTTCAGTGTTCCTGGGAACCTATCTGAGCAACACCCTGAACGAGATAGCAAGAAAGGTGACTGATAAGAAAATGACTCCGGCACAGAAAACTGAGCTTAAGCTTGGAATCGGCAAAATACCCGAGATCCTTCTTGACAATACAGACCGTAACCGTACGTCGCCTTTTGCCTTCACTGGTAACAGGTTTGAATTCAGGGCTGTCGGATCATCTGCAAACTGCAGCGCCGCCATGATAACACTTAACTCGGCTGTCGCCTGCCAGCTTTCAAAATTCAAAAAGGAGGTCGATAACCTTATTAGAAAAGGACGCAACAAGGATGAAGCGATATTCCAGGTTCTGAAAAAGACTATCCTTGATTCTGAAAAAGTACTATTTGAAGGCGACAATTATAGCCCTGAATGGCATTCCGAAGCAGCAAAAAGGGGGCTTTCGAACATAGCCAGCGTGCCCGAATCGATCAGCAGATATCTCACGGCCAACTCACGCGAGGTCCTTGTTGGATCGGGGATTTTCACTGATAAGGAACTGGAAAGCCGCGTTGAAGTTGAATACGAAAAATTCACGAAGAAGGTACAGATTGAATCAAGGGTGCTCGCTGATCTTGCAATAAATCACATTGTACCGACAGGCATCAAGTACATGTCATCACTCCTTGAAAATCTCAGGGGGCTGAAAGAGGCATTTCCTCCAAAGGATTATGAGAAACTTGGTGAAAGCAGCAGGGAAGCGATTGTAGTCATTTCCGACCATATTAACGGGATCAAGAAACTGGTTTTTGACATGGTGGAGGAAAGGAAGAAGGCCAACGTGATAGAAAATGCCTATGACAAGGCATTGGCGTATGAAAGAAATGTCAAGCCATATCTCGATGATATACGTTATCATATAGATAAACTCGAACTCATCGTGGATGACGAGATCTGGCCATTGCCAAAATACAGGGAATTATTGTTTACCAGATAGATGAATGCCGGACAGTAAAAGCTTTCTGGTAAAAAGCAGAGGCTGTATCAAAAGCAGAATTCTTTAGACCGCAGAAGGTTCAAAGTATATGGCAGGGATCGCAAAGCAAATAATGTAAGCAGATTACATATTTAATTTGCGGTTGTCCTGCCCCTGGCGGTAAAATTCTTCCTGCGATACGGCCTTTTGTTTTTAAATTTCGTCAATGGCATGACGTTTGTGAGAAAATCAATATCCTTAAATTAAAATCATTAATTTTAAGGTCTGATTTACATTTGTGCCATGAAACGAATTATCTACCTTATTATATTGCTTATTCTGGCCGGGGCGCATGACTCAGCGGCACAGAAGAGGAAGGCGGCAAGAGCTTATGATGCTTTCAATGCCGGTGAATATTATGATGCCATAGATCTTTTCAAGGATTCATATTCCAAAGCGGGAAAGACAAACAAAGAAGCCAGAACAGAACTAGGATACATGATTGCGGAATGTTACCGCCTTACAAACGATCCGAAAAATGCAGAGACATGGTACAGGCTGGCCGTAAGATCTTCCTACTCAAAACCTGATGCCCAGTTCCGGCTGGCCGAGTCGGTGAAAAAAAACGGGAAATATCAGCAGGCTATTGAAGAATACAAGAAATATAAACAGGTGGCGCCGTCTGACCCAAGGGCAGATCAGGAGATACGTTCATGTGAACTTGCCCTGGAATGGCAACGCAATCCTGATCCCTACAGGGTCGAAGAACTTAAAGACCTTAATTCCGGCGATTCAGACTTCAGTGCCGCTTACGGGCGTGACGATTTTGGTGTTATTTATTTCACATCATCACGCGACGATGCGGCGGGAAATAAAACACATGGTGCAACAGGTCAGAGTTTTACAGATATCTTTGAGAGCCGCCTCGACAAAAAGTCAAAGTGGAGCACCCCTGTTCCCGTTGAAGGTCTCAATACGGAATCAGAAGAAGGAACACCCTGCTTTTCGGCTGATTACAGCGAAGTCTATTTCACCAGGTGTGAGGCTGGGAAAAGGGAAAAGAAAGGATGCTCGATAATGTACTCAAAACGGGACGGAGATAAATGGAGTAATCCGGTAAACCTGCAGTTAGTGCCTGATTCGCTTGTGGCTGCACACCCGTCGCTCTCCCCCGACGGACAGACATTGTATTTTGTTTCCGATATGCCAGGAGGATACGGGCAGAAAGACATATACATGGTAACAAGGGCAGAACGGGGCAATTCATGGTCAGCTCCGCGGAACCTCGGTCCTGAAATAAATACCCCGGGGAATGAACTGTTCCCTTTTATCAGACCCGACGGATCTCTTTATTTCTCATCTGACGGACAGATCGGAATGGGTGGCCTCGATATCTTCAGGGCTGTGCGCCAGCCTGATGGTTCGTGGGTGGTAAGGAATATGAGGCCTCCTATCAACAGCTTTGCCGATGATTTTGGCATAGTGTTCGAAGATGGCAGCGAGAAAGGAATTTTCAGTTCTTCAAGAAAGGGAAGGGGTAATGATGACCTTTATACTTTTGAATTGCCTCCGCTGAAATTTACGGTGACAGGACTGGTGAAGGATGAGAAAACGGGGGCACCTGTACAGGGCGCTGTGGTTCAGCTTATATCAAGCGACGGGTCCAACCTGCAGGCAGAAACCGGCAACGGAGGCGATTTCAGATTCAATCTCAGACAGGATGTCGATTATATTTTCCTGGCTTCCAAACGGGGATACCTTAACGGCAAGGAAAAGGAAACAACAAAAGGACAGGAAAAGAGCCGCGACTTTATGGTCACAATACCCCTGACGGCAATAGACAAACCAATTGAACTTCCCAACATCTTTTACGATTTCGGGAAATGGGACCTCAGGCCTGAGTCTATGGTCTCGCTCGACAAGCTTGTTGAAACGCTGAACGATAACCCGAATGTCACTATTGAACTGATGTCACATACCGACTCGCGCGACACGGAGGAATATAACCTCGACCTCTCGCAGAAAAGAGCACAGTCGGTTGTTCAGTACCTTATTGATAAGGGAATTGACCCGGCAAGATTGTCACCGAAAGGGTATGGCGAATCGACCCCGAAAGTGGCCGATGCAGCAATAGTCGCACAGAACCAGTTCCTTAAAGAGGGAACAGCTCTTACCGAGCAATATATTAACTCCCTGGCAACCGAGGAACAAAAGGAAATTGCGCATCAGATAAACAGGCGTACGGAATTCAGGGTTCTAAGGACCGACTATGAAGCGCCAAAGAAATAAACTGAATGGGTTTACCGGATAAATTGTTTAAGTTTTAATAAGTATTTTTCTCAAACCGGCTTATGGCAGGCGAATCGAAATACAGCATGAGGGGTGTATCCTCTTCCAAAGAAGATGTACATGAAGCTATAAGGAACATAGACAAGGGATTGTTTCCCGGGGCTTTCTGCAAAATTGTGCCTGATATTCTGGGCGGCGATCCTGATTACTGCAATATTATGCATGCCGACGGTGCCGGAACGAAATCATCGCTTGCATACGTTTACTGGAAAGAGACAGGCGACATGTCGGTCTGGAAAGGAATTGCACAGGATGCAGTGGTGATGAATACCGATGATCTGCTCTGCGTGGGAGCCTGCAACAATATACTCCTTTCTTCCACTATTGGAAGGAACAAGAACCTGATTCCGGGAGAGGTTATCTCTGCCATTATAAACGGGACCGAAGAGGTCCTCGAAGAACTCAGGAACCTTGGGGTGGGAATCTGGTCGACAGGCGGAGAGACTGCTGATCTTGGAGATCTTGTAAGAACCCTGGTTGTTGATTCAACAGTTGTTGCGAGGATAAAAAGATCAGATGTCGTCTCAAATCAAAATATCAGAAAAGGAGATGTCATTGTCGGGTTGTCATCATCAGGTCAGACTACTTACGAGAGGGAATACAACGGGGGGATGGGAAGCAACGGCCTCACATCGGCACGGCACGATGTGTTTTCTTCATATCTGGCAGCCTTGTACCCGGAAAGTTATGATACTTCGATTCCTTCAGGCCTTGTATATTCCGGGAAGCTCAAACTTACAGACCTTATAGAAGGACTGGATGTTGATGCGGGAAAGCTCGTGCTTTCTCCGACAAGGACTTATGCACCTGTTGTTATAAGGATACTTGAAAAAATGAAGGATCGGATCCACGGGATGATACATTGTTCAGGCGGGGGTCAGACCAAGGTTTTGCATTTTATTGATAACCTGCATGTTGTCAAGGACAACCTGTTTCCTGTCCCTCCTCTTTTCAGGATAATCCGGGAACAGTCGGGTACTCCCTGGAGCGAAATGTACAAGGTCTTCAATATGGGTCACAGGTTTGAGATCTATACTGATGAAAAGACCGCAGAAGAAATTATCGGCATCGCTGCCGGCTTCAGTCTCGACGCCAGGATAATCGGACATTGCGAAGCTTCTGAGATTAAGAGGCTTACTATTTCTTCCGATCACGGCACATTCAGTTACTGACATCCATCACCCGACGTCGCGTCACCTCATATCCTTTCTCCTTTTCAGCAGGTTGTTAATAGAAGCCTTTTTATTATCTTTGCAGCCGAAAATTTATCCCAGATGTCAAACAATCTTATCGTTGATAAGCTAGAAGGCGTGAAAGCACGGTTTGTGGAAGTTGGCGAACTGCTGACGAAGCCTGATGTGCTGTCCGACATGGAAAGATATATCAAGCTAAACAAGGAATATAAAGATCTGCAGCCTATTATTGAAGCCTATGAAGATTATAAGCTTACCCTGACAAATATTTCAAGCACAAAGGAGTTGCTGGCCACGGAAAAAGATGAGGAGATGAGGGAAATGGCCAAGGCTGAGCTTGAAGAGCTTATGTCAAAACTCCCGGAAATGGAGGAAGAGATCAAACTTTTGCTTATCCCGGCCGATCCTGAGGATGAGAAAAATGCTGTGATGGAAATACGTGCCGGTACCGGGGGTGATGAAGCAAGCATCTTTGCCGGAGATCTGTTCAGGATGTATGTCAAGTTCTTTGAACAGAAAGGGTGGAAGCATGAGGTGAACAGCTATTCAGAGGGAACTGTCGGGGGCTACAAGGAAATCGTGTTAAGCGTATCGGGCGAAGGCGTGTACGGCATACTTAAATACGAGTCGGGTGTTCACCGTGTTCAGAGGGTTCCTCAGACTGAAACGCAGGGCCGGATACATACATCAGCTGCATCGGTGGTTGTTCTTCCTGAAGCCGACGAATTTGATGTTGAAATAAAAAATGAGGATATACGAAAAGATACCTATTGTTCTTCCGGTCCGGGGGGGCAGTCAGTAAACACAACCTATTCGGCGATCAGGCTTACTCATATTCCAACAGGAATCGTTGTAACCTGCCAGGATGAGAAATCACAGATAAAAAACTACGACAAGGCACTGAAGGAATTGCGGACAAGACTTTATAACCTTGAATACCAGAAGTATCTTGATGAGGTCTCTCATAAAAGGAAAACGATGGTTTCCACTGGCGACAGATCGGCAAAGATCAGAACATACAATTATCCGCAGGGAAGAATGACAGATCACAGGATAAACCTGACTATGTACAACCTTCCCTCAATCCTCGACGGCAACATTCAGGAAATAATTGACAAGCTCCAGATGGCGGAAAATGCGGAGAGACTGAAAGAAAGCAACATTTAAAAATTATAAGATGGATCACCTACAGTTAATCGCGAATATCAGGGCAAAACGATCATTCCTCTGCATCGGTCTTGATTCTGAAATCGAAAAAATACCCTCATTTCTTCTTAAGGCGAAGGATCCGGTTTTTGAATTCAACAAGCGGATAATTGATTCGACTGCGAAATATGCCATCGCCTATAAACCCAATCTCGCATTTTATGAATGCAACGGGATAAAGGGATGGAAGTCGCTCGAACTCACGCTCGGATATATTAAGCAGACCTATCCCGACATAATGGTGATAGCTGACGCAAAACGGGGAGACATAGGGAATACTTCAAAAATGTATGCCAGGGCGTTTTTTGAAAATTTTGATTTTGATGCAGTTACTGTCGCTCCTTATATGGGTGAAGATTCTGTGGCTCCGTTTCTTTCCTATCCCGGGAAATGGGTGATCCTTCTTGCACTTACATCAAACAAAGGAGCCGATGATTTCCAGTATCATAACGAAGACGGTATCAGACTCTTTGAAAGAGTACTGTCGCTCTCGAAAAAATGGGGCAACCCGGGTAATATGATGTATGTTGTGGGTGCCACACGCGCAGAAATGCTGAAGGAGATAAGGCAGATAGTACCTGACCATTTTCTGCTTGTGCCGGGGATCGGAGCACAGGGAGGCAGCCTTAAGGAAGTGGCAAATTACGGCCTTAACAGCAATTGCGGACTTCTTGTGAATTCTTCGCGGGGAATAATCTTTGCCGGAAACTCCACTGATTTTGATAAAATTGCAGAACAAAAAGCCTTTGAGCTGCAGAGGGAAATGGAAACCTACCTCAAAAATAAAAATCTCATTTAACCTATACTTTTTTTATATCAAAGTTATCAGCCCTCTTCAGGCGGCTGAGGAATCATTTTTCCTTTTTCAGCATATGCCGGTTTAAGCAGATTTTGTATCTTTATTATTTGCTGCTTTCTTAATTCGTGCTGAGATGAAAGAAGAATTCCTCCATTATTTGTGGAAGTACTGTCTCTACGACAAAGACTCCCTTGTTGATGACAACAACGTTAAAATAACCGTTCTGCATCCCGGTGAGTATAACCGCGATGCAGGCCCCGATTTCTTCAATGCCCGCATTCGTATCGGAGATACGGAATGGGCAGGCAATGTGGAGATTCACACAAGATCTTCGCATTTCATTGCGCACGGGCACAATACTGATCATGCATTTGATAATGTGATCCTTCATGTAGTTTCGGAAAACGATAAAAGAGTCTTTAATGCCAGGGGCAATGAAATTCTTACAGTTAAGATAAGTTTCGACCCCGGATATTATGAAAGGTATCTCGATATTATAAACAACCCCCGCACAATAGCATGCGGGGAAGGCATCGGCAAGCTCGAAAAATTCTTTATCAGGCACTGGCTTCATTCCCTTCTCATAGAACGACTTCAGGCTAAATCGGAGAACGTGATGAGAATATTTTCAGAGACAGGGAACGACTGGGATGAAACGTTCTACAGGATACTTTCGCGCTATTTCGGATTCAGGATCAACTCTGAACCGTTTGAAATGCTTGTGTCAGCTTTGCCTTTCAGGGTCATTGCCAGGCATTCCGACAACCCGTTCCAGGTTGAGGCATTGCTTTTCGGTGTGGCCGGGTTGCTTGATGAAGGATTGTTTAAAGAGGCGATTGAGGATAAGTATTTCAGGGATCTGATAAGGGAATTCAGAATCCTTTCCGCGAAATACAACCTTAAACCCATTCATGGCTGGTTGTGGAAATTCAGCCGGCTTCGACCTGTTAATTTTCCGACAGTAAGAATCTCCCAGCTTGCGGCAATGCTTGCATCTGCAGGTGGTTTGTTCTCTAAAATAACTGAAGCGGAAGAGCCAGGTGAGATCAGGGAACTGTTTAACGTGTCTGCCTCTGAATACTGGACCAGTCATTTCGTCTTCGGAAAAGAAAGCAAGCCGGTGATAAAAAATACAGGTGATCAGGCTGCCGATATCTTTCTGATAAATGCCGTAATTCCAATGATTTTTATCTTCGGGAAATTCCATAATAACCGTATCATGTGTGAAAGGGCCCTTGACTTTCTCGAAAATGTCGGTCCGGAATCAAATTCAGTCATCAGGGAATGGAGTTCGGCAGGAGTGGTTTCCGAATCAGCATTTTATACACAGGCGCTGCTGCAACTGACGGAAGAGTACTGCAGGAAGCGCCGATGCCTTGAATGCAGGATAGGATGCAAACTCATCAGCACCGGCAATACTCTCCGTAAACCCGATGAACTTTTGCTTGAGCCTGGTGTTTAAAAGAATAAAGGGCCGATGAATTTTTTACACTGGAGCCAACACTCCGGCAACTTTAAATTATTAATAAATATTAATTATTGTTAATAAGTTGTCGGATCACCACAAAATCTGACGCAACGTTTGACGTTAACTTTACGTCTATATAGAGGAAAAGAAAACAGAAATTTGAGAAGGCACAGGTGGTTAAAAAAGAAATATTTCCATAATATCTAAAAAAAGTAGTCAATTGTTTGATAATTTACATAAAAAAGCCTTATTTTTGCGTTCCAAAATTGGAGACTCAATTTATTTATGGATAAACAACATATTAATTAAAGACATGTATTTGACCACCGAGAAGAAGCAGGAGTTTTTTAAAACGTTTGGAACATCTGAAATTGATACAGGAACAGCAGAGGGACAGATCGCGTTGTTTTCTTACAGGATATCTCATCTTACCGAACATCTTAAAAAGAACAAGAAAGACTTCAGTACCCAGAGGGCACTTATTAAACTTGTAGGACGGAGAAGGAGGCTTCTGGATTACCTGAAAGTAAAAGATATAGAGCGTTACCGCGAAATAGTCAAAGCGTTGAAATTACGCAAATAACAAAAGGGGAAAAGGCAATTCAGAATTGCCTTTTTTCTTATATCTATTATCTGTATAATTGTGTAATTTCATCAATCAAAAAAAAATATATAAATGTTCAATATTAAAGAGAAGAATATAGACCTTGGCGACGGGAGGATAATAACACTTCAAACCGGGAAAATGGCAAGGCAGGCTGATGGTGCAGTATTGCTCAAAATGGGAAAGACCATGCTGCTTGCCACTGTCGTTGCAGCCAAAGAAGCCAAGGAAGATACCGACTTTATGCCGCTTTCGGTTGAGTATAAGGAAAAATATGCTTCTTCGGGCCGTTTCCCGGGAGGTTTTCTGAAACGCGAATCGCGACCTTCCGATTATGAGATCTTAATTTCGCGGCTTGTTGACCGTGCCCTCAGGCCTCTTTTCCCCGATGATTTCCATGCCGAGGTTTTTGTAACCATTAACCTGATCTCGGCCGATGTTGAGATCATACCTGATGCATTGGCGGGTCTGGCAGCTTCAGCTGCACTTGCCGTTTCTGATATTCCGTTTAATGGTCCCATTTCAGAGGTCAGGGTTGCCCGCATAAACAACCAGTTTGTAATAAATCCGACTGCATCCCTTCTGAAGGAAGCCGATATGGATCTTGTAGTGGGCGCCACTTATGAAAACATCCTGATGGTCGAAGGTGAAATGAAGGAAGTCTCCGAAGCCGATATGATCGAAGCTCTGAAAGTCGCTCACGAAGCAATAAAAATCCAGTGCAAGGCACAAATGGAATTTGCCGAGGAAGTTGGCTCAACGGTCAAGCGTACATATTGTCATGAGATCAACGATGAGGACCTCAGGAAGAAAGTATGGGATGAGACCTACGATAAATGTTATCAGGCAGCCAGGGCGGGAACCAGCAACAAGCATAAAAGAGAAGAGGCATTTGAGGAGATTATTCTGGGATTTCTCGCGCAGTACACCGAAGAAGATGAAGTAAATGAGACACTTGTCAGAAGGTATTATCATGATGTTGTAAAAGAGGCTTCGCGCAGGCTTGTTCTCGATGAAGGTGTAAGGCTCGACGGCAGAAGACCCGACCAGATAAGGCAGATAACATGTGAAATAGATCCTCTGCCTGCAACGCACGGATCCTCTCTTTTTACAAGAGGTGAGACACAGTCGCTTACAACGGTTACCCTTGGTACCAAACTTGATGAGAAAATAATCGATGAGGTTCTTAACCAGGGAACAGAAAAGTTCACACTTCATTACAACTTCCCCCCGTTTTCGACAGGAGAAGCAAAACCTGCAAGAGGCATCAGCCGCAGGGAAATAGGTCATGGAAACCTTGCCCACAGGGCTCTTAAAAACATGATGCCGCCCGATGAGGAGAATCCTTATGCAATAAGGGTTGTATCAGATATCCTTGAATCGAACGGTTCGTCTTCAATGGCCACTGTATGCGCAGGAACCCTTGCCCTGATGGATGCAGGGATAAAGATCAGAAAACCGGTCTCGGGTATTGCCATGGGGCTCATAACCGATAAGAATTCGGATAAATATGCGATCCTCTCCGATATACTCGGCGATGAGGATCATCTTGGCGATATGGACTTTAAGGTCACCGGGACACGCGACGGGATAACTGCGACACAAATGGATATCAAGGTAAAGGGATTGTCGTTTGAAGTACTGACAAAAGCACTTGCCCAGGCTCGAACAGGCAGGCTCCACATACTTGATATAATGCAGCAGACCATAGCTGAACCAAGACCCGAGCTCAAGCCGCATGCACCGCGCATTGAAATGCTCACCATTCCCAAAGACATGATCGGAGCACTTATCGGTCCGGGCGGGAAAGTGATACAGGAGATCCAGCGCGAGACAGGGACCACCATTGTTGTTGAAGAAATTGACGGACACGGTGATGTCAATATTTTCGGAGAGAATAAGGAAGCAATAACTGCCGCGCTCGAATGGGTCAAGAAAATCGTGGCCGTACCGGAAGTGGGTCAGGTTTACAGAGGAAAAGTAAAAACTATAGTTCAGTTTGGCGCATTTATCGAGATCCTGCCTAACAAGGATGGCCTGCTTCATATTTCAGAGATCGACTGGAAGAAGATCAAAACGGTTGATGAAGTTCTTAAGGAAGGCGATGAGGTAGAAGTGAAACTCATTGATATTGATCCGAAAACCGGCAAACTTAAACTGTCAAGAAAAATACTTCTCCCCCGGCCTCCGCGTGAAGAGGGTGATCATAAAAAACGTGATGATCAAAGGAAATAAGCTCTGCAAAATGATATTTGTCTGAAAGAGCGCGGATAACTGCGCTCTTTCTTTTTTGCCAATGTTGTCTTCAATGAATATATTTGGCCCGTAATCATGTTTCAATGCAGATCGGCTATAACTACATAGTAATTGAAGGTAACATCGGGGCAGGAAAGACAACATTGGCAACCCTTATTTCAGAACAGTTTAACGGCCGGCTTATCCTCGAACGTTTTGCTGATAATCCCTTCCTCCCTAAATTCTATAAGGACCCTGAAAAATATTCTTTTCCACTCGAACTCTCATTTCTTGCAAGCCGTTACAGGCAGCTTAATGACGAACTGGGATCACAGGATCTGTTCAAATCATTCACCGTGGCCGACTATTATTTCACAAAATCCCTTGTTTTTGCAGCTTCAACACTTAAGGGTGACGAATACAACCTCTACAGGCAGATATTCTATATAATCTATGGTTCGCTTCCCCGGCCTGATATCTATGTATATCTTTATGTCACTCCTGAACGCCTTCTCGAGAACATCAGGAAAAGAGGAAGGGATTATGAAATGACTATTACTGCCGGTTATCTGAAAAAGATCCAGGAGAGTTATTTCACATTTTTCAGGCAGAACCCTGAAAACAGATATCTGGTGCTTGATATAAACAATCTCGATTTCGTTTCTGATACTGAACATTATAACAAGATCATTGAAAATATCTTTGACAGGGAATATCCCACAGGACTGAATATGGTGATTTTATGAAAATTATAGAGGTTTATTCGCTTATTGTTTCTATTTTTTTATAATTTTGCAGTTAATTTGCATGGCAATATGTTTCAAATGTTTGCAGTAAACCAACATGATTAACACAAATAAAAATTAGACTATGAAAAAAATCAGAAGCTATTTTATCCTAATCCTCGCAACTGCTTTTCTTGCAAGTTGCAGTGGTCTGAATAAGATGAAAAAAGATGCCGGCGACATCAAGTATGAAGTAACTCCGAAAGTACTTGAGGCCCATGGCGGAATGGTAAATGTTACAATAAAAGGTACATTTCCGGAAAAGTATTTCAACAAAAAAGCTACTCTTACTGTAACTCCGGTGCTTACTTATGCTGGTGGAGAAACAGCTTTTGATAAAGTCCAGGTTCTTCAGGGCGAAAAAGTCCAGGCAAATAATAAAGTGATTACCTATGCAGGAGGTGAATTTACCTATACCAGTGCTGTCCCATACAAGGATGCCATGAAGATGTCTGAACTCGTTCTCAGGACAACTGCGGCCATCAATGCAAAAAGCCTTGATTTTGAACCTGTGAAACTTGCTGACGGTGTTATAGCAACTTCAACTCTGGTTGAAATCCATGCTCAGCCGATAATCATGAAGGACAATTATGCTAGAATAGTGCCTGAATCCAAAATGGCTGACATTAATTATGTTATTAACCAGGCAAACATTCGACCATCTGAAACCAAAGCCGAGGATATTAAAGCCCTCAGGGATTATATTGCAACAGTAAGTGCCGATCCTAATCGTCAGCTCAAAGGCACGGTTGTTAGTTCATACGCTTCTCCCGACGGCAAGTTTGACATGAATGAAAAACTCTCAGCCAAAAGAGGTACCTCAGCCGATAAATTCATAAAGGGCGAATTCAAGAAAATCGAAGCTGCCAAAGCTGACGGTTTCTTCAGCTCTCTGACCACACCTGAAGACTGGGAAGGATTCAAGACTGAAGTTGAAAATTCGAATATCCAGGATAAGGATCTTATCCTGAGGGTGCTTTCAATGTATTCTGATCCCGACCAGCGCGAAAAAGAGATCAAGAATATGTCGGCTGCTTACGAAGCTCTGAAAACAGACATTCTTCCCAAACTGAGAAGGTCAAAGATGACTGTCAATGTCGACAATATCGGCCGCACTGACGATCAGATACTTGCCCAGATGAGATCCGACGCCAAAGTTCTCAGCCTCGAAGAAATGCTTCATGCAGGAGCTCTTGCAACAGATCCCAACGAAAAACTTGCTTTCTATCAGACTACTGCTGAGAGCTTCCCGAAATGCGTACGTGCCCACAACAATGTTGGCGCAACCTACCTGAGTCTCGGAAAAGCTGATGAAGCTCTTGCAGCTCTCGAAAAAGCAAAGGCAATCCAGAATAATGATGCTGTTAAAAACAATGAAGCCTTCGCATATCTTCTGAAAGGCAATATCGCAAAAGCCGAAGAGCTTTTCAATTCGATGACAGCAGCTACCTCCGAATCGAAATGGGGACTTGGTGTTATTGCAATAACAAAAGGTGAATATGACAAAGCAGTTAATTTATTTGGCAATGAACCATGTTTCAATCTTGCACTCGCCCAGGTTCTGAAGGGTGATGTCAGCAAGGCCAAAGCCACACTCGACAGCATGAAGGAAATGTGCAAATGTGGCAAGCCTTCATATCTTAAAGGTATTGTAGGTGCACGCCTTGATGACAAAACATACATGCTGAACGGTCTGAAGGAAGCTGTCGCTTTCAAGGCTGACTGGAAAGCATATGCCAAAACTGACCTCGAATTCGCAAAATATTTTGCTGATGATGCCTTCAAGGCAGTAGTTCAGTAAAGAGAAATATCAATTTAATTCCAAAGAAAGGAGGGTGTCTCAAAAGGGGCACCCTTTCTTTTTTAGTTGATTGTCACTTTC
>DAOOUQ010000037.1:0-26572 GCA_035390825.1 Bacteroidales bacterium | reverse complement strand
CTGATGTGTTTGAAATAATCAGGGGAAAAGCCAGGCTGATCCAGACTCTGCCGGGCCAGGTGTCGGCCCTGGTCTCGGGCTTGCCTTCCGGCTACAACAGGGAGCTTCAACTGCTGAAGGATTTGATCTTCAGTGGATTTTCAGAACTGAAGGACTGCCTTGGCATTACAATTCACATGCTCAACCATATCAGGATAACTGATAATGTTACGGCCAATCCTTTATATAACAGTATTTTCAGTACAGAAGAGGTTAACAGGCTCGTAAAACAGGGGGTTCCGTTCAGGGATGCATACAGGATGATAGGAGAGAAGATCGGCAACACTTCATTCTCTCCCACGGCACTTTCGGAATATACCCACACAGGGAGCATAGGAAATCTCTGCAATTCCGAAATAGAAAGGATTTTCAGATCAAGGATGCTTTGCTTTGTCAACAGGTCTTCACAGGACCTGATTGATAAAATGATCAGCCTTTAATCCTTCTTATGTTGTTGATGAAATCGTCGAACAGATAATCAGTATCCGTTGGCCCTCCCGAAGCCTCGGGATGGAACTGGGTGGAAAAGAATGGTAGTTTTTTATGCTTCATCCCCTCGTTCGTTTTATCGTTTATGTTCATAAAGTAAGGCACCCAGTCTTCTCCAAGTGTTTTATTGTCAACAGCAAAGCCGTGATTCTGTGAAGTAATGTAGGCCTTGTTCGTGCCGACCTCGATGACGGGCTGATTATGGCTCCTGTGCCCGTATTTGAGCTTATATGTGTCGGCTCCGGAAGCCAGCGCCATAAGCTGGTTCCCCAGGCATATCCCGAAAATAGGCTTGTCGCCCGAAAATGAGCGTCTGATGTTCTCTATCGTTTTTTCACACATTTTTGGGTCGCCCGGACCATTAGTAAGAAAAAGTCCGTCATAATCCTCAGCCGAGTAATCATAATCCCACGGAACCCTTATTATTGTAGTGTCCCTCTTCAGAAGGTTTCTGATGATATTATATTTAACGCCGCAGTCGACAAGCAATATCCTGTATTTCCCGGAACCATAGGTCCTTACTTCGTGAGTACTTACCGAGGCCACAAGATTGGTGCGGTTGGGATCAAAAAAATCAGTTGAAGTGCCTTCCGGTTCAAGTTTGCCCAGCATGACGCCCTTTTCCCTTATCCTTTTGGTAAGTGCTCTGGTGTCAATGCCGTAAACACCCGGTATATTGTTTCTTCTTAGCCATTCATCGAGGCTCTCGTCAGCGTTCCAGTGGCTGTATTCAAATGAATAGTCAGAGACCAGCAGACCCGAGATATGGATTGATGATGATTCATAGAAACTGAAAAGATCATTTTCTTCCTGTTTCCCCGGTGCACCGTAGTTACCAATAAGAGGATAGGTAAGACAAAGTATCTGTCCTTTGTACGAAGGATCTGTAAGACTTTCGGGGTATCCGGTCATCGCGGTGTTGAACACAACCTCGCCGGCAGCCGCAACAGGAGCCCCAAATGATTTCCCGTGGAAAACGGTTCCGTCTTCAAGAGTGATCTTTACTTTAAGAGTTTTATTCATCAGTCAGCTATTTTTGTTCATTATCTGTACTCGGCAACTGCAAGTTCTATCTGGTTAAAAGCCCTTTTTACAACATCCCTGGCGGTGGCAAGGTTCATCCTCATGAAACCCTCGCCGCCGGGGCCGAAAGAGTATCCTTCATTAAGGCCAACCTTCGCTTTCCTGATAAAGAAATCACGGAGAGCTTCGTTGTCCAGACCAAGCCTCCTGCAGTCAAGCCAGATCATATATGTAGCCTCCGGTGCCGAAGGCACTATCTCCGGAATATTTTCCCTGCAGAATTCAACCGCGTACACTGCATTCCCTTTGAGGTAGCCGAGCAACTGACCCAGCCACTCCTCACCAAAAGAATATGCTGCCGTCGAGGCAATTGTGCCGAAAATATTCCCGTGTTCAATATGGAGATGCTCCACTTTTGACCTGAAATACTTTCTGAGAACCGGATTTGAAATTATTACCGACGATGTTGAAAGTCCTGCCAGATTGAATGTCTTGCTCGGGGCTATGCACGTGACTGTTATTTCAGCTATTTCTTCTGACAGTGTTGCAACGGGAGTGTGTTCAAACCCGGGCAGTACAAGATCGCAATGTATCTCATCTGAAAGGATCAGGATATTGTTATTCAGGCAAATATCAGCAAGCCGCCCAAGTTCGTCCCTTGTCCATGCTCTTCCAACCGGGTTGTGGGGATTGGAGATAATGATCATTTTCACCTCAGGACTGATTGCCTTTTCCAGTGTGTCAAAATCCATTGTCCATCTGCCGTCCTTTTCAATCAGCTGATTGTAAACAAGGTTGCGCCCGTGGCTCTCCACAGCGGGGAAGAAAGGAGTATATACAGGCGGCTGGACCAATACCGAATCGCCGGGACGAGTGAATGCAAGGGTGCACAGATTCAGTGCCGGTACAATGCCGGGACTGAAACAGATCCACTCTTCATCTATTTTCCAGTTATGTCTTTTCTGTTGCCATGCCACTATCGATTTATAATACTGTTCAGGCCTGAATGAGTATCCCATTATCTCATGATCAAGCCTTTTCTTCATGGCAGATATTATAAAATCGGGAGTCCGGAAATCCATATCGGCTATCCACATGGGGATCACGTCTCCCGTTCCGAATACTTCTTTTCTGCGGTCATATTTCAGACAGTCTGTTCCTTCCCTTGGGACAAATTCATCAAAGTTCCAGTACATTAATATAAATCCTTTTTCAGGGGCTCAAAGATATATAAAAATGACATCCATTTGGTTAAGATTGCAGGTGAATTACCTTTGGTGGAATGATTGATATTGTAGTTATTATAGTATTTTACAAAATAGATTGAGGTGAACGGGCTATATTAATATTATTTATTATTTTTATAACCGTTTTTAAAGGATTTTAATTTTAAACTAACTACGATGAAAAAGGCTATAGCAGTTGTCATTATTCCATTGCTGATCTTTTGTGTTACCGGTCTTGGTTCATGCAAAAACAGGGCTGAAAAGAAGGAACAGAAGAAAATAGAACTTGAGGAGGTCGATACGCTGAGAAGTGAGATAGAAAAGAATGTTTATCCTCTGCCTACATCAGCCGAGGTAATCAAGATGCTTTCAGACCTGGAGGTCGGTTATATTCTCGGGATCTCAAATCCGGTTGAAAATTCCAAAAAATATCTCACAAGTCCCAGCAAAGCTATAAACCTCGGAAGCTATGGAGCTGATCTTAGCTATGCCACTTTGTATAATATCCAGCAGGAAGTTATTAACTATCTTGATGCAATAAGGTCGCTTGCTGCTGATCTGAACATGTCGAAGATCTATGATGAGACACTGTATGACAGGATCAAGGAGAATTTTGACAACAAGGATAAGCTTGTTGAGATTTTGACGGATGCCTTTAATAATACATATGCATATCTGAGCGACAATGACCAGCAGCCACTTGCACTGCTTGTTGTCGGCGGTGCCTGGGTTGAAGGTATGTACCTGACAACACACGTTTCGGAAGCAGCCTATCAGATTGCCGGTATTTCAAAAGTCCTCATCGAGCAGAAGAAATCATTCGATCTTTTCTTGGATATCACAAAACCATATCTCGATGATCCCAATCTTAAGGATTTTGTTGATAAACTTGAACCTGTCAGGCAGGTTTATACAGGTCTGTCAACAAGCCTTACAAACCAGGATATAATGAATATTACCAAGGCCATATCAACTGTTAGAGGTCAAATATTATAATATCATATTCATAAATTAATGACCGCAAAGAATATTGTTTGCGGTCTTTTTTTCATCATTTCTCTATGAGGGAATCTGTACTCCTGGCTCTGATACACATTTTTGCCATTGTTTCCACCATAAATCCGGGAGGTATCACGACAAGAGGTAAAAAGATCCTTCGCAGTTATCTCAGACGGTATCTTAACCGCGAGCTTGAAGAGGAGTACTATGCTCTTTTTGAAAACAACCTTGAGTTTTACTCAAATGAACTTAAAAGCGTTGACAAGGCCGAATTGTCAGATGAAGATTCCCTCATCACCTTTCAGATCACGAATATATGCAGGCAGATAAAAAAAGGCCTTTTCCTCGAGGAAAGGATGATAGTGTTCCTTCAGCTTCTTGAATTTGCCTTTGAAGACGGGCTCATCTCCGAACAGGAAAAGACAATCATTGACATTGTCGCAAGAACCTTCAATATCTCGAAAAAGGAGTACGACAATGCAATGGCATTTATGATAGGGCGGAATTATGATGAGGTGTCGGCAGACTGCATCCTTATCATTGAAAATGAAAATCCAAAATTCTGGGCCTCCGGCAGTTTTGTGAACTATGATAAATGGCGCCATATAAGGCTAAAGGGATTCAAGGGCCATATGTTCGTCCTTCATATTGAAAGTACAGGTTCTCTTATTCTTACTTATGATGGTACGCTCGCTCTTTATTTCAAAGGGCGCGATATCATTGCCTGCCGGCCCTATCTGCTTGAAAGAGGTGTAAACATCAAGGGCCAGGGGATAGACCCCATTTATTATTCGAGGATTTACAAGAAGTTTGTTTCACGGAAATTCTCCGAAAAGATAACTTTTGAAGGCAGGGACATAGAATTCATGTTCAAGAATTCCGACAATGGAGTGAGGAAGATGAATTTCAGGATCGAATCGGGAAACCTCATAGGTCTGATGGGTGGCAGCGGCGTGGGCAAAACCACCATGCTGAACCTGCTTCACGGAAAAACGAAACCGACTTCAGGAAACCTGTATATCAACGGGTATGATCTTAATGATGAATCCGAAAAGATGTCAGCGCTTATAGGATTTGTCCCCCAGGATGATATGCTTATAGAAGAGCTGACTGTATATCAGAATCTCTATTTCAATGCCCGCCTGTGCTTCGGTGAATATAATGAGGAACAGCTGAACCAGACCGTCGACAAGGTTCTTGTTGACCTTGACCTCTATGACATTAAGGATCTTCAGGTAGGTGATGTCCTTAACAAGAAAGTAAGCGGGGGACAGAGAAAAAGGCTCAACATCGGCCTTGAGCTAATGAGAGAACCGGGTATCCTGTTTGTCGATGAACCCACTTCGGGCCTTTCATCGTTCGATAGTGAAAAGGTCATGTCACTTCTGAAAAATCAGGCACTGTCAGGCAAGCTGGTGTTTACCATAATCCATCAGCCTTCATCGGATATCCTGAAGATGTTCGACAGACTTTGGATCCTTGACAAAGGCGGTTATATGATATATGACGGAGATCCTGTCGAAGCCCTGGTATATTTTAAGACCGAAACATCGCAGGCCAATGCCGCTGAAAGTGAATGCCCCAACTGCGGGAACATTGAGACTGAGAATATTCTCCATATTGTTGAGGTAAAGGTGATCGACAATGCGGGTTTCCCGGGGAAGGAACGACAGATAAGCCCTGAGGAATGGTATGAGAAATACCGTAAAAAGATGATGCCTTCCTTCAGCGAACCTCCCCGAAAAGAGACCCTGCCAAAGAGCAATTTTCGGGTTCCTGTTAAATCAGAACAGCTTAAGACATTCATATTAAGGAATATAAGACGCAAACTGGCCGACAGGCAGTTCATGACGATCAACCTCCTGGAGGTCCCGGTTCTTGCACTTATTCTTGGCTACCTGTCAAAATACAGTGTCAACGCCGATTATACATTCGGGGGGAACAAGAACTATGCTGTCTTTCTTTTCATGTCGATAATAGTCGCACTGTTTGTCGGGCTGACAGTAAGCGCCGAAGAAATCTTCAGGGACAGGAAGATCCTTGAAAGGGAGAAATTTCTTAACATAAGCAGGTCGAGTTACCTGATGTCAAAGATCATTTTCCTGTTCTTCATGTCAGCCATTCAAACACTGACATTTGTTGTGGTTGCAAACACCCTTCTTGAGGTCAGGGGAATGCTTCTCCAGCAATGGCTGATCCTGTTTTCAACCGCGTGCTTCGGAAATATGCTGGGATTGAACATTTCTGCCGGGATGAGGACGGCTGTAAGCATCTACATACTTATACCATTGCTTCTTGTCCCAATGCTCCTTCTCGGCGGGGCAATGATTAAATTCGATGATCTTCACAAATCAATAACCAAAAAGGTTTATGTCCCGCTCATCGGTGATTTTATGGTTACCAGGTGGGCATACGAAGCGCTTATGGTAGAAGAATTCAAAAGCAACAAATTCGAAAAGCCTTTCTTTAAATATGATATGGAGATAAGCCGGACCGGCTGGTATAATTCATTCCTTCTGCCGATGCTCAAGGTAAAGGTTGAAGAATGCCGGGTTGCGGGTAAAAATCCTGATTTTGAAGAAGATGCCAGGAACAATATGAGGAAGCTGAATTTCCACCTGAAGGATCTGGCTTCTGAAACAGGCGTTCATCCGGGTCCATGGATTTCTGCCCTTAACTATGAAAATTTCAATGAATCAGTATCAGCCCAAGCAAAAGACTATATCGATTCTCTTGCAGTTATCATCCGTGCAAGGAACAAAATCTTCCAGGACAGGCGCGACTCGCTCGTAAATTCGATCGTGAACAGAATGGGAGACACGGAATTCCAGAAACTGAGGGTGGCTGATTATAATGAAACACTTGCTGATATTGTACTTAACAGGCTTGGAACCATTAAAATTTACGAAACCGACAAAAAGCTTATTCAGAAGGCCGATCCGGTGTTGATGCGCCCGGGATCTCGTTACGGCAGGGCTCATTTTTATGCCCCCTTCAAAATGCTTGGCAATACTGTGGTGGATACACTGCTGTTCAATACAGCTGCAATCTGGTTAATGACAATTGTATTATTTGTTACATTATACTTTGATGGTCTGAAGCGGTTCATCTACTTTCTTGAAAGCCTGAGGATCCCGATATGGAGAAAATTCGGTCGAGAACTCCTGCCTGTATGAATATGAACAGAGTCTTTCCAAAAAAAAATCTCGGTCAGCATTTCCTTAAAGACAAATCGATAGCGGGGAAAATAGTTGGTTCACTTACCGGTGAAGGATATTCGGGAGTGCTTGAAATCGGCCCTGGAATGGGTATACTGACCGAATACCTTTTAAAAAGAGACTTTCCTGAATTTGGTGTGGTTGAAATTGACAATGAATCAGTTCATTATCTGAAGGAAAATTTTCCTGCCCTGAAAAACATAATAACCGGTGACTTCCTTAAACTTGACATTGACAGTATTTTTGAAGGCCCGATAGCCATCATAGGCAATTTCCCCTATAATATTTCAAGCCAGATCTTTTTCAGGATTCTGGAACACAGGGATAAGGTTGTTGAAGTATGCGGGATGCTTCAGAAAGAAGTTGCAGAAAGGATATGTGCAGGACCGGGAACAAAGACCTACGGGATCCTGAGTGTGCTTCTCCAGGCCTTTTATTCAGCCGAATTTCTTTTCACGGTGCCGAATACTGTTTTTTCGCCTCCGCCGAAGGTCAGATCGGGTGTAATAAGGCTCAGGAGGAACAATGTTAAAAACCTTGCCTGTGATGAAGATCTGTTTTTCAAGGTTGTCAGGGCCGGCTTCAATCAGCGCCGTAAGATGCTGAGAAACTCCATAAAGTCGGCGTTTGATGTCAGATCAGAGGATCATTCGACACTTCTTTCGAGGCCCGAGCAGCTTACCGTGGATGAGTTTGTAAGCCTCACAAACTGGATATCAGCAAACAGCGCAAAGTCAGAATGAGAAGCCCATGGCATCAACCGGGTTCATCCTGGCAGCAGCATTTGCAGGGGCATATCCGGCTATGATGCCAATAATGCCGGAGATAAAAAGTGCCAGAAAGATGTTGCCTACTGTCAGGAACATCTTCAGATCAAAGAAATAATTGACAATCAGGGTCCCGATAAAGATAAGGAACAGCCCCAGAAAGCCTCCGGTTATGGAAAGCAGTACAGATTCGGTCAGAAACTGCTGAAGAATGAATGACCGTTTTGCTCCCAGAGCTTTCTGTATGCCGATAATGTTTGTTCTTTCCCTTACCGAAACAAACATTATGTTGGCTATTCCGAATCCGCCAACCAGGATCGCAAAGCACCCGATGATCCATCCTCCGATATTAATCCCCCGGAATACGGCATCAAAGCCCTGTGACAACATTGTGGCAGTGTTTACAGAAAAATTCGTTGTTTCAACAGGTTTCAGCCTCCGGGCAGATCTTAAAATCATGGTCACCTCATCGGAAAGTTCCTGAACAGACACATCAGGTTTGGCTTTTATCATCATTTGCGAATCTACGAACCTGTTCTTCAGGTTAATAAAGTTACTGCCGAATTTCAGCGGAATAAGAGTTATCTCGTCAGTATTGCTCAGGCTTATTCCCCCTTCTCCCTCCTTCTTAAGCACACCTATGATTGTGGCCTTGTGGCCTGCAATGGTTATTGTTTTACCCAGAGGATCGGCATTTTCAAAAAGCCTTTCAGCTATATCAGCCCCGAGCACCGCAACATTTGAACCGCTTGCGTATTCAAAGGGGGAAAAATACCTGCCTTTCCCGATTTCAAATGAAACCACCTTTTCGAGGTTGTCGGTTACGGCAGCAATTACAGCATCATTCGCAACATTGCTTTTATATTTTATCCTGTCGCCGCGTGCGGCGAGAAATGAAGCTGCTTCCACTTTGGCCGACCTTGTCATTATCGCCCGGTAATCCTCCAGCGAGATGGTTGGCCATTTGATAATATCCCACCATGCCAGGTTGCCGTCGAACGACCATGGGAATTTCTGCACATATACAACATTGTTTCCCATCGAATTTATGCTGTCGCGAATCGACTTTTCAAGCCAGTCAAGGACAGTAAACACTGAGATAATGCAAAATATGCCAATTGTTATTCCAAAGAGTGACAGAAATGTCCGTAACTTGTTGGTAATAACTGCACTGATCGCGAACAAAAAACCCTCCCTGAAAAGTCTTAATGACATATTTGATTTTTTACGGAATAAGTGGAAGCCAAAGGTAAAAAAATCATTTGATTTTCCTGAAGCTGTTACGCGACAATAATATTCCTAATTATTTTGTATTGAGGATAATAAAAAAATATCTATTTTTAACCGCCTGGATCTGAAGGGGTGGGCCCATCATAAAAATCAGATTATGAGTAATAAACGAATCAAAAGTGCATTGATATCGGTCTATTGTAAAGACCAGATTGAAGATATTGTAAGAAGGCTTCATGAACTAGAAATAAAAATATACTCGACAGGCGGCACTTTCAGTTTTATAAAAAATCTTGGAATCCCTGCCGAAACTGTTGAAAGTCTTACAACCTATCCGTCAATACTCGGCGGAAGGGTAAAAACACTTCACCCGTCGGTATTTGGCGGCATTCTGGCTCGCAGGGACAATCAGGAAGATACCGCTCAGCTTTCAAAATACGGGATCCCGGAGATTGATCTTGTTATCGTGGATCTTTATCCTTTTGAGGAGACGGTCAAGAAATCGGATGATGAAGAAGAGATTATCGAAAAGATAGATATCGGGGGGATATCTCTTATCCGTGCAGGGGCAAAGAACTTCAGAGACGTGCTGGTCGTGTCATCAAGATCACAATATGGTGCGCTTCTTGATCTGCTGAATCAAAAGGGCGGGATGACGTCGATAGAGGACAGGCGGCATTTTGCTGCCAAAGCCTTCATGATATCGTCAGGTTATGACACTGCAATTTTTAAATACTTTAACCGTGACGCCGGAATAACCGCCTTCAGAGAAAGCATTGACTCATATTGTCCGCTTCGTTATGGTGAAAATCCTCATCAGAAAGGAGTTTTCTTCGGCGACCCGGCGGAAGTCTTTGAAAAGCTTCATGGCAGGGAAATTTCCTACAATAATTTTCTTGATATTGATTCAGCTCTCGGGCTCATTGATGAATTTGATGAAACTACATTTGTGATTATCAAACACAACAATGCCTGTGGCGCAGCTTCAAGAAAAAATCCTTCAGATGCCTGGAAGGATGCACTCGCCTGTGATCCGGTTTCAGCCTATGGCGGTGTTATTGCATGCAACGTTCCGGTGACGGAAGCAGAAGCTTCCGAGATCGACAGGATATTTTTTGAAATTATTATTGCACCTGATTTTTCAGACGCAGCTCTGGAAATCCTGATGCAGAAAAAGAACAGGATAATCATCAGGCGAAAAACCAGGGCCGGTAAGAATTATTATTTCAGGTCGATGCTCAACGGCGTCCTCTGGCAGGAAAAGGACCTGAGCACGGAGACCGCAGCTGACATGACCCCTGTTACTCCAAAGGTTCCCACTGCAGAGGAAACAGACGACCTTGTTTTTGCAAATAAAATTGTCAAACACAGCAAGTCGAATGCTATTGTGCTCGCAAAAAACCGACAGCTCTGCGCAAGCGGGATCGGTCAGACCTCAAGGGTCGATGCATTGAAGCAGGCTATCGAAAAAGCAAAGGCTTTCGGATTCGACCTTAAGGGAGCAGTCATGGCATCTGATGCCTTCTTCCCGTTTGCCGACTGTGTCGAAATTGCCTTCAACGCGGGTATTACTGCTGTTGCAGAACCCGGTGGGTCTGTAAGAGACAAGGATTCGGTCGATTTCTGCACATCACATGGAATGGCAATGGTTTTCACAGGTAAAAGACACTTCAAACACTAAATAACAACTAATCATCTCAATAAATGGGACTATTTTCATTCTTGACGCAGGAGATTGCAATTGATCTGGGAACGGCAAATACAATAATAATCCACAATGATAAAATTGTTGTTGATGAGCCTTCAATTGTTGCAATTGACAAAAATACGGGGAAACTTATTGCGATCGGGGAGGAAGCCAGGCAGATGCATGGGAAAACACATGAAAACATTAAAGTTGTGCGACCGTTGCGTGACGGTGTAATTGCCGACTTTAATGCCGCTGAGCTTATGATAAGGGGCATGATAAGGATGATAAACACTGGCTCGAAATTTTTTTCTCCCTCATTGAAAATGGTTGTATGCATACCGTCAGGCAGCACCGAGGTTGAACTGCGTGCCGTGCGTGATTCATCTGAGCATGCTGGCGGAAGGGACGTTTACATGATATATGAGCCGATGGCTGCTGCAATAGGTATCGGCGTTGATGTCGAAGCTCCTGAAGGATGCATGATCGTTGACATTGGGGGCGGAACAACCGAAATTGCCGTCATTGCCCTCGGAGGTATAGTATGCAACAAGTCGATCAGGATCGCGGGCGACGGTTTTACAGCCGACATACAGTCATACATGCGGCATCAGCATAACATCAAGATCGGCGAAAGAACAGCTGAAGATATTAAAATCGCCGTCGGAGCCGCGTTGCCCGACATTGACAATCCTCCGCCCGACTATATTGTAAGGGGCCCCAATATTATGACCTCGCTTCCTATCGAAATCCCTATTTCATACCAGGAAATAGCATACTGCCTCGACAAATCCCTTTCTAAAGTTGAGGCCGCCCTTCTTAATGTGCTTGAACAGACACCGCCCGAACTATATGCCGACATAGTTAATAAAGGCATATACCTGGCCGGAGGAGGTGCGTTGCTGAGAGGACTTGACAAGAGGCTTGCCGACAAAATTAATATTAACTTCAATGTTGTGGAGGATCCTCTTCATGCTGTTGCAAAGGGTACCGGTGTGGCATTGAAGAATGTGGATAAATTTCCATTCCTGATGAGATAATATATTGCCGTGAATGAGAAACCTGCTAAACTTTCTGCTGAAATACAATAACCTTATTGTCTTTCTGATACTGGAGGGGATAGCATTATACCTGCTCGCAAACGGCAACCATTATCACAATTCGAGGATTGTGAACGGTTTTCAGGGCATAACCAGGGGTGTTAATGAGCGTATCAGCAATACAAAAACATACCTGAGCCTTCGTGAAATAAACTCCGATCTTGCGGCCCAGAACAGCTCGCTTCGCGATACATTACGAGCACTGAAACAGGAACAGAGCATCGGTTTTACTGATGTCACAGATACTGTCGCCGGTCAGAAATATAAGTATACTCCTGCAAGGGTGATAAATAATTCTGTCAACAGGCAAAAGAACTATTTCACAATCGACAAGGGCACACGGCAGGGTATTCAGCCGGATATGGCAGTTATTTGCGGTAACAGTGCGGCAGGTATGATAGTCGGGTGCTCTGAGAATTTTTCAGTTGCCATTTCAATGCTGAACCTCGATTTCAGGCTTAGTGCAAGGCTGAAATCGAACGGTTATTTCGGTTCTCTCACATGGGACGGGAAAAACTACAGGTATGCACTGTTGAATGAAATTCCGCAACATATTGCATTGAATGTCGGAGATACAATCGAAACCACTGCCTATTCTGCAATATTCCCTGAAGGGATACCTATAGGAACAGTTGATGAGTATAAAAAGAGCGGCAGCGACTTTTATGTTATCAAAGTGGCACTTTTTACTGATTTCAAAAAGCTTAATTATGTTGACGTAATCGCCGACCTGCAAAGGGATGAAAGGTTAGGACTAGAAAACAGGTTTAAATGATCAATTCTGCACTTAGGCTAATATTGTCAGGAATACTTCTGATTTTATTCCAGATCCTGATTCTGAACAACATTCAGTTCAGCGGGTATGTCAATCCTTATGTGTATATCATGATAATCATGATGATCCCTTCCTTGACACCGGCATGGCTTCTCCTGATAGCAGCATTTTCTGCCGGGCTTGTTATCGATCTTTTTTCAGGGTCGCCGGGCATGCACGCGGGAGCAACCGTGCTGGCAGCTTTTTCCCGTCCTTTTGTCTTAAGGCTCATTGCTCCAAGGGACGGATATGAATCAGGATCAGACCTGTCGCTGGCAGTTTACGGATTGAGGTGGTTTTTTATTTATGCTTCCGCAATTGTGCTGATACACCATACAGCGCTCTTTTTCCTTGAGGTTTTCAGATTCGAAGGTTTCTTCAGAACGATATTAAGGATACTTGTAAGTTCTGCCTTTACACTTGGTTTCATTCTCCTGCTGGAATATTACAGGAAAGGAAAGTAAGATCCTGGCATGAAAGACGCATACATCAACAGAAAATATGTTATAATGGCTGTCATTGCTCTGTCAGCTCTGGTCCTTCTTGTCAGGCTTTTTATCATTCAGGTGGTCAAGGAAACCTACCGTCTGTCGGCCGATAATAACGTATTAAGGTATGTTACCCAGTATCCTGCACGAGGTCTTATTTATGACAGGAACAAAAAGTACATTGTTTATAACCAGGCTGCTTATGACATGATGGTCGTTCCTGCGCAGGTGACCAGGATTGACACTGCAACATTCTGCCAGCTTCTCGAAATTACAACAAGCTCATTCAGGGAAAGGATGAATGCTGCAATTTCTTATTCAAGGAGGGCCCCTTCTGTATTCCTGAAACAGATCTCGGCTGAGACCTATGCCGGATTACAGGAAAAAATGTTTATGTTCCCCGGTTTCTATGTGCAGCCCAGGACTTTACGAAAATACTCGAAGCCGATCGCCGCACACCTTCTTGGTTATGTGAGCGAAGTTGATGAAGGCATCATCAGAAAGGATCCTTATTATAAGGCCGGCGACTATATAGGCAAGCTCGGGATCGAAGAGGCATATGAAAAAGAGCTGAGGGGCCGGCGCGGAGTGAAAATTTACCTGGTAGATGTGTACAGCAGAATTAAGGGATCGTATGCTGACGGTCGTCTTGATACCACTGCGGTACAGGGCAAGGACATCATTTCCACGATTGACATGGATCTTCAGGAATATGGAGAAATGTTGATGCGCAATAAGACAGGAAGCATAGTAGCCCTTGAGCCAAAAACCGGCGAGGTGCTCACTCTCGTCTCATCACCGAATTATGATCCTGCCTTGCTGGTCGGAAGAGTGCGATCGGAGAATTTCGCCAAACTCAGCGCCGATACACTGAACCTTCCCCTGTTCAACCGGGCAATTCAGGCAAAATATCCTCCCGGCTCGACTTTCAAGCCGATCAACGGCCTTATCGGACTGGCTGAAGGTGTCATAACTCCGTCGACCATGTTCGGATGCAGCAACGGTTATCTTTTTGTGGGATGCCATTCACACAGTTCACCACTTGATCTTGTCCATGGAATTTCAAATTCCTGCAATTCATATTTCTGCCAGACTTTCAGAAGGATACTTGAAAATCCGAGATATGGATCAGTCTCCGAAGCCTATACCAGATGGAAGGAATACCTTAATGAATTCGGTTTCGGCAAGAAGCTTGGAATAGAGCTGACAAACGAATTGCCGGGTCTTGTGCCTTCACCGGCATATTTCGACAAATACTATGGAAAAAACAGATGGAAGGCTCTGACAGTGATATCAATGTCGATAGGCCAGGGAGAAATTGAGACCACTCCGCTTCAAATGGCAAATATGACTGCTGCTATTGCCAACAGGGGATATTATTATATTCCTCATATCGTAAGGTCGGTTGGAGATAATGAACCAATTGATAAGAAGTTTCTGACAAAACGGGTTGTAAGCATAGATACAGCCCTTTTCGGGCCGATAATCGACGGGATGGAAGAGGCCGTAAACGGAGGCGGCGGAGCTACTGCTTCAGTGGCTGCATTAAAAGACATAACTGTATGCGGCAAAACCGGGACCGCACAGAATCCTCACGGGAAGGATCATTCTGTTTTCATTGCCTTTGCGCCAAAAAACGATCCGAAAATTGCTATTGCCGTATTCGTTGAAAATGCAGGATTCGGGGCAACATATGCTGCCCCTGTTGCCAGCCTTATGATAGAGAAATACCTTAAGGGGGAAGTATCCAATAAGGCACTTGAACAGCGAATGATAGAACTAAAACTGAGTGCAGGTGACAAGGAACCTTAATATATGGAAGAGGCTTGACAAGCCGGTGATTCTGATCTTTTTCCTCCTTGTTGTAATCGGGTGGTTCAATATTTATGCTGCCGTTTATAACGAGGAACATACAAGGATCATAGATCTTTCGCAACGCTACGGGAAACAGTTTATCTGGATCCTTGCAACTTTTGTAATAGCTGTTTTTGTTGTTGTAATCGATTCAAGGTTCTATACATTCTTTGCCTGGTTTGTTTATGGCTTTGTGATCCTGCTTTTAATGCTGGTCCTTGTCCTTGGCAAGGAGATCAACGGTGCAAGATCGTGGTTCCAGATCGGACCCCTTAGTCTACAGCCTTCGGAATTTGCAAAAGCCGGGACAGCCCTGGCCCTGGCCTCCTACCTGAATTCAAGGAAGCTTGACCTGAACAGGTTCAGGGCTTTTGTAATCTCAACCGGAATAATAATTCTTCCTGCCATTCTTGTTGCAATACAGCCCGACATGGGGTCGGCTCTGGTTTATTTCTCCCTTTTCATCGTTCTGTTCAGGGAGGGAATGAGCCCTTATATCTTCATTTCAGGCTTTATAATGCTGATACTTTTCTTTTTCACCATCCTGTTCAACAACCTGTATCTTACAGTCGCCCTTATCGGCATTGCCTTTATTCTTGCATGGCTTGCATCAAGAAAATGGACCATTGTGCTGGCAGGACTTGGAATATTTATCGCATCATCAGCCGTTGTTTACCTGTTTAACAGGATTATTGCCAAATCGCTGGAAGATGACCAGATCCTGTTTATTGCCCTTGTTCTTTCAGGGCTGGCGTATGGTATTTATTTTTTCAATAAGAAAGCCGTCTCAGTGATGGTAATATATATCTTTCTCCTCGGAAGTCTTGTCTTTGTCAACTCGGTCGATTTTGCCTTCACCAGGATACTTAAACCTCATCAGAAAGAGAGGGTCGAGATAATGCTGGGTATTAAATCTGATCCGCATGGCACGGGGTACAATGTCAACCAGTCAATTATTTCAATTGGTTCAGGTGGTTTTGCAGGAAAAGGATATCTTAAAGGGACACAAACAAAATTCAAATTTGTTCCTGCACAGAGCACCGATTTTATTTTCTGCACCATAGGCGAGGAATGGGGCTTCCTTGGGTCTTTCTTTATAATATCACTCTATGTAGTGCTGCTGTTCCGGCTGATCATTCTGGCTGAAAAGCAACGGTCGATGTTCTCAAAAGTCTATGGGTATGCGGTGGCGTCTGTTTTATTTGTTCATTTTTTTATCAATATAGGTATGGCAATAGGCATCGTCCCAGTAATAGGGATACCTTTGCCCTTCCTGAGCTATGGAGGCAGCTCACTGTGGGGATTTACAATACTTCTGTTTATTTTCCTGCGACTTGATGCCAGCCGGGCCGAGTACCTGATTTGATCAGAAAGGATATGTTATCCTGTGAGAAATCTCGACCCCGAAATCCTTTTCAACGTAATCAATAAGCTGTGGAAAAAACTCCATGAAGTCGTCATGCAGCGAATAATAATTCTTCTTCAGGGTTTTTATCGCAAACCTGGTTTCATTTGGAAGTGATGACTTCTTGCTCAGGGTACTCAGCACATGGCGTATCCCGGGTACCGTCTGGTAAGTTTCAATCCAGTTGTTGATTATGAAGAACGGCATCATCTTTCTGACATCTTCGGGAAGGATGTCAAAATTATTAACCATTGCCCTGTAAAAGTTATATGTCACGCTCTCAAGAGGCCTGCGGGAGAAAAAGTCCCATTCCTTCGTGAGAAAATGATCATAAATGATGTCAGTGATGACTCCCGAATATTTGTGATACTTCTTTGAGAAGAATATCTTGCTCCTGTGAACCACCGGATGCCTGTCGGTAAAGCCGTCAATGTTTCTGTGGAGTATTATTCCCTTTCTTATCTGATCGGGATATTTGAGATAATCGCGCCCTTTTACATAATCACCTATGTAGTTTCCGATGATAATTTTTTCCGAATCACCAGACAGGTATATGTGGGCGAGAACATTCATTTTAAAGCATAATAGTACAAAGAAATTATAATTACACCATTATGCCGGAAACATTTTCTTTAACATGTTTTTCCACCATCGGGAAAATTATTGTAATAATCAGCGGCACAATATGTTAATGTCAAAAACAGCTGAGTTAAAAAATAGTATGCTTTGTTCGTAAATTAAGTATTCTAATTTTAAATTTGTCGTTTCAGCAATAAATCTGACAGGCTTTTGCAATTAACAAATTTAATAAAAGGAAAAGGAGGTTCTATGGCCAGGAAAAATGTCATTATCATTGGAGCGGCGGGAAGGGATTTTCACAATTTCAACACTTATTTCAGGGACAACGAGAACTATAATGTTGTTGCATTTACGGCAGCCCAGATCCCTGATATTGACGGGAGGAAATATCCGGCTGTTCTTGCCGGAAAGCTCTATCCCGGAGGTATCCCGATATTTGCCGAACAGGAACTTCCCGAACTGATCAGGAAACTGAAAGTTGATGACTGTGTATTTTCATACAGCGATGTCACCTATCAGAAAGTGATGTCGGTAAGTGCGATTGTAAACTCAGCTGGAGCAAATTTCATTCTTCTCGGGCCAAGAGATACGATGGTTAAAAGTACGAAACCTGTCATAGCCGTTGGCGCCATAAGAACAGGATGCGGAAAAAGCCAGACATCAAGGCGGGTCATAGAGCTGCTTATGGAAAAAGGGCTGAAGGTTGTTGCCGTACGTCATCCAATGCCATATGGCGATCTTGCAGAACAGGTGGTTCAGAGATTCGCCACGATCAGCGACCTCGAAAAACATAAATGCACGGTCGAGGAAATGGAAGAGTATGAACCACATGTGGTTAGAGGTAACGTGATCTATGCCGGCGTCGATTATGAAGCCATCCTCAGAAAAGCGGAAAAAGACCCTGAAGGCTGTGATGTGATTTTATGGGATGGAGGCAACAACGATTTTCCTTTCTATGTCCCCGACCTCATGATCACTGTCACTGATCCGCACAGGGCCGGACATGAACTGAAATATTACCCGGGAGAGGTAACCCTCAGGATTGCAGATGTGGTGGTAATAAACAAAATCGACAGCGCTTCTCCCGAAGCCATTCAGACTGTCAGGGAAAGCATAGAGAAGGTTAATCCAAAGGCTGTCGTGATTGACGGAGCTTCTCCGATAAAGGTGGATGATCAGTCGGTAATAAAAGGCAAACGCGTTCTGGTTGTCGAGGACGGTCCGACACTTACACACGGGGAGATGAAGATCGGGGCCGGAGTTGTTGCAGCAGGGAAATTCGGAGCCTCAGAGCTTGTTGATCCCAGGCCGTTTACAGTCGGTAAGCTGAGCGAGACCTTCAGGCTTTATCCTGACATCGGGACACTGCTTCCCGCAATGGGATATGGAGAACAGCAACTCAGGGATCTGGAAGCGACAATAAACAATACCGATTGCGACAGCGTTATAATTGCAACACCAATTGATCTGAACAGGATTATTAAGATCAGCAAGCCGAATACAAGGGTTTATTATGATCTTCAGGAAATAGGCGATCCGAACCTTTCGCAGGTAATTGATGATTTTATCAGTAAATTCAGACTGATTTAAGAAATGGTAAACTACGTAGTAAGCTGCGTATTAAACTACGTAGCTTACTATGTAGCTATCTTTTTACGCGGGCATTGCCTTTCCATATGCTCCAAACCTGTTCTTCATCTGCCGGCTGGGCATAGTCTGTAAGCATTGTTGTTGCAAGGGCTCCTGTGGCCCATCCGAACTGGATCCATTTCTCCGGTTCCCATCCCTTCAGGATCGCGTACAGCATCCCTCCTACAAATCCGTCTCCGCCGCCGATACGGTCGAGGACATGGATTGCGCGCGGCTCAACGACATGCCATTTTTCTCCCTCGAGCATGATGGCGCCCCACAGGTGTTCATTTGCATTTATAACCTGCCTGAGTGTGGTCCCGAACGTCGATGTAGCGGGAAATTCTTTTTTAACCCTTCCGATCATTTCCTTAAAGCTTTCGATTTTACCTGAAAGATCCTTACCTCCTTCCTCAGGGCCCTGTATGCCAAGGCAAAGCTGAAAATCCTCCTCATTGCCAACAAGGATATCGGTTATGCCTGCTATCTCTCTGAATAAGGATGACAGTTCGCTTTCCCTGTTTTTCCAGAACGAGGCCCTGTAGTTAAGGTCGAAAGAGATTTTTGTACCGTGTTTACGTGCCGCTCTGGCAAGCTCAAGGCAGAAATTGCCTGTTTCAGGTGAGAGGGCAGCTATCAGCCCGGAAAGATGAAGTATTGCGACACCTTCTTCACCGAAAAGCCGTTCAAGGTTGAAATCCTTTACATTCAGTGTCCTGCCAACCTCTCCGGCACGGTCATTATGCACTCTTGGCCCGCGCGACCCGGATCCACTGTCGGCAATATTGAACTGATGGCGGTAACCCCACGGGCCTCCCTGTTCGACATCAATACCCTCATAAGTCATATGCCTGGCAGAAAGGTTATCCTTTATCATACGGGCGATGGGGCTGTCTTTTACGAAGGTTGTCAGGACCTTTACGGGAAGGCCCAAAAGTGACGACACACTTGCCACATTTGTTTCGGCACTGGTTACCTGCATGTGGAAAAGGTCGCTGCAATGAACAGGCTGACCATTTTGGGGAGTGATGCGTACTCCCATGCTGGTGGGTACGACCAGTGCCCATCTGTAATCTTTTTTTAGCTCGATTTTCATGTTATTTCAGTCTTTCTCTCAGTAATCTGCCGGCTTCCTCATACCCGGGCTTATTAAGAAGGGCGAACATGTTTCTTTTGTAAGCCTCCACCCCGGGCTGATCGAACGGATTCACATCGAGGATGTATCCGCTGACAGCGCAGGCAAGTTCGAAAAAGTAAAACAGCTGTCCGATATAATACTCGTTAAGCTGAGGTATTGTTAACAAAATAACAGGAACTTTCCCGTCGTGATGTGCCAGAATTGTCCCTGCTTCAGCATTATGATCGACTTCCGATATCCTCTGGCCGCTAAGATAATTAAGCTGGTCGGCGTTGTCTTCCTCTTTTGGCACCCTCAGTTCCCTGTTTGGTTCAGTCACTGAAAGGACCGTCTCAAACATTATTCTCTGTCCGTCCTGAATATACTGGCCGAGTGAATGCAGATCGGTAGTGAAATCCACAGCGGCAGGGAATATTCCTTTTCCGTCTTTGCCTTCACTTTCACCGAAAAGCTGTTTCCACCATTCTGAAAAGTAGTGAAGCTTTGGAGTATAGCTGACCATGATTTCTGTTGTCCTTCCTGACTGCATTATGAGGTTTCTGGCCGCTGCATAGATCAGCGAAAGATTCGTTGATGCATTCCTGTTGTTCCTTGTTACAGCCTGAATTGAGGCGGCGCCGTCGACGAGCATTCTGATGTCAATCCCGCTTAAAGCTATGGGAAGAAGACCTGCCGGAGTCAGAACAGAATATCTTCCTCCGATGTTATCAGGGATAACAAAGGTTTCATAACCATTTGCATCAGCAAGCGGACGGAGGGCACCCTTTTTACTGTCGGTAATTGCAACTATCCTTTCCGAAGCATTCTTTTTACCCACTTTCTTTTCGAGATGATTCTTAATTATTCTGAATGCAATCGCGGGCTCTGTGGTTACACCTGATTTTGAAATGACTACAACTGAATAGTTCCTGACATCAAGTATATCAAGAAGCTCACTGAGATAATCTTCTGAGAGGTTTTGTCCGGCAAATACTATTTCATGGTGCTTGTCTTTCCTGAGGGAAGAAAAAGAATGCGAAAGTGCTTCAATGACAGCTCTTGATCCAAGATAAGAACCTCCTATGCCTACAATAACCGTAAGGTCAGAAATTGATCTCAGCCGTTCAGCAACTTTTTCAATTCTTTCAAGCTGTGGCCTAATGTCTTCCGGCAGGCTCATCCATCCAAGGAAATCGCTTCCGGGGCCTGTTCCCTTGTTGAGCGAGTCGAGATGCAGCACTGATTGCTGTGCCAGTGCTAAAATTTCCTCGTTGGATATAAAGCTTTCTACATTTTTCAGACTTATACTGATGTTTTCTTTCATTTATATTGTCGATTTAAAGTTATTTTGAAACCACAAAATTAAAAAAAAGCCGTCAGGATATACCCTGGCGGCTTTTTATTACGAAATCAAAAGCTATATGTTGAAAAAGGACTACTTCCTGTGAATTCCTCCGGCGCTTGACGAATGTGCATCAATATATTTCGGGTCACCCCGGTAATTTATGTCGCCGGCGCTGCTGGCCCGGGCTTTAAGCCTTTCAGTTACGGTAATGTCGGCGTCTCCGGCGCTGGAAACAGAAACGTCGGCTTCCCTTACTGTAAGGCCGTAGGCATTAAGGTCGCCCGCGCTGCTCAGGCTGGCTTCAAGCATATCAGCCTCCCCCGAGAGGGTCATATCTCCCGAACTGCTGATATCAACACTGACCTTTCGTGCCCTGAGCTCAAGTTTGATATCGCCAGCACTGCTGGCTGAAAGTTCAAGTGCATCGGCTGTGACAGGCGATTCTCCGATAAGATCGCCTGCACTTGAAGTCTTAAGGGAAGTGATGTCCCTCATTGTTACGTACACTCTTTTCATTTCTGCCTCCCGTATGTTGGCATCTGAATAAACATTCAGAATGCCTCCCTTAATTTCGGTAACTATGTATTCATGCAGGTTTTCGTCTGCCTCTACCGTAATTGACTCGGAGCCGGCCTGCTTCAGATATACATCAATACCGCTGCTTACCTTAATTCCGGTAAATTGCCCGGCTTCCCTGACCTTCTTTACCACATGGTTATTACCATACACCGTTCTGCGGATCTGTCCTTCTGCGCAGAACGTTATCCCAAATGCGAGAAATACCACCAGGAAATGTCTCATATTTTTCATGTCATTTTTGAGTTTGTTGATTATTGAACCAGTTCAGCATAAAGACCGGAAGAAAACAAGGATGCTGCATAGTGTTTGAAAAAGAATGATCATACAAATAAAAATTAGTTTGTATCTTGGTATACAAACTAATCTAAATTCATCCTGATGAAATCTTTAATAAGAATATCTGCCGCCTTGTTGTTTTTTCTCCTTTTTGCAGGCTGCAAGGCAGACAGGCCCGAAGATCTGAAGCTATGGTATGAGAAGCCTGCAGGCGCATGGGAAGAGGCATTGCCCATCGGGAACGGAAGGCTTGGTGCAATGGTCTTTGGCGGGGTAAAGGAAGACCATATCCAGTTCAATGAAGAGACATTATGGTCAGGCGAACCTCATGATTATTCAAACAAAGATGCGCACAGCTACCTGGGAAAGATCAGGGAACTTCTGTGGCAGGGGAAGCAGGACGAAGCTGAAAAACTCGCAATGGAGACTTTCATGAGTGTTCCCCTGCATCAGAAGAAATATCAGCCATTCGGCGATCTGTGGCTTACTTTCCCAATGGAAGACGATTTTACAAATTACAGGCGTGAGCTTGACCTGTCGGATGCAGTATGCCGGACGACTTATGAAGCGGGAGGAGTGACCTTCACAAGAGAATATATTGCAAGCTTTCCCGGAAATTCACTGGCAATAAACCTTGGAAGCAGCCGTAAAGGATCCCTTACTTTTGACATTTCCATGAATTCGGTCCATGAGGATTTTTCCGCTTCTGCGGGACAGGATGGGACAATAAGGCTCAAGGTAAGGGTAAAAGATGGTGTGCTTCACGGGACCGCTCTGGCGAGGCTGAAACTGAAGGGTGGAAGATTAACGGCCACCAGGGATAAGATACATGTTGAGAAGGCCGATGAAGCGACGATCTGGTTAACCGCTGCAACAAATTTTGTTACCCCGGAGGATGTATCAGGAGATCCGGATTCTCTTTGCGAAACGTGGCTTGCAGGTGCCATGGCCGGCAATTATAAAGAATTCAGGAAGAAGCATATTGATGATTACAGGAAATACTTCAGCAGGTTTTCAATTTTTCTTGGGAAATCGGGGAAGGAGGATCTGCCGACCGATAAAAGAATAGACAAGGTACCAGAGGCAATGGACAACTCACTTGCGGCGCTTTATGTCCAGTATGGCCGCTACTTAATGCTTTCATCCAGCAGGGAGGGAACTTACCCGGCAAACCTGCAGGGGATATGGAACAACAGGCTGGTTCCGGCATGGGACAGCAAGTACACGGTGAATATAAACACTGAGATGAATTACTGGCCCGTTGAGATATTGAATATCCAGGAATGCCATTACGCACTCTTCAGGATGATAGACGAAGTTGTTGCATCAGGCGAAAAGGTGGCAAGGAACCACTACAATGCCAGAGGATGGGTCTTGCACCACAACACTGATCTCTGGAGAGGAGCTGCCCCGATAAATGCTTCAGATCATGGAATATGGGTTTCAGGGAGCGGATGGATGGCACATCACTATTGGGAACATTACCTGTTCAGCCCTGATGTGGAATTTTTACGCGATACTGCCTGGCCGGTGATGAAAAAAGCCGCAATGTTCTATACGGATTTTCTTGTCAGGGATCCGCAGACAGGATGGCTTGTTTCAACCCCGTCAAATTCACCTGAAAACGGTGGTCTTGTCGCCGGCCCGACAATGGATCACGAGATTATAAAAAGTCTTTTCAAGGCATGTATCAGGGCATCGGAAATACTAAACACCGACCGGTCGTTTGCGGATACTCTCAGGCAGATGCTTCCTGAAATTGCCCCGTATAAGAAAGGCAGGTTCGGGCAGTTGCAGGAATGGATGCAGGACATTGACGATCCCGGAAACAAGCACAGGCATGTTTCTCACCTGTGGGGCGTTTATCCGGGGACGGAAATTAACCAGCAGGAGAATCCGGAGCTTCTGGAAGCCGCCAAGACCTCGCTTATTGCCCGAGGCGATGAAGGAACAGGATGGAGCCTTGCCTGGAAAATAAACCTTTGGGCAAGGTTCAGAGACGGAAACCATGCCTGGAAAATGGTCGGCATGCTGTTAAGGCCTCAGGGTAAATCAATAACACAGGCAACCGGTGGCGGCTCAGCAGGGGGAGGATCTTATCCCAACCTGTTTGATGCGCATCCTCCTTTTCAGATCGACGGCAATTTCGGCGGAGCTGCCGGCATCGCCGAAATGCTCCTCCAGAGCCATCTTGACGGAATTGACATTTTACCGGCACTTCCTGACGGTATTCCGGAAGGACATGTTAAGGGAATCAGGGCAAGAGGAGGCTTTGATCTTGAATTTGAATGGAGCGGCGGAAAGCTTAAAAAGCTTAAGGTCACTTCCTTTTCAGGATCGCCTCTTTTGATAAGATACGCGGATAAAGAGTTCAGATCAGAAACCTCCGTTGGCCAGGTCCTGACTTTTGACGGTAATCTTGTAAAGCTCTGATTCTTTGGTTAATGCCATTTAAATATCTTAAGGCCGACGCTGAAAAATACCACACCTGCCAGTGAAAGGACAAAGATTGGGAAGGCTGCCTCATTAAATCCTGCTCCTTCATTGAAAATGCTTCTGACCCCGTCGGTCAGAATGGTAAGTGGAAGTAATTTAATAATGCCTACGCTCCAGCCGGGAAAATTCTGGTAACTGAAAAATATACCCGAGAGTACCATCATTGGCGTGACAACTGCATTTATAAGACCATTGCCTACCTCTGTATTGGAGGTATGTGAGGATACAAATACAGCAATCCCGGCAAATGCTATGTTCCCGGCAATGAATAATAACAAAAGAGCTGTAAGACTTCCCTGGATCGTCATCCCGAAGACAACGACAGAGAACAGGATCAGGACTGCAGCTTCGACAAAATTCATTGCCACCCTTACTGTTATCAGGGCAACGAGAAAATGTGATTTTTTCATGGGCGTGGCGACAAGGCGCCGGAGAAGTTTCTTTGAACGTTTCTCGATGATGCCGTAGCTTATTCCCCACATGGTCGACATCATAACACCCATTGTAATAAGACCCGGGATCAGAAAATCGATATACCGTGTTCCTCTGATTGTGAGGGGCCTTATTTCCCGGTTGCCCTGATCTGAAGGAATTTCACCCCGGCCGATAATATTGCGGAGCTTCATGTAAGTCAGTTCTGCATCAGAACTGACAGGATCAAAATTGTATTCGGTCTTCCCGTTATTGCTGCTTAAAATAAGATTTACCGTACCTCTTTTCAGGCTGACCATTGCCGTTTTCCAGTCGTATCTGTAGAAAAGAAAAAGAGTCTTTCCAAGTTTGTCATCATTTATCTCATACTGCCAGTTGAAATCCTTTCTGCCGTCAGGTACGTTTTTTTTGCATCTATATTCAAGGAAATTCATAAGTTCTGATTCTTGTGAAACGGAATCAGAGGTTGTGATAACCGCCACTTTCCTTATTGTTTCAGGTTTTCTGGTGAATGCGAGCCCCAGTCCGAGCGACATCAGTATGGGAAAGAGTATGCCCCAGAAAAGCACGCCTGGTTCACGGGTGAGCTCAAATGACAATGCCTTTGTAAGCTGCCACAACTGGTTAATCCTTACAGGTTTATTCATTGATGCTCCTCCCGGTTAGTGAGACAAAGAGATCGTCGAGCGATCTGTAATCCTTAAGGAGAAACTCAGGTGTCCCTTCGCGGAGGATCGACCCGTTATCCATGATAACAATATAATCGCAGAGTGTTTCGGCCTCCTCCATATAATGGGTAGTGAGAATCATTGAGGTATCAGAGGATTTCTTTAAACCCGAAAGAATGCGCCATATCTCGCGTCTGGCATTTGGATCCAGCCCTGTAGTTGGCTCGTCCAAAAGAAGAATTGCAGGCGAGTTGATAAGAGCAATGCCGATCGCGAGTCTCTGTCTCTGTCCTCCCGACAGGTTAACCACGTAGGATCTCCTTTTATCCCCGAGGCCCACAAGTTCAATTATCTCATCAATTCTGGCCTTTCCCAGTCCAAAAAAACTGGCAAACAGGTTCAGTGTTTCGCTCACCCTTAATTTGTCGATGAATCTTGTCTCCTGCAACGACAGTCCTATGATACTGTGGAGCTCATCCTCGTTTCCCTTCCAGTGCTTCCCCATAATCATGATATCACCGCTGTCGGGTTTCTGGATACCTTCGATCATTTCCACAAGAGTGGTTTTCCCGGCCCCGTTCGGGCCAAGCAGTGCGGTAAACTGCCCCCTGGGGATTTTAAGATTTATGCCCTTTACAGCCTGAACAGTTTTAAACGATTTCCAGACATTGCTGACTTCAATAATCTGTTCGCTCATTTCCTAATTATCATTTGTCTGATGAAAAACAAAATCTTCTGCCATTGAGTAAAAACCGGTGTTTAAAATTAACAAAATAGTTATCAGGGAAATGAACAGACCGGAATATTCAGGATCAAGGTATGTTATTTAAATATTGACAATTATGCCGAAAAATTCGTAACTTTAAAAGAAAAAATGATCCGATTGCAAGAAATTCTCCTGTCTGTTATATTATTAACAATAGCAGGCTGCGGTTCTCCGACGTCTGAAAAAGGTACAACATCTGTTGCCGGCAGCATTAAAAAAGAGATCAGCGGGACATTTTCGATCAGCGGTTCCTATGCCCTTTATCCGCTGATCAGCAAGCTTGCAGGCGAATTCATGTCAATTTATCCGGATGTGAAAATTGAAGTCACAAAAGTCGGAACAGGAA
>DAOOUQ010000036.1:0-29411 GCA_035390825.1 Bacteroidales bacterium | reverse complement strand
TTTTTTTATTAGCTTTACCAGGCTTTATTCCAACATGACAGGCCCGCTAAACTATATACACGATCCTGACCTGCAGAAAATTGCAGGCAGGGTGGAGAACGAGGAAAGAATCACTCCCGAAGAAGGACTTCTGTTGTACAAGAAGGCAGAACTACCATTGCTTGGTATTCTGGCAGGTATTGCAAGAAGAAGGAAGAATGGAAATTACGCTTTTTTCAACAGGAATTTTCATATCGAACCTACAAACAGATGTGTGCATAACTGCCGTTTTTGCTCCTACCATAGGCCTGAAGGCGATCCTTTAAGCTGGGAATACAGCCAGGATGAAATGCTTGACATTGTTGAAAAATTCGACACCAAAGAGGTTACAGAAGTGCATATCGTCGGCGGCGTTCATCCTTCTCACGACATTCATTACTGGGGATCTCTTCTTCAAAGGATAAAGGAACACAGGCCCGGGATACATATTAAGGCCTATTCGGCCGTTGAACTTGATTATATGATCACGAGATCGGGAATGTCAGTCAGGGAAGGTCTCGCGCTTCTGAAGGAATATGGCCTCGACTCAATACCCGGAGGAGGTGCCGAGATATTCGATGAGGCTCTGAGAATGAAGATCTGCCCTGAAAAAACCACTTCCGAACAATGGCTCAGGATACATGAGACGGCCCATGGACTGGGGATTTCATCAAACGCCACAATGCTTTACGGGCATTTAGAAGACTATTCCCACAGAATCGACCATCTCACAAGGTTGCGCGATCTGCAGGACAGGACAGGGGGATTCAACGCCTTTATCCCGCTTAAATACAAAATGGCCGATAATCAAATGTCCGACGCGGGGGAAGTCAGCATGATTGAGGATCTTAAGAACTATGCGGTATCAAGGATATACCTCGACAATTTTGCACACATCAAGGCATATTGGCCCATGATAAGCAGGGAAGTTGCAGGGATTAGCCTTATTTTCGGCGCTGATGATCTCGACGGAACAATTGATGACACAACGAGAATTTATTCAATGGCAGGATCGGAGGAGAAAAATCCGGCAATGACAACAGATGAGATCTGCAGGATAATACGGGATGCCGGATTTGTGCCCGTTGAACGCGATTCGCTTTATAATTTTATACATACCTTTACGTTATAACTTAAGCCCGGAACAGCCATGAGCCTCAAAGAATTCATTTTCAGCAAGCAATTTTTAAAAAACCTTGGATCGGCAGCTGTTATTGTTGTCGGATTTCTTATGGCGTTGCTGATCTGGATCAATTTTTACACAAGGCACGGACAAAGCAGGCCGGTCCCCGATTTTATCGGTCAGACACTTGAGGAAACCCGCCGTCTGGCGAGAAAATCGAGGGTCAGATACCAGATTATCGACTCGGTCTATACATCCGATGTCCCAAGGGGTTGCGTCGCCGAACAGAACCCAAAACCAGGCTTCAGAGTTAAGAAATGGAGAAACGTAATGCTTACCATCAATGCCTTCAATCCTGAAATGGTGGCAATGCCCAATCTTGTCAATGTCCCCAGGAGGCAGGCTGTCGCAATACTTGAAGCTGCCGGCCTTGAGGTAGGAATTCCACGATATGTTCCCGACATTTCAGTGGATGTGGTGCTCAAGCAGCTTTATAACGGCCGTGATATTCAGGAAGGCGACCTGATACAGAAAGGATCTGTGATAGACCTTGTGCTGGGGAAAGGATTAAGCAACCAGAGAACCCCAGTTCCTGACCTGACAGGCCTCGATCTGGAAACGGCCCGTGACAGGATATTTGGTGCATCGCTTACACTCGTAACCTCCATTTATGACAATACTGTGATTAATGCAGCCGATTCAGCAAGGGCCTTTGTATATAAACAGAATCCCGAATTCAACGTTGACGCCACTATCCAGCTTGGCTCATCAGTATATCTCTGGCTGACGGTTGATTCTGCAAAACTGAAGCCCGATTCAACATTTGTTATTACCGATACCGTACCTCAACACTTTCCCGTACAATCAGACTGAAGCTGATGCAAAAGAAACTGATCCTAAATATAACCGTTCTCCTGTTCTGTTCATCAATCGCGATGTGCCAGGAGGTCGTTACAGGGCTCCAGAGTAATCCTGAACTAACGGGAAGGCACAAAACGGATAAAAGGTCAAAGGCGATTTCTGCAGTGCCTCTCAACCTGCCTTTCTTTGATGATTTCTCAGGAAAATCCGCGACACCTTCATCATTATGGTGGAGCGACGATTATGCCTTTATAAACAATACATACTCCGACAAACAGATTACAGTTGGAATTGCCACCCTCGATGCTCTCGACAATAACGGGAAGCTTTATGAGACAGCCAACACAGAAGGATTTGAAGCCGATCACCTGACATCGCAGCCTATAAACCTCAATTACCCTGCAACAGACAATATCTGGCTCAGCTTTTATTACCAGCCCGGAGGACTGGGCGACAGTCCTGAACCGCGTGACAGCCTGACTTTGCAGTTTTTTGCCCCTGAGGAAAATAAATGGTACTCAGTATGGAAAACTCCCGGTGTTCCGGATGAGGGTTTCAAACCTGTGATAATCAGGATACAGAATCCGCGATACCTCAAACAGGGTTTCATGTTCCGCTTTGTCAACTGGGCAAGTCTTGCACTGTTTGATGACCTTTCAATGGTTGGAAATTGTGACCAGTGGAATCTCGATTATGTTTATATCGACCGCAACCGGAATTCGGCCGATACAGCAATAGCCGATGTGGCTTTCAGAACGCCCGTCAGATCGGTACTGAAGACACACGAGGCAATGCCATGGAAACAGTTTAAACAGGTATTCCTGCAGGAAATGGGATCTTTCATCCCGATACATTACAGGAACAATGACAAAATAACAAGGAACGTGACCAGAAATTTCGAAATAAGGGACATGCTGGCAAACACGCTTTCTCATTCATTCTCAGCCGGTGCCACAAACATTGAACCATACAGGAATGTTGATTATAATGCAAACCTGATTTATACATTCAATAACAACAACACTGATTCAGCCCTCTTTAAAATTACCTGTTCGCTCAAGACTGATGATTTTGATCCCAAATCAAATGATACAATAACATACCTGCAGGTCTTCAAAAACTATTTCGCATATGATGACGGTACTGCTGAAGGTGGCTATGGGATAAACGGACAGGGATCAAGGAACGCGATGGTGGCATACAGGTTCAAATCGTTCATGCAGGATACCGTGAGGGCTTTAAACATTTGCTTCAACGATAGTTACCTGAACAGTAACCAGAGATCATTCGACCTTATGATATGGGATGACAACAACGGATTCCCCGGCAATGTACTGTATTCTGTTGAAAATATGATAGTTGAACCGGGAGAAAATCTGAATGGTTTCAGGACATATGTGTTGCCCGACGGGGTGATGGTTAACGGAGTGTTTTACGCAGGATGGAAACAAAGAACAGAGACTTTCCTTAATGCGGGTTTTGATGTCAACACTCCCAATCTGGGAAGACAGTATTACTGGCTTAACGGGTTATGGTTCAAGTCTCAGAAGGAAGGAAGCGTTATGATAAGACCTGTTACAGGTCCGCCTCTTAAAACAACATCATCCGACGACCAGCCGGTACCGGAAAACACAGTGAGGTTCAGGATATGGCCCAATCCTGCAAAAGACTACATCAACATCAGCGCCGACGAACTGATGCTTTCAGGTTCCGCATTCATATCAGTCATCGATATGCAGGGAAGAGAAGTCTTAAAAGTCCCGTTCTCCGAACGGATTGATATATCGAATCTCCGCACCGGAATTTACACAGTTGTCCCCTTTACAGGCACAACACGTGCCGGCTTTTACAGGCTTGTCAAAATAAACTGATCACATATGGCAGAAGAGGAAATTTCCGATCAGCAGGACCTTTATGAACATTACAGGTACATCGTTGATCCGGGTCAGTCGCTTTTAAGGATCGATAAATACCTCAGTTCCCGCATTGAGAATGTCTCAAGGACGAGGATACAGGATGCTGCAAATGCCGGCAATATTCTCGTTAACAATAAGTCTGTCAGACCAAACTACAGGGTTAAGCCGGGTGATGTCGTGCAGATTGTGCTGCCTGATCCGCCGCGCGAAATTGAGCTCATTCCCGAGGACATCAAGATAAACATTGTGTATGAAGATGATGAAGTCATTGTGGTAAACAAGGAACCCGGCATGGTGGTGCATCCCGCCTACGGTAATTACACCGGTACACTAGTCAACGCTCTTATGTGGCATTTCAGGAACCTTCCCTTATTTCAGACAGGCGAGTTGCGTCCCGGGCTCGTTCACAGGATAGATAAGAATACCTCAGGCATCCTCGTTGTGGCAAAAAACGAGCTGGCGCTCAACAGATTGTCAAAGCAGTTCTATGACAGGACTACCGACAGGAAATATATTGCCCTTGTCTGGGGCGTCCCTGATCCAGCCGAGGGAACTATCACAGGCCATGTAGGCAGAAATCTGAAAGACAGAAAGATAATGCAGGTCTTCCCTGACGGCAGCCAGGGCAAGAACGCTGTCACACATTACAGGGTTATTGAAGATTTAGGATATGTCTCAGTTGTCGAATGCAAGCTTGAGACCGGAAGGACCCATCAGATAAGGGTTCATTTCAGCTTTATAAAGCATCCCCTGTTCAATGATGACGAATATGGAGGCGACCAGATACTGAAAGGCACCACATTTGCAAAATACCAGCAGTTTGTCAGAAACTGTTTTAAGATCCTGCCCCGGCAGGCACTTCATGCAAAATCGCTTGCATTTGACCATCCGGTGACAGGAAAGAGATTATCGTTCGATTCTGAACTTCCTGATGACATGAAGAGCGTCATAGAAAAATGGAGGGCCTATACTTCCTCAAGGGAGTATTGATCACCAGCTTCCGCCGGCCCCCCCGCCTCCGAAGCTTCCTCCTCCGAAGCCTCCGAAACCGCCTCCGCCGCCAAAACCACCTCCTCCGGAGAATCCGCCCCAGCTTCCCCTGTGACTCCCTGAATTCATCATCGAGAGAATCATCCAAAGAGGCAGTCCTTTGCTTCCGATGTTCTTATGGTTTGAACCTCCGCTGCTTCTTAAGAACAGAATTACTATAATGATAATAAGTACGAAAAGAAAAGGTCCAAATCCGCCTATGTCATTATCTTTTGATTTTCCATACTGGTCAGGAGGGAATTCGCCACTGGCAAGTTTCATAATGACGCCTGTCGCATTGTCGAGACCCTGGTAGTAATTTCCATTTCTGAATTCCGGAAGTATTTCATTGTCGATGATTTGAGCACATACAATATCGGGAACCACTCCCTCAAGTCCGTAGCCCGGAGCAATAAATACCTCACCCCTCGATGATTCGGAGGTTTTTGGCTTTATCAGGATCAGAATTCCGTTATTGAGCCCTTTCTGCCCTATCCCCCATTTTTCGGCCAGTCGCTGGGAATAGTCAGAAATGGCGTATCCGTAAAGATCAGAAACGGTAACCACAGCTATCTGTGTAGATGTGGAATCATTGTATGCTACAAGCTTTTGCTCGAGAGCGTCCACCTCGCGGGGAGCAAGCATTCCTGCAAAATCATTTACAAGGCGGGGAGGAGAAGGTTTTTCAGGGAACTCCTGACCTGCTGCTTCTAATGAAAATAACAGTAAAAGGATTGAAATCCCGAATAAATAACCAGGAGTTTTATTGTTCATACTGTCTTTTTATTCAGGAGTTTCAAATGATATCTCGTCGGGAAGTTCATTTATGTCATCGGCCTTCCGCGGGAAATGCTTTTTCAGCTGATGGCCCGCCATAAGTATGCCAGCAATAAGGCCTTCCATATATTTCTTATCACGGAATTCAGCCTGGATTACATCTTTTATGTTTTTCCAGAATTCCTCAGTTACTTTTTCATTTATTCCTGCGTCTCCGATGACGGCAAACTGCTTGCTCTGAACAGCCAGGTAAAACAATATTCCGTTCCGGTCGTTAGTGGTATGCATGCCGATCTTTCTGAACACCCATGCTGCCCGGTCAAGTACGCTGCCTGTAAGCCATGTTTCGATATGGACCCTTATCTCCCCTGAAGTCTCACTCTCGGCTTTTTTTATGGCTTCACGGATCTGATCCTGCTGTTCCTTTGTAAAGAACCTGGAGGCTCTGACGAACATCACGGGCAATGATTAAAATTTAACCTCGGGTGCCTTTTCGGCGCCTTCCATCGATTCGAAATATGGTCTGGCCGTGAAGCCGAACATCCCGGCGATAATATTCTGAGGGAATTTCTTTATATATACGTTCATTGCCTGTGCTGTCTCGTTGAATTTTCGTCTTTCAACAGATATCCTGTTCTCTGTTCCCTCCAGTTCAACCTGCAGATCCCTGTAGTTCTGTGTGGCTTTTAACTCGGGATATTGCTCCACAACGACCATCAGGCGTGAAAGGGCCGAGGAAAGGTCAGACTGTGCCTGCTGGAACTGCTGAAGATTTTCTGCGGTCATTTTAGTCGGATCAATAGTAACCTGTGTGGCTTTTGCCCGTGCTTCAATGACTTTCGTGAGCGTTTCCTGCTCAAAGCTGGCAGCTCCCTTGACAGTGTTGACAAAGTTTGGAATAAGATCGGCCCTCCGCTGATACTGGGTTTCTACATTTCCCCACTGACCCGAAACTGCTTCCTGAAGTGTAACCATCTGATTATATGTTCTTGTTCCCCATGAAACAAATCCAAGTACCACCAAAACGATTATTATCGCTATGATAATCCATATAATACAACCTTTTTTCATTTTCCCGGGATTTTAGAATTTTGGCAAAGGTATATAATATCTGAAAATATCTAATTTTGGCAAAATAATTTTCTATGAGAACGATCGCGATAGCTGCAGGCGGAGATTCTTCAGAATTTGAGATCTCGGTAAAAAGTGCCAGGGAAGTCGAAAAAATTCTATCTGCTTTTTATGAAGTTTATGTTATAATGATAAGAGGTACAGACTGGTATTGGGAAGATCCCAAGGGCAGATACCTCAAAATCGACAAGAACGATTTCACTCTCTCAACTGATAATGCCAGGATACGATTTGACGCTGTCTTCGTCGCCATTCACGGGACGCCGGGTGAAAACGGGCTGCTTCAGGGTTATCTCGACATGATGAAGATCCCTTATACCAACTGCAGCACTTTCTGTTCGGCTCTCACATTCAATAAGCAGGCCTGCAAGCTTTATCTGAAGGGATACGGAATACCTATGGCGAAAAATATCCTCGTAAGGAAGGACAGTCTGCCTGCTTATTCAGAGATTGCTGAACTTGCCGGCCTCCCGTGTTTTGTAAAACCCAACGACAGCGGCTCCAGCTTTGGCGTATCGAAGGTGAAAACAGCAGGCGAATTGCCTGCTGCCATAGAAATGGCCTTCAGGGAGAGTAATGAGGTAATGATCGAATCCTTCATGAAAGGCCGTGAAGTGGCCTGCGGTGTTGTCAAGGTAAAGGGGAAATCGGTAATACTGCCTGTAACCGAGATTATCAGCAAAAATGAATTTTTCGATTATGAAGCCAAATATACTCCGGGAAAGTCAGATGAAATAACCCCTGCAGATATGCCGGCGGAAATTACCGAAAAGATACAGGAACTCAGCTCTGAAATTTATGATATCCTTGGCTGTAAAGGTATTGTGAGGGTCGACTTCATTGTAGTCGGCGAAAGGCCATTCTTCCTCGAGATAAACACTGTCCCGGGTATGACTGAAGAGAGTCTCATCCCCAAGCAGGCAAAGGCTGCCGGCATCGATCTTTCTTCGCTCTACTCGATGGTAATCGAGGATCTCTTCGCAAATAATAAAGAGAATCGGTAAAATAAGCAGATTTTACTCTGCAAATCTTTGTCTCCTTGATGAATAACCTTTCTGATCCTTAGTGGTCAAATGATTCTTTTACCGCAAGTGAAACACAAAGGTACGCACAAAGGTATGCACAAAGGTTCACGAAGGACCTTTAAAAGCAGCTCAGGTGCAATTATTTCTTATCCTTTGCCTTTTTAAGAGCAGATGTTGTTGTATAGTATTTTGTTATCATTCCGGGGACCTCCCATTCCGGCATGTTTCCATTCTGAAGGTATTCAAGGAATTTCGAAGTAACCTGCCCGAAATGTTCCTCATGCGACACTCTGTATTTCTTAGGGATACCAATCCTTAGACTGCCGTTCGCAAGCGCCTCCGCCTGCAGGCTGTCGTAGGGCAGTTGTCCGAGAAAATCGTTAAGATGGGCCGTGAAGTCAGCAATAGATTTTCCTTTTATGTTCTCGACATAAAGAGTAGGAAGGTATTTTTCCTCCGCTCCCTGCCTGATCACAAGGTTGCAGGCAGATCCTTTCATTACAGAATAATGCGTATCACCGCCTCCCGCCGGAGGCATGTAATTCCATGTAACTGACACTTTCGCCCATATGCCTTTTAACTGGTAAACGAATTCCCCGTTTGAGAAAACATTAAGTTTCCCGTTCTTTACATCCTTCTGAAGGTATGGAGGGAAACTCTCCAATCCGGTAACACTTTTAAACTGATCTAATGTAAGCACTGTTGGCCATCTTTTTGCATCAGCTATTCTGACATCCGTCGGTTTCAGGATCTGATCGGGGAAACACTCCCACTGAACAAGGTCAACAAGATGTGTTGTGACATCTACTATTCCCTCGCCCTGCTGATCAACGTCAAAAAACCATGCAGGGCGCTGAAGGGGAACACCTGACACAAGCTTCGAGAAATGATGAACGCTTACTTTTGTCACAGCAGGATCCTTTTCTGAGCCTGCTTCGAGCTTTCCAAACACTGATTCTTCCTGTGAAAGCAGTTTTTGAAGGATCGTGGTTATCTCAAAACGTTCAGTCATGATATCATAAAGCAACACTCCGTTTTCGCCAGCTTTGTTAAAGGCTGCTTCGAGTGTGGCAAAATCTTCGGGAACGATTATCATCGGCTTGTCGGCCAGAACATTGAGACCTGCTTCCACTGATCTGGTGATGTATTCCGCCTTCTTCCTGTTGTTCCCTGAGAGAACCACAACATTTCCCGGTTTCTCAGAGAGCATTTTTTCAAAAAAATCATCGCCTTTGTAAACAATTTCGTTCCACGACGCAGGGTCAGTCGCCCGGGTATTGTATAGATTTATCCGGGAAAGATGCTGCTGAAGATCCGGACCATCAGGAGCATATACATTTACATCGGGCGACACCTGTGGATACATTGTTTTCTGCACAAGTGCAGCATGAAAGTGGCCTGGATCAACTGTCATCAGCCTGACCTTATAGTTTTTCGTCAATGTTTCCGGTGTATTTCCGGAAGCAGCTTTCTTATTTCCGTCTGTTCCGCATGATGCCATGATCATTGTGGAGATTATTAATATTACCAGTCTTTTCATTTGTTCATAATTGATTAAGTTCCTTTACTGTTTCAATAAAAGCATAAATATTCTCATCCTTTACATCAGGTGGCATTCCACCGCCTGCTGACCAGATTATACGGCTTTTATCATTGGTTTCGCTGAATGACTTTCTCACAGCCGATGCGACATCAGACGGCTTCCCGAGTGCCAGTACATCACGGGGAGGAACATTTCCGACAAGGATGGCATCTTTCCCGGCAAGGTCCCTGATGACTCCCATTGGATGATTATATGAAAAATTGAACATATTAACATTCATGGCAACCAGATGTTTTGCAGTGATAAGCCCGTCAGCATCATTGTGAAGGAACCTGATATCAGCATCAATTACAGAGAAAACTTCCTTCATATAAGGTACTACAAATTCACCGAATTCATGCTCTCCCAAAAAACCGATCAGATCATCGAGTATCAGGATGCCTTCAATTGATGGGAAACACTCTTTTTGCCATGAGATCCAGTCGCGGATGAAAGTGGTTATCTTCCTGATCAGGCGGTGTGAACCATCGGGATCAATTGCAAGGGCAAGCATGAATTCGGTAGTTCCCATCAGGAAACTGGCGATGTTCAGAGGCCCTCTCGATACTGCAAATCTGATTTCATGACCGGCATTTCTTATCGATTCGTGTGCATGCCTGAGCCTGTTTATCATAAAGGGAAGCAATCCGTCAGTCCTTACGTCAGGTTGTTGCAGCCTGTCGACATCAGAAATTTCCGCAAGAATCTTTGAAGCATGGGGCGGAGCAGCCGTATTGAATACCATTTTTGATCCGAATGCTGAAGGTTCGGTGCACATCCCGTATTCTGACCAGAAGCCGGGCATGAACCAGACATCGGGAAAAGTTGCAACTGCTTTAAGATTTGCCCTGAGCCAAAGGTCATCAGATGAATAATAATCAAGAGCTGATATTCCGTACCATCCAGGCAGCCAGGGACTGTCGATGATAAATCCCACAGGATGGCAGGCAGTTTTTTTCCCTGCTGCCATTCCTTTCAGATCGTTCCAGTGAGAATTATGCATTTAGCGATGAAACCGCATTATATCTTTGCAATAAAATTCCAAATAAAATTTTACAGTAGCAACTTTTTTACATTTTGAATGTTTCCATCCTGTATGAGTCAATCGGGTCGCATGTACATACAAGGTTCCTGTCGCCATATCCGTCATCTATCCTGCCCACTGAAGGCCAGAATTTATTCTCTTCCACCCATTTAAGCGGGAATCCCGCCTTCCTGCGGTCATAACCATGTTTCCATTCATCGGCTGTTAACACTTTAACAGTATGCGGGGCATTGCGCAGAACATTGTCTTCCCTGTCGGCCTTTCCTTCTTTTATTTCCTGGATCTCGCGCCAGATCGATTTTAATGCATCAATGAATTTATCGAGTTCCTGAAGTGATTCTGATTCAGTCGGCTCCACCATCAGGGTACCATGCACCGGGAAAGAAAGCGTAGGAGCATGGAATCCGTAATCCATCAGCCGTTTTGCAATGTCTGATTCCGTTATTCCTGATTCTGTCTTGAAGTTCCTGCAGTCGAGAATAAGTTCATGACCTACGTATCCTGTGGTTCCAGTATAAAGTGTTTTATACCATTCCTTAAGAGAGGCAGAGATATAATTTGCATTAAGTATTGCATATTTGGTTGCGGCTGTCAGCCCTTCAGCTCCCATCATAAGCACATATGCATGTGAAATAGTCAGTATATGGGCGCTTCCGAAAGGAGCCGATGCAACAGCTGTGGTTCCATGGCTCCCTCCGGTTTTTACAACAGGATGCGACGGAAGGAATTCAGCTAGTTTTTCATTTACAAGTATGGGGCCCATTCCGGGGCCGCCGCCTCCATGAGGAATGGCGAATGTCTTGTGCAGGTTAAGATGGCACACATCGGCACCGATCCTGCCGGGATTTGTAAGCCCAACCTGGGCATTCATGTTGGCGCCGTCCATATATACAAGGCCTCCGTTTTCATGAATTATGTCGGCCATCGTTGTTACGGCAGCCTCAAATACTCCATGGGTCGACGGATATGTTATCATGAAACAGGCAAGTTTGTCTCTGTTTTCCTGTGCTTTTTTCTGAAGGTCATCAACATTAATATTTCCCCTGTCGTCGCATTCAACAACAACAACCTGCATTCCCGCCATAACCGCACTTGCCGGATTTGTGCCATGGGCCGACGACGGAATAAGAGCCACATTCCTGTGCCCTTCTCCCCTGCCAAGGTGATATTCCCGTATCATAAGAAGCCCTGTATACTCACCAGCCGCTCCGGAATTTGGCTGGAACGACACTGCCGGGAAACCTGTAATCTCCTTGAGAGCCTCTCCCAGTTCATCCATAACAAGGTAATATCCCTCAGCCTGATCCTTTGGAACGAATGGATGAATGTTACCGAACTCCGGCCAGCTCATGGCGAACATTGAGGCAGCCGGGTTCAGCTTCATTGTACACGATCCAAGAGAGATCATGCTGTGTGTAAGAGAAAAATCTTTTCTCTCAAGCATTTTAATATACCTCATCATTTCAGTCTCGCTATGGTACCTGTTGAAAACCCGGGCTTTAAGAAAAGATGATGTCCTTGCCGACTTGCCTTCAAGGCAGTTGCATTCGACAAAGGAAGCCGCTACCGGGGCTTTCTTACCTGCAGCCCTGGCAAAAACTCCGATTATGGCATTTATCTCATCAAAGGTAATTATTTCATCAGTGCTTAAAATTACGCTGTCATTATCGGGATAAAAGAAATTGATCTCCGAAGCCAGTGCCAGTTTTTTAATATCATCCTGCCTGATCCCTTCGCGGAGAATGACTTTCAAAGTATCGAAATAAGATGAATTGGGAAGGATATAACCAAGTTCCCTTAAATAACCGGCAATTGTGCAGGCCGACTTATGGATATGTGTTGCTATTCTTTTAAGTCCTTCCGGTCCATGGTACTGGGCATACATTCCCGACATGGTTGCCAGAAGCGCCTGTGCCGTACAAATATTGGAAGTTGCCCTTTCGCGTTTGATATGCTGTTCTCTTGTCTGGAGGGCCATCCTAAGGGCATGGGCCCCGTTTACGTCGACAGATACGCCAATGATGCGTCCGGGCATGCTTCTTTTCAGTTCATCCCTTGTGGCAAAAAATCCGGCATGCGGCCCCCCGAAACTCATTGGAAGGCCAAACCTCTGATTCGATCCCACAACTATGTCGGCGCCCCATTCTCCCGGAGGTGTCAGTATTACAAGGCTCATAAGATCGGCAGCCACTCCGACAAGAAGACCTGATGAATGTGCCCGTACGGTGAAATCCCTGTAATCCCTGATCTGACCGGAAGCTGAAGGGTATTGGACAAACGCCCCGAAAAAGGATTCATCAAATACAATTTGGTCATATTTCCCCTTGACAAGTTCAATACCGAGAGGCGCCGACCTTGTCTCAATAACATCGAGGGTCTGGAGGAAGATATCGTCATCAACAAAAAATTTCCTTGCCCCTGCCTTCACGGCAGCACGCGACCGAGCATTGAACATCATTATCATAGCCTCGGCAGCAGCTGTCGATTCATCAAGAAGAGACGCGTTGGCAATCTGCATGCCTGTCAGGTCAATTATCATAGTTTGGAAATTCAGAAGGGCTTCGAGCCTGCCCTGCGAAATTTCAGCCTGGTATGGTGTATATGATGTATACCATGAAGGATTTTCAAGAACATTGCGAACCACAACCGGGAGTGTTGCCACACCATAATAACCCTGACCTATGAATGACCTGTACATCTTGTTCCTGGCACCCAGTTTCCTGATATGGTTCAGGTACTCATATTCACTCATGGCAGCAGGCAGATTTAGCGGCTTATCAAGACGGATCGACGCCGGTACTGTTTTGTCGATAAGCTCATCAAGCGACTTTACTCCTATTGTTTCGAGCATTGCGGGGACTTCATTTTCACGCGGACCGATATGCCGACCGGCAAAGACATCTAATGCCATATGTTTGATTTTTAATTATATACAAAAAAAGGAAGAATTAATTTGAAGCCCTGAAAATAGCAAAATGAAACCATTAAAAAAAACCGATATGTCAGGTGTGAATAAAATATGGGTTTGAGGTCATTTCCGTACCTATATCAGTTGATTCTCCGTGTCCCGGAAATACAATGGTTTCGTGAGGAAGTGAAAACAGCCTGGTGCTTATGCTGTTGATAAGTGTCTCATAATTTCCTCCGTGAAGGTCGGTCCGGCCAATGCTTCCTGCAAAGAGTGCATCACCTGTGAAAACCACATTCTCCTTCTCTATATGGAATGCCAGAGATCCCGGGGCATGCCCCGGGACATGAAGCGCTTTGATTTCAACCGATCCGAATGACAAAAGCATGTTATCATCGATATATGCTCCGGGATCAGGAGGAGTAAGCATCCTCAACCCGAATAAAAGCGCATGATTGACCGATTGCTTCCTGTTGTACATATCATCCTTGTGGCACATGGCTCCCAGGCCGAATTTTTCCATCATGAAAATGTCGCCAAAAATATGATCAAGATGGCAATGTGTATTCAGAAGCATTACAGGCTTCAGTTTCCTCTCATCCAAAAAACCTGTAAATTCCCTGAATTCATCCAAATCGTAGCAGCCACAGTCAATTATTGCACAGTCGCCCGAACTATCGGCAATTATCCATGTGTTTACATCAATCGGGTTGAAGACAAGTTTGTATATTTCCATAATTTAAGATTCAGTTTACTGTGCCTTTTAGCATTGGTACAAATGCAAAGCTGCCGTGTGAAGAATATTCATAGCTGTCCTCACCAGTCCTCACAACCAGTGTCATAACCTGCGAGTTGCTGTTTCCCAGTGGAACAACAAGCCTTCCGCCGATTTTAAGCTGGGGAGGCAGTTTAGCCGGAACTTCAGCTGTTGCAGCGGTAATAATGATTCCATCGAACGGTCCGTACTGCGGTTTCCCTTCGTATCCGTCGCCAAAAAAGAAATCAGCATCGTAACCGAGCATATGAAGTATCCTCTGAGCTTTCAGATAAAGTTCCCTGTGCCGTTCAATAGTATAGACCTTTGCACCCATTTCGGCCAGAACCGCTGCCTGGTATCCCGATCCTGTGCCAATCTCCAGGATCTTATCCCTTTTTTTAACCTGAAGAAGCGAAGTCTGAACAGCGACAGTATATGGCTGTGAAATTGTCTGACCCGACGAAATGGGGAACGCTTTATCCGTATAGGCATGATTGAGGAATGCATGGTCCATGAAATCGTGGCGCGGCACAGTATTTATCGCTCTAAGCACCTCTTCATCGGTAATTCCTTTGCGGCGCAGTTCCTCAACAAGCTTTCTCCTTTTGCCTTTCGCAAGAAATGTATCAGACATGACAAATACGATCGATCAGGTTTCAAAGCAACAAAAGTAAAAAAAATGTGATTCGGGAGACAGATAAATGCGCGAATGGAGCAAGACTTCAGAGAGGGAATTTTGCAAGTTCCTTATACAGAGGCCCTGTCTGCATAAGAATACTTTCATAAAGTATCACTTCTGAGGCTTTAATCGTCTGAAATTCTGTTTCTCTGTAAGTTTCAAGTACTCTTTTAAGTCTCTCACTGTCTTTAATGGTTCTTATGCGGCCAATTGTCAGATGAGGTCTGAAACTACGGTCTTCGGTCAGAAAGCCTCCGGATTTAAGACCACAGGTGATCTTAGCATTAAGGGCTGTAATTGCTTCCTTTGGATTGATCCCCACCCAGATCACTCTTGGATCATTGTAATTTTTAAACACCCCGGTCCCTGAAAGAGAAAATTCAAACCGGCCGTGGCCCGTACAGACTTCAGGAAGTATCCGGGTAAGGGGTTTTATTTTCCTCTCCCCGGTATCCCCCAGAAATGCAAGTGTTATGTGAACGTTGCATGGATCGACCCATTTTATGCTTTCATCACCCACCATTGCCTTCACCGAGGATATCATTCTTAAAAGATCACCCTCCGGCACAATCTTAATTGCAATGAAAAGTCTTTTCATCTTAATAACCTGAAGTCTTTTAGTTCATTCAAAGAGTTCCTGACTCTATTGCCTGCACAATTATTTCCATAACTGCATCATCGCCGTAGGGATCATATTCTTCCTTGAGGTTTGTCCCGAAAATCCTGGCGATACCCTGCCAGAATGCCGCTGAAAGACTTCCCCTGTAATACCGTATCAGCTCATATGATGTATTTTGCGTTTCCCTGTCAATAAGTTTTATCAGAAGCCTTCCCTGAGTTATTGTCATATCCCTTATATCATCCTCATATTCACCGAATAAATTCTTTTCTGTCTGTCTTATATATTTCTTCCTGTCCTTATCATCCGGGATGTTTGCAAGTTCCTCGTTTATCGATTCCAGCTTCGACCTGACAACAAGGGCGTAGGGATATACTTTTTTAAGATTAGTGACAAGCCGCTGATACCTGGCATAAGGGAATTTTTTGCCTGTCGACGGTTTCCCAATAATAACAACCTCCTTTATGTTTATCTCAGGCAGATTCACTCCGTCCCTTTCCACTGAATGCAGCATATAGAAATTATCAGGAAGCGTATCGTTAAGGACCACAGTCGAATCAGCCTGTCCGGCGACAAACTGTGAAATCCCGGCAAGAATCACTATTGCCAAAATCGGCTTCAATTTCCTGATGTTTTTGTGCAAAGGTATCAAAATACGGGCCATATTAATTTTTGCATATATCATTTGGTTTGACTTTTCAAAAAGTTATTTTTGGGAAAAGCTTCTTATATGTCGCTGAAAGTCGAAGATCTTGAAGATCAGTCAAAATACAGGCAGATGCTTAAAATTGACTATGCTGATCTGGTTCCGTTTGTACTCGATTATCTCCGGAAAAGATCATGGCTTATCCTTTCATTCTGGGCTTTTTGTATTTTTTTTCTCTGCTCAGCCGTGATAATTAGGGTAAATATTGAAGGACTATACCAGTTCCGATATATTTTCAAACACACACTCCTGGGTCTTGCAGTATTTCCGGTTTTGCTTATTCCCGTTCATGAACTTCTTCATGTTATCCCTTACTACCTGACCGGTGCAAGGAACATAAGGATAGGGATGGACCTTAAACAGTATATGTTTTATGTTACTGCCCACCGTTACGTGGCGACCGAAAAACAATTCAGGCTTGTGGCGCTGGTCCCTTTCATTATTGTCAGCTCGGGTTTGCTGTTCCTGGTATTTTATCTTCCGGGACTATGGAAATGGAGCCTCTCGCTGGTGTTATTTGTTCATGCCACCATGTGTGCCGGAGATTTTGCACTTTTGAATTTCTATGCCGTCCACCCGGGGAAAAAGATTTATACATGGGACGATGCAGATGAGAAGACTGCGTATTTTTATGAAGAATTCTGAAAAGGGGGCACATGGCACAGGGCACAGGGTTCAGGACAGGGGGCCGGGGGTGGGTTTCTTAGGAAAAACTATCCGCCTGTTTCATTGTTCTCTGAAGTCTGTTTATATGAAATACTATGTTATAGATATTACTAACACAATACTTTACTATTAAAATGAAAAATATGAAAAAACTCTTTATCACGTTCCTGCTGATCGCGTCGGTCAGCATTGTCGTTTCCGGGCAGAGGAAAACAGTCAATCTTCCTGATCTGCCGGGATATGTCACGCTTAAATGCGACTTCCATCTGCATACTGTCTTTTCCGACGGAAATGTATGGCCTGCATACAGAGTCGGGGAAGCATACCGTGACGGGCTCGATGCAATAGCAATCACTGATCATATCGAATATACCCCGAAGAAGGACCTTATACCAATAAACCATAATGCCGGCTGGGAGATCGCCCAGGGTACAGCCAGGGATTACAATCTTATCCTTGTCCATGGTACTGAATTAACGCGTAAAATGCCTCCCGGACATGTAAATGCGCTTTTTATACAGGATGCTTCACTTCTTGATACAGATTCAATAATGGATGCATATGAAGCCGCCATAAAGCAGGGTGCCTTTCTTCAGTGGAACCATCCGGGCTGGAGATCACAGGAACCCGACGGCATTCCAAAGCTGTACCCTATCCATAAAACACTTCTCGAAAAAGGCTGGCTCCATGGAATAGAGTTCTTTAACGACAGTGAATATTATCCGCAAGTAATGACATTCTGCAAACAATATAACCTCGCAGTCATGGCTAACAGTGATAACCACGGTGTGATAAGCGAGACCTACAGCAAGCCTGAATATACTAACAGGGCGATGACACTGGTTTTTGCAAAGGCCAGGACAAGCGAGGCTCTTAAGGAAGCCATGTTTGCAGGCAGGACCCTTGCATATTTCAGGGATATTCTTGCAGGTAAGGAGGAATATGCGAAACCTTTCTTCTACCAGTGCATTTCGGTTGGTAAGCCATATTATGAAAACGACAAAACCATATATTTTGAAGTATTGAATAAATCGGATGTGCCTTTTTATCTTGTTAACGGAGTAAAAGATGCTCCTCGGGAAATTACGCTTATTGCCAATGGAACAACAAGGGTTGCCGTCAGTAAAAAGGTAACAGCTCCGCTTACCTATGATGTTAAGAATGTCATTACCGGTGAAAACGAAGTTCTTAAGATCGAGCTTAAGTACAAATAAGCTTCTAATCGGAATTTAACAGATTACCGGGTTTTGCCACAAAAGAAACCAAGGCAACACAAAGGGACTCAAAGATGATTACTTATGGAATCCGACTTTGAGCCCTTTGTGTTAAACTTTGTGTCCTTTGTGGTTTTAAAACCTTTTTTTGATCCTTAATGCAGCAAAGCAGAAAAGAGTATTCTTTTATCAACTGAGAATGACACAATAAATACAAATGGCATTTCTCAAAATCTCTAAAATCTCTCCTTTGCCAGTTTTACAACATCATCTTCCTTCGTTATTGGTCTCATTCTGAAGGAATACTCATATTTCTTTTCCAGGAGCCTGTACTGAGGGTGTATCGGAGCTCCCCATGAATTATCGCCGCCCACGCCCATCTGTCCGAGATCGACATTCAGGTTTACAAGATCCCTTGGCCTGACATTTATAGTATGGGTGTTCGCAGTCTTTGCATCCTGCCTGTATTGTGACAGTTTCCCCGGCGATTCAAAATCGTCATGAACATTCTTAAGGGCGGCAAAGCAGATCAAGGGATTTCCGGTTACAAGTAATCCTGTCCCGTTTTCATCTGTTAAAGCAAGCCATCTTGTATCAGTTTTGTACCCGTTTTCCTGAGGTCTTATATAGGGAACATACTGATCATCGACTGTGCTTTCATACAAACCCACATCAGCAGCAGTCTTCCTGTCGGAATAGTTCTCAAACGGACCGCGTCCGAACCACTTCAGGTTCATGAATTCTTCCGGAAGCTGCATCTGCATACCCATCCTGGGTATTTCAGGAATAGCATCGGAGACTTTGGAGAACTGGTTCTTAACAATAACATCTCCGGTGCTGTAAATCGTGTACGTGGAGACATAACCTGCAATCTTCTCACCGTTGTTCCCCGGTATGTCATATTCAAATGTAAGTACCACCTTGCCCATCTCGGGCTGGCCAAGAGAAGCTTTCTTAATGATGGCTTTTTCCCCTGCTTTCTTCCATGCTCCAAGCTTCTGATCCATATCATACCCGTAGTCATTATCTGTGGGAGGTCTCCAGAAATCGGGTTCAGGACCTTTTTTAACGAGCGTCCTCCCCTTGTATGTAAAGGATTCCATCCTCCCCTTTTCAAGATCGAACACAATCTCCATATCAGTGCCGCTGACCTTATATTTGTTCCCTTCAGTCGATGTCTGAATTACAGAAAGTGCGTCAGTTTTTGCAGTCACCGGTTTGCCTTCCACAGGAAGCCTGAACTGCGCGGTGGCATATACATGATCCTCGGGGACATAGTTCCATTCGTCGCTTCGTGAAGCCCTCATATTAAGGAAATATTCAGTTCCGGGAGCGGCCTCAATTCCTGAAACAGGGATTGTTACAAGAGTATCGCGGCCGGGTTTCAGGCCCGTTAAAGTCAACTTTCCGGATTTAACGGCAGCTCCATCGGCAACAATATCCCAGTCGAATACGAATTCGGAAAGATCTGTAAAAAAGTATTTATTTTTAATCCTGACAAGGCCTTTGTCCAGCTTAACTGGTTCGAAACCTATATACTGGTAAACCTTTTTCACCTCATTTAATCCCGGTTTTCCGGTTCTGTCAGGCCATGTAATTCCATTTATGCAGAAATTGCCGTCGCTTTTTATGCCTTCCGGTCCGAAGTCGCCTCCATAGGCCCAGTATTTCTCGCCTTCAGGATCAGTAACAAGTATCCCCTGATCGACCCAGTCCCATATAAAACCGCCCTGAAGCCTGGGGTATTTCTCTATTACGTCCCAGTAATCCTGAAGGTTCCCCGTGGAATTGCCCATCGAATGTGCATATTCGCATAAGATAAGGGGTCTGTCGTTTTTTGGATCTTTCGCATATTCCTCGATATTTTCTATCCTTGCATACATCGGACAGAATATATCGGTATGGCGTTCGGTGGTATTGGTACTCTTCTCGGCACGTTCATACTGCACCGGACGTGTATTATCTCTTTCCTTTGTCCACCTGTAGTTGTTAAGGAAGTTATGCCCGTCGCCGGCCTCATTGCCAAGCGACCAGATTATAACCGAAGGATGATTTTTATCCCTTTCCACCATTCTCTGCATCCTGTCGAGATGAGCTGCCGCCCATTCGGGTTTGTCGGCAATTGTGACATCCTTGTCGTAACCGATGCCGTGCGATTCAATATTTGCCTCATCGATGAGATACAGCCCGTATTTGTCGCAAAGTTCATACCACAACTCCTGTTGCGGATAATGGGATGTCCTGACAGCATTGATGTTATTGCTTTTCATCACCCTGATATCTTTCAGCATAGTTGCTTCATCAATAACATGACCTGTAAGATCATTATGCTCATGCAGGTTAGTGCCTTTAAGATAAACCGGAACGCCGTTGATAAGAAGCTGAGATTTCAGGATTTCCACTTTCCTGAAACCGATTCTGGCACTTACGCTCTCAAGGTAGTCACCTGAGGGATCCTTCAGGCTTATTACGAGCGAATACAGATTTGGTGTTTCGGATGTCCATTTTTTTATTTCAGGAAATGACTTGCTGAATTTCAGGGCTGCATCATTACCTGAAAACCTTGCACTCTTTGTCTCTGTATATATCTTCTGGTCATCATCGTAAAGTGATACTTCTACAACTGGCTCACCGGAATCTGATTCAGTGTTTTTAAGTGAAACATCAAGCTTGAGAAGGCCGTCGGTATAGTCATTCTCAAGGTCGCCAACCGCAAAGAAATCGCTGATATATGTTTTAGGCCTTGCATGAAGGAAAACGCTTCTCTGTATCCCGCTCAGCCTGAAGAAATCCTGATCCTCGAGGTAACTGCCGTCGCACCATCTGTAGACCTCAACAGCGACCGAGTTCTTTCCCTTTTTGAGATATTTGGTGACATTGAATTCTGCAGGCGTTTTGCTGTCCTGGCTGTATCCAACCAGTTGTTCATTCACCCATACATAAAACGCAGAGCTTACTGCCCCGAAGTGGAGGAACACTTCCTTCTCCTTCCATTCTTCGGGTATTGTAAATGTCCGCTTGTATGATCCAACCGGATTCCAGTCGTGCTTTATATATGGAGGATTCATTTCAAATGCATAGCCTATGTTAACGTATATGGGGATATCATAGCCCTTCATCTGCCAGTTCGAAGGCACTTCAATCTCGTCCCAGTCGCGGACGTCATAATCATCCTTGAAAAACCAGTACGGACGTTTGTCGGGTGAATCGGCATAATTGAATTTCCACATACCGTCGAGCGAAATATAATTCGGGGAGCTCAGCCTGTCGGCATCAAGGGCTGAAGGTTCATCGGGAAAACTTATCATTGTAGCATGAGGTGCTTCCCTGTTCTGATTGAACATCCCGGGATTTTCCCAGTCGCGCGGCTCTTTTTCAGTAAAAGCCACACCCTCATATTTGCTGTATCTTTTGCAGGCTGAAAATAACAAAACAAGGGTAAGAAGGCAGAGCAGAGGTCGTTTCATAAATTATAAATTTGGTTTGATTTATCTTCTCCGGCGTATTGATGATTTTGTTTTACTCTGTAGTTGCATTTTCTTTTCGATCCTGTATCCGGCTGTTAACTGGAGATAGCTGTTATATGAATCGAAGTTGTATCCTCCGTTTTTAAATGCTGAGACAAGGCTGTGACAATACCGCAGGGTAAGGCTTACATGATCAGGGAGGTTGGCCTCAACACCGGCGACGATACCGGCGTCGACCATTTTGTAAAAATCTGATATGTCGGCTTTTATCCTTGTGTCATAATCATATTGCATGGCCCTGGCAAGGATGCTGATCTGCGGACCAATATGTGCATTGAACCGTGGATGCGGCTGATATCTTAACAAAACAGGAACGTCGATATAGGTCAGCAGATCCTTCTTTTCATCCTGTGCATAGTAATTCTCCTTCCAGTGAGAGCCTTTACCCGATCCCGAAATTTCAACCTGAACGCCAAGAATCCTGTTAAAGAAATAATTGTAATAGCCCCCGGCATTAAAGCCAAATATCCTCATCGACTCAAAGGCTCCTTCATTGTCGGGGGTATACTGGGTGGCATAGTTTACTCCTGCCTTAAAGCCAAAGCCATATTTTGGCAAAAAGCTTCTGTTATACATCGTCTGGCCATCAACTATGGAAAAATGTGCCAGCAGGAATGAAATAAGTGAAGCTGTCAGTGTCTTTTTCATATTATCTCCAATTTATCCATAGCCGTTATAAAAATAACCAAAAATTAAGTTCAGTCAAAATCATCTGATCCTGCTGTCTCAGTTTATCTCAACAAACTGCTTTTGCAGTAATGGTATAAAGAAAAAACGATGAACCCGGTAAAATCTTGTCAGAACAATCCTGATATTCTGCCGTCGGAATCAATGTCGATCTTCTCGGCCGAAGGAACATTTGGCAGCCCCGGCATTCTCATTATTGTGCCGGCAATAGGCACAATGAACCCTGCTCCTGATGACAGTTCCACCTCACGTATTTTAATTGTGAATCCCGCCGGCCTGCCTCTCCGGTTCTGATCATCCGAAAGTGATTTCTGTGTTTTTGCTATGCATACCGGAAGGTTTCCGAAACCGAGTTTTTCTATTTTGTCGAGCTGGTTTTTTGCTTTAACCGTATACTCAACATGGTCGGCGCCATACATCTTTGTGCAAATTGTATCGATCTTTTTTTCGAGAGTCCAAGAAAGGTCATATAACGGTTTGAAGCAATTGACGCAATCAGATATTTCCTCAAGCACCTTCTCCGCAAGTTCAATGGCGCCTTCCCCTCCCCTTGCCCAGGCATCGTTGACCGCAACCTTTACGTTCCTATCCTTGCAATGTTGTATCAGAAGGTCTATTTCATCCTTTGCGTCGGAATCGAATTTGTTTATTGCAACAACCGGCCTGAATCCGAAATATCTCATATTCTCGATATGCTTGTCGAGGTTATCAAATCCCTTTGTCAGCGATTCCGTATCCTCATTTCCAAGAGACGACAATTTTGCCCCTCCATGATATTTCAGTGCCCTGACAGTTGCAACAATAACAACTGCGTTTGTTTTCAGTCCGCCTGCCTGCGATTTTATGTCGAAGAATTTCTCGGCGCCTAGCTCGCTTGCAAAACCCGCTTCTGTGACAACATAATCGCTCAGGGAAAGTCCGGTTTTAGTTGCTATTATCGAGTTGGTGCCCTGTGCTATGTTAGCAAAAGGGCCGCCATGGATTATTGCCGGAGTACCCTCGAGAGTCTGTACGAGATTCGGTTTTATTGCATCCTTAAGGAGGGTAGCCATTGCGCCGTTGGCTTTCAGGTCGCGTGCAAAGACAGGTTTATCGGAGTAAGTATAGCCTATAAAGATATTACCAAGCCTTTCCTTCAGGTCCATAAGGTCGCGCGACATGCAAAGAGTGGCCATCACTTCGGAGGCTGCGGTGATCTCAAAGCCCGACTGGCGGGGAACGCCCTCAGTGGTGCCGCCAAGACCTATCACTATGGCACGGAGCGACCTTTCATTCATATCCATTACCCTTTTCCATTCGATAGTACGGGGATCGATCCCAAGGTTACCTTCTCCGTTCTTCAGCTGGATGTTATTGTCTATCAGAGCCGACAGAAGGTTATGGGCCTTTTCGACAGCTGAAATGTCGCCGGTGAAATGAAGGTTGATATCCTCCATCGGGATGACCTGCGAATACCCGCCTCCTGCAGCGCCGCCCTTAATGCCGAAAACAGGACCGAGGGATGGCTCACGCAAAACGACAGTGGCCTTTTTCCCCATCCTGTTAAGGGCCTGGGCGAGGCCTATTGATGTTGTTGTCTTGCCTTCACCTGCCGGTGTGGGTGTTATAGCTGTAACGAGGATAAGTTTTGCCTCTTTGGCTTTATCCTCATCGATGAAATGCAGGGGGATCTTTGCCTTGTATTTACCGTATAATTCAAGTTCCTCATGCGGTATGCCAAGAATTTCCGCAATTTCCGAAATATGTCTGATCTTTGCTTCCTGTGCTATTTCTATATCCTTCTTCATAATGGGATAAGTTTTAATACAGGGAAAGATAACAAAATTCGGTTTTATGCAAAAGCTTCTCCCGTTTGATGGTTTATAAATGACTTTTGGTTTTGCAACGTATTATAATACTGCTTTTAATACGTTGATTCAATAAACACAGCCAACGTTATCTTTTCTTCGAATATCACAGGCCCGACCTGACAACAGGCGATGCTTAAACTCCGCCTTTCAAGGCGGAGATCAGGGCAACCATCAACCTGCCGGGCTTTAGCCCTTTACCTGTAAATACCATACGAAATGATAAAGCCGGAATGTAAGCCGTAAGGGCTAAAGCCCGGATCAACTCATGTAATCTGTTCCGCCCTGAAGGGCGGAGTTTGGGCATGTTGTTCCTTCAGAGCTGAGGGTCAAAAAAACCGGGGAAATCCGGATTTTTATATCCATTAAATACGTGGTCTATGTAGTGCGTTTCTTAAGTATTGTTATACGACCAGTCTGAAGGATTTCTCATTCTTCCCAATGGATCGAAATTATATCTTTCTTTTACAGTCCCATTCTGATTTGAAATAACCTCATAAGAGCCCAGGTAATCTTTATGTATGTAAAATATAGAATCCTGGTTATTCTTCTTTTCCAGAACGGCAACAACACCGTCTGCCCCTGAAATATAATACAGCTCCCGTACATTACCTTTCGAATCTGTCTCTTTTTCATACTGCCTTCAGCTGATCCCACAATAGCACATGTTATTGCAACAGGTATGGCATTCCTAAGGTTATCAAGAATTGGATGTTGTTCACCTCATTGTCCTTGGACTATCATTCTGTTATAAAAACCCGGGCCAGCTGGGCTTTTTTGTTAAGTCATTTTTCAAGAAAGGGAAAATGTATAGTACCGTTTAGTGCTCCATAAATTATGGGAATAATAAAAACAAAGAATATTGGTGCAAGAAATATCCACCAAATAGAAAACGGATAGTGTTTCCTTTGATACTTGTCCTGCAATATCTTTAAGTTTTCTCCTTTAAACTTTTTATGAAAGAAGTAAGTATTTAACATTATTAAAACAATAGCTAAAGCTATGCCTATGTAATATTTAAACCTGTTATAATCAACAATTTCCTGCAGATCAATTTTAGTAACCGAATTTATTACAAGGAACAATGGTACCAATAATGTGATTTGCAGAATCGATATAAAGCTTATTGTTCTTGACAATGAATGGGTTTCGTCTTTTTTATTGAAATACTCAAAAACCCGGTATCCTATATAATCAAATATATTGCTCATAATCTGTTTTTTACCAGTCCCAATCTACTAATGGTGCACCTGCCCTTGAATTAAGCCTGTCGGAAAGCGATCTGCCAGTAAATAATCCTGTGCCAAAATCTGCCACAAACCAAAGACCAGCAACTGGAGCTCCCCAACCTGTAAATGCAATTCCGGTCATAAAAGCATTTAAACCTTGAGATGCAGTTATCTGGGAATTATATAAAACATCACCCGTAATTACTATTACTGAAGCAACATTTAGCTTCGTAGCAAAAGACTTAGATGCATTTAGAATTTTTAAAGCTTTACCTTGATTCTGGGCAGTTAATTCGGCGGCACTAACAATTTTACCATTAACCCTTTGAGCATACCTATATGTATGCTTTAAACTGAGTCCTGCATCAAAACCAGCCAAGCCATTTATTAAACCTGCACCACCTAAAATATTATCAGCAACATTGAAACCATTACCCCCTCCGACTGAGAGGCCTGTATCTGAAGTGCTTATCCAAATTTTTTCAGTAATGATATCAATAGTCGGAAGAGTTATTTCGATATAACCACCGCTAGTATTAATTATATACTTTTCATTAGTAACTTCCCCTCCATGATCAACATACACGTAATAACCCTGAGCAGAATTATAGTCTTCAAATGATGAGTATTTGTTTTGTAAGGAAGGGCTGCTGATCCATTTTTGATAATTGCTGCCAGGAGCAGACAATGATGAGTAAATACCACCATCAATCCCTATAAAATCTTCTGGATAAGGTATCTGGAGATCATTTCCCCACCATGTTCCTCCTCCATAATTTTTGATAGGGTTTCCTTCATAAGCCATGTCAAGCAATTGCATGTAATTATTACCTGAAGGATCTGAAAATTTCAACGGATTATTCAGGCAATAGGTATACCTGTTAAAATTCTGTGTAAGATCCGGCGACTGTACAAAATTATCCGGACTCAGGAACATCGCCATCAGCGGATCATAAACCCTGCCGTTTCCCGAAGCCTGTAGGCTCCGGGATTTCGCTTCGCTCAACACGTTAATCAACCCGTACTGATCGCGATGCTCATGTCCTGTAAAACCTCTGCCAATGAAAAAAGATGAAGAGACATTATCATATGACCAGTCTGAAGGATTTCTCATTCTTCCCTCAGCTTTCGCAGCACTTTGGCGGACAACACATGGGTCGTAATTGTATCTTTCTTTCACCGTTCCGTCAGGATTTGAGATGACATCAAACGAACCCAGGTGATCCTCATGTATGTAAAATATACTATCCTGTTCATTCATTCTTTGCAACAACGCAACTACTCCATCTGCACCTGAAATATAATAAAGTTCCCCCACATTGCCTGTCGAATCTGTTTCTTTTTCATACTACACCGGGGCCTTATTGCACCTGATCAAGACTTTCATCGATGTATTTCTGACTAAGAGGAAGATTAAACAGCTTGCAACATAAACAATTTGCCCCGGAAAAACCGAGGCTTTTAAACAGTCTCTTTTAAACCTAAATATTTAATATTTTGCTGTTACAAGATTTGCCAGGACATAAACAAATAAAGCTAAGCTCACTAAAACATACAGCAATAAAAATAATTGACCTTTCCTTCTTCTTGAGATGTTAAATTTCTCATATTTCTTTTTTATTTCATCCCGTTTAGAGAAAATACTAAAGTAATTAGTGGCTGTTATTGATACAAATAGAATAATACCAGAATAAATAACAATGTTTTGGGGGATATTGAAAACAAAAAAGTAGTTTATAATTCCAAAAATGGATAGGATATTTAGGCATTGGAAAGACGAGATCCCAAGAAAAGCATTAAATTCCGGATTATCATTTGTTTTGATCTTCTTAAGTATGGAATATGTCCAATAATATAATTCAGTAAACATGGAACTTATTTTTATGGGTATGTAATTGGATATGGGTATATAGGTGGGTGCGGATATGTAACTGGCACTATATTCTGAGTAGGTATTGATACTCTAAGAGCATCAGGGACAGCAATATTTGGCGGTGAATAAGGTGTGACATAAGCAGGTCTGTCAAATATACCCGTCCCGCCTAATATGGTATAACCCACTCCAATCACCAAGCCTGGCCATCCACCGACAGCCCATGCACCCCAGTTTACTCCAAGATTGGTAATTGTCTCCCCTGGTGTTAAATACCCACTAAGGCCAAGCGTAAGATTAACAACAGTATTCCCAACCAATGTGTAAGTCCCAACGTTTTTGGCAATACTAACAACTTTAGAAGTGCTTACCCAACCTCTTGTTCCGCTAAATTTGGTGTAAGTAATTCGTTGCCCCGCAACATTATCGATATATAATTTACCTGCTCCTGCTGAAGTACCTGCAGCTCCCATTACATTATCAGCTGCAGTTAACCAATCATTTGGATTTTCGAAAAGAAATGGATCATTTTTAATATCGTTAATCACAGTAGTCGGTGTATTTTTCTCAGGCACTGAAGCCGTAACGGTAGCTCCTCCTAAAATAATCAGTGTTGCTTCATTATTTGTACTAAGATTGCCATTCGCAACGGGTATCCATACAATACCCTGACCTCCCTGGTTTTCCGCCTGGTCATTTGATGAGTCAACTTCATCATTAGTAAAAATACTTTTAAACCAATTCCATATATCTTTCAGTCTTACATAACCGGATGGATCGACATAAATGAGTGGAATATTCAGGCAGTAAGAAAATCTGTTATAGTTTTGTGCTAAGTCTGGGGCCTGTATATAAAAATCAGGACTCAGGAACATAGCCATAACCTGATCGTATACCCTTCCGTTCATGTTGATTAATTCAAACTTGTCAAGATGTTCATGTCCGGTAAATCCCCGGTCGAGGAAAAATTCTTCCGGAACGTTATTATACGACCAGTCTGTCGGGTTCCTTCTCCTTCCCCACGGGTCATAATTATACCTTTCTCTTACAGATCCGTCAGGATTTGTTATTACATCAAACGAACCCAGGTGATCCTTGTTTATGTAAAATATACTGTCCTGTTCATTCATTCTCTGAAGCGCTGCAACAACACCGTCTGATCCTGAAATATAATAAAGTTCCCGTACATTACCTGTCGAATCTGTCTCTTTTTCATACTACCTTCAGCTGATCCCACAACAGCCCATGTTTTTGCAACAGGTATTGCATTCTTAAGGTTATCAAGAATTGGACTTTGTTCACCTCCTTGTCCTGCGGGTTCAACAAGGAGTTGATTTATTAGCTTATTACTTTGTAATGCAATTATACTTCAAAGTATCAATCCTATTTCTCGTAAGATTCCTAATAATTAGACTTTCGGTCTCCTTTTTAATAAGGTCACCTTCTGCAACATTATTATAAAATCCACCTGATTCATTTATAATATATAGTTTAATTTGGTGACCTGTTATAGCATCCTTTAATAGTAGAGTTTTATAATTGTGGTTCAAGGAGTCAATGAATCTATTTGTAACAATTGCATCTAGTTTTAAAATATATTTCTCTTTTTTTTCTCTGCAAATAGAACGATTAAAAAAAATATTATCGTTTACAGTAGAAAAGAAGATGACTAGAAAAATGACAAAAATGATTGAAATAATAATCTTAGTTTTCATCGACCAAAAAGTTGTTTAGTGCTAGTATTTGACCACCAAGCTCCAAAAACAGGAGCCTTTATCTTGCTTATTCCCAATCCATTCTCTATGTAAGAGTCGCCAAAGTCCATAAAATCCGTGAAATTCCACTGTGGCTTATTCCCTCCATAAAAGCCGCCAACATCAAATAGACCTACAGAAAAGCCAGCTGAATAACCGAGATAATCAGAAGCCTTAAAGGTTGATCCTGGCATTGATTTTATTGTTCTAACATTTGGACCCGCACTAATTCCATAACCAATATTTGTATTACCAGAAGCAAACCATTGTCTACCACCATTTTTATCGGTTACCAAGCCAATTTCAAATCCAGCCCCGCCTCCAAAGGCAAAATCAAAAGAGAAGCTATACACCATACCATCTGGTTCACCCCCTCCTCCTGCGGGCGATTCGACAGCTGTGCTTATCCAAATCTTCTTATAACAAATTTCAACGATC
>DAOOUQ010000035.1:0-30429 GCA_035390825.1 Bacteroidales bacterium | reverse complement strand
AGCCGTTTCAGTAAACTTATAAACGGACTTTTCTCCTATTTGTTATCAACAGGATATGAACCAGATGAATTGTTTGTGTAATATTTGTTTCAACAGATAATGTTTCTCACAATAAAAATGGAGAATTTTTATCCGGGGAAAAAGGGAAATGATGACACGGATTGTGATTTTATTAACAATCAACGTACAGACTGATACGGAAATATTTCTACTGCAGAGAGACAGGAATACGCCAAGTCAGGAAAAGATAGGTCATTTAAAACAAAGACTTTTAAGTCACAGTCCCGGTGCGGGAAACAAATACTGTCGTATGAATTTAAGAATTTCAGGTTATGTTTCCGTCTGATCAGCAGAATCTGTTAAACCCGTCCATACCGCCTGCGCCCTGAGTCCTGAGCAGAGTGCCCTAAATTACGAGCATTGCATCGCCGTAAGTGCCAAACCTGTACTTTTCCTTAACGGCCGTACGGTAGGCTTCGAAAGTGAGCTCGTAACCCGCGAATGCAGCTACCATCATCAGCAGGGTTGAATATGGAAGATGGAAATTGCTGATGAGCATATCAGGCACTTTGAAATCGTACGGAGGGAAAATGAATTTGTTCGTCCATCCGTCAAATGGCTTAAGGTACCCGTTCGTTGATACCGAGCTTTCGAGAGTCCTGACAACTGTTGTGCCGACGGCGCAGACTTTGTTTTTATTATCCTTTGCCTTGTTCACGATCTCAGCTGCCTCCTCGGTTATCCTTATCCTTTCCGAATCGACTTTATGTTTTGTGAGGTCCTCCACGTCAACACTTCTGAAATTTCCCAGTCCGACATGGAGTGTTATTTCGGCAAAATCGACTCCGATTATTTCAAGTTTCTTGAGAAGCTCGCGGCTGAAATGAAGCCCTGCAGTAGGAGCAGCAACAGCGCCTTCATGTTTTGCAAATATTGTCTGATAGCGTTCACTGTCTTCGGGTTCGACCGGACGGTTTATGAATTTTGGAAGCGGAGTTTCGCCCAGACTGAACAAGGTTTGCTTAAACTCTTCATAGGTACCGTCAAACAGGAACCTCAGGGTCCTTCCCCTTGAAGTCGTATTATCAATAACCTCGGCAACAAGGAGATCATCTTCTCCAAAATAAAGCTTATTGCCAATCCTTATCTTTCTTGCCGGATCAACAAGCACATCCCACAACCGCTGTTCCCTGTTGAGTTCCCTCAGGAGAAAAACCTCAATTTCGGCTCCGGTCTTTTCCTTGTTGCCGTATAATCTTGCCGGAAAAACTTTTGTATTATTAAAGACCAGCACGTCGTGTTCGCTGAAATATTGTGTGATCTCCTTAAAGATCCTGTGTTCAAATGTTCCCTTTTTCCTGTCAACAACAAGTAATCTCGATTCATCACGATTCTCCGTCGGATAAAGTGCAATGAGTTCCTGAGGCAATGTATACCTGAATTGCGATAGTTTCATATTATAATAACTGTTTTCTAAGTTTTATGAACTCCTTTATACGTAACAATTTCAAAAAGGTTTCATTTCTTTCACTAAATTTTCAAAACTTTCAAGCGTGTAAGCATCTTCAATCCTGTTATTGCCAATTGCCGTTCTCCGAAGCGACGACAGATATGCACCGCTGCTCAGGGCGAGGCCCAGGTCCCTTGCAAACGATCTTATATATGTCCCCTTGCTGCATACTATCCTGACCTGAATTTCAGGCATGCTGAACGACAACAGTTCGAGATCCCTGAAAAAGACCGGTACCGGTGTCATTTCTGCATTTATGCCTTTCCTGGCAAGCTCATAAGCCCTTTTCCCGTTTATATACTTGGCTGAATGAACAGGAGGTACCTGCATCTGTTTTCCAATAAATCCTTTAAGCGCTGACCTCACAAGATTTTCATTGATTTGTTCAACGGGGTAGCTGCCATTGATTTCTGTTTCAAGGTCATATGATGGAGTGGTGGCTCCCAGGCATATTGTGGCAATATATTCCTTGTCGAGATCACGGAACTCCTCAATTCTCTTTGTGGCCCTTCCGGTGCAGACTATCATCAGTCCGCTCGCCAGAGGATCGAGGGTTCCGGCATGCCCTGTCTTAATCTTCTTTATCCCCAGATTGCTTTTAATAATGATCCTGACTTTATTAACAAGATCAAAGGAAGTCCAGTAAACCGGCTTGTCAAAAAGCAGAACCTGCCCCTCTTCAAACATTGGGATCTTATCAGATGACATTTATACCAAGTATAATTGAAAAAATGCCCGCGAGAAGACAGTAAACTGCAAACCATTTAAGATTGCCTCTCTTTACAAGGTTTATCATCCATTTGCATGCAATATATCCGGTTATGAATGCTGAAAGGAATCCTGCAATGATTATTCCCGCCGAAGTCCCCTCACCGTGGAACTTGCCTGAGACGGATTCGAGAAGATTCGCACCGATAACAGGGATAAGAACCATAAGGAATGAAAATTTAGCAATTTCGGATTTCCTGTTTCCCAGCATCATCCCTGTAGCTATTGTTGATCCTGATCTTGATATCCCGGGGATTACCGCCAATGCCTGTGCCATACCTATAATAAAAGAATCGAGGATGGTCATGTTCCTTTCCCTTGGTTTAATTACCAGGGTAAGCGAAAGCAACAAAGAAGTGATTATGAATCCGATTCCAAGGAATATCATGTTGCCGGAGAAGAAATTCTCTATAATGTCGTTCATAAAGAATCCTGTTATTGCAACGGGGATCATCGAGATGATGATCCTGACCGCCAACCTTGTTTCATCATTTAATCTGAAACTGAACAAGGATTTGAAAATGTCTGCTATCTCCTTCCACAGCACAAATAAAGTACTGAGAACAGTGGCACCGTGAACGGCAACTGAAAAATAGAAATTAGCCTCAGGATCGATGCCTAAGAGATGTTTCCCAAGTTCGAGGTGCCCTGAGCTGCTGACAGGTAAAAATTCCGTCAGCCCCTGAATAATACCAAGGACAATTGCTTCAAAAAAATTCATTTAGTCAAACCAAAAATTATTTGTCAGTATTTTTGGGCCTTTTCATTATTGCCCATATCTCAAAAATAAATCCGGCCAGGACAACTATAGGAGCCAGTGTTATACGCCTGAAACTGAATATCTTTTCGCTGAAAACATTTGGATCTTCCGATTTCCCGCCAAGCATAAGCAGGAATCCTGTAACAATGATTACGAAGCCTATGGCCAGCAATTTATAATTTTCACGGCCCAGGGCAAAATTGAGCTTTTCCTTATTTTCGTTTTTCGTTGCCATGTTTCAATTATATAATTTGTCTTCAGGAATATCAAGATAACGGTTAACCGATAAAAATGTTGACAGCAGGTTAATCAGTATACCGGCAATAATAATCAGGATTCCGAGTATTACAAGAAGTTTTGTACTCTCAAAGGAAAACAGCATCAGAAATTCCTTTTCAATAAGGTAAAGCAGCCCTATCAGAAGAAGCATTGCAACAAGAGCCGCCAAAACTCCGTGATAGATGCTCCTTACCAGAAACGGCTTTCTTATGAACGACCTTGTCGCACCAACAAGCTGCATCGTCCTTATCAGGAATCTTTTCGAATAAATTGCCAGACGGATGGTATTGTTGATGATGGTAACTGCTATCAGGAAAAGGAACGAGCTGAGGATCAGAAGGAAAAGGCTTATTTTCCTTACATTTTCATTTATTAGTATGAGCAGGGAATCTTCGTACCATACCTCCCTGGCAAAAGGGTAACTGAGGATATACTTTTCGATTTTTGCCACGCTGTCGGTATTTGTGTATCCTGCATAAAGATATACATCGATTGAGGGGGGCAGCGGATTGTCACCAAGGAAATTGATAAAGTCCTCACCCAGATCTTCCTTCATTTTAACTGCAGCCTCCTCTTTCGAGATATATTCAGTCGATTTGACGTATGGCTTGGCATCCAGATCCTTCTGAAGCATCCTAATATCGGCTTCCCTGGCATTATCATCAAGGATCACGGAGAAGGAAAGACTCTCCCTGAAATAGTCGGTAAGTTCTTTTGTGTTGATAATTACAAGTCCGAGGATTCCAAGAAGGAAAAGCACAAGCGAGACACTTATCACAAGTGTAAGGTAGGAACCTCTTAGCTTTGCCTTTGAAAATCCTGTCTCTTTTTTCTTCACAAGGTATACTGTATTTTCTGCTTTCTTTCTCTGCCGTTCAGGGAGAAAAGACTCAATTTGCCCTGCCTGCAGAGGAAAAAGAAAATATGTTTCAGTCAACAAATGATATCCATCCGAATTCATCGGGCTCATCGCCATACTGAATGGCCACAAGCTTGTTGTAGAGTTTCATTGTGACCGGACCGGGATTGCCATCCCTGCAAAATTCATAAATCATGTTTTTATCCGGGTCAACGATTTTACGTATCGGGCTGATGACTGCTGCGGTCCCACATGCCCCTGCCTCGCTGAATTCTGCAAGTTCTTCAACGGGCACCTGGCGCCGTTCGGCTTTAATGCCAAGAGTTCCTGCAACTTCCAGAAGGCTTTTGTTTGTTATTGATTCAAGTATTGATTCGGATTTTGGAGTAATGTATGTATTGTCCTTTATCCCGAAGAAATTTGCGGGCCCGCATTCATCAATATATTTCTTTTCCTTTGCATCAAGGAAAATGGTGCTGGCATATCCTGCCTCCTTGGCTGCAACTGCGGCTCTCAGGCTGGCTGCGTAGTTGCCTCCGACCTTGTAGATCCCTGTTCCTTTCGGCGCCGCCCTGTCAACATCCCTGCAGATAAGCATATCAACAGGCTTGACGCCTCCCTTGAAATAAGGCCCCACGGGTGTGACAAAAACAATGAATGTATACTCTGATGAAGGCTTTACTCCTACTTCGGCCCCGCTGCCGTACAAAAGGGGCCTTACATAAAGTGACGCGCCGGTTCCGTAAGGAGGCACAAACCGCCTGTTCAGCTCAACAACCCTGAAAACCGCTTCCCTGAATTTCTCCAGGGGAAAAGCAGCCATTTTGATTCCGTCGGCCGACTTAATAAGCCTCTTTGCATTTTCTTCCCACCTGAACAGCCGTATCCTGCCGTCTTTACCCATATAGGCCTTTAATCCCTCAAATGCTTCCTGTCCGTAATGCAAGCCGGTTGCGGCTATGTGAATATCAATATATTCTGAGGTTGAAACCTCCAGTTCTCCCCATTTGCCATTCCTGTAAAAACAACGAATGTTGTAATCGGTCTTGATATACCCGAATGGCAGATTTTTCCAGTCAAATTGTTCCATTTTGGTCAAAATAATAATCCGTGGTAAAAGTACATTTTTAAAACCAAAATATGTGCGAATTTTAATGTAAAACCGATTATTTGTGCCACGAGTCAAGTGAAGCCGCCTGCTCTTCCATAGAAACGCTCCGCAGAAGCCGTCCGGATTTTGTCATAAAATCATGTGTTTTAAGGAACTTTTTCTGAATCACTGTCCATTCATGGATATCTGTTTTTAGCCCGTGAGCATTTCTTTCCCTGAAAAGCTTATCCGTAAGTTTTAAATAATCGACCCTCCCAAGATAATCATACCTGGCATCGTGAAGTATCATATCGGCTGCCGTCTGGTAATTATCACTGAAGGAATTCAGGATAATCTTCCCGGCCGCAGAAATATATTCTTTATCAAACCCAAACCGGGGAAGTGTTTCCTCCATAAGTTTAAGCGCTGCTTCCGCAGGATTATTATAATCGTTTATATAACCTGTTATAAGGAATATCGAAGCCAGCTTCAGATTTATATATTCCTCTTCGGGAATCTGTTCTGCATTGGCAAGAAGATCGACCTGAGAATTTATTCCCTTTGCAAACTGAACATTATGGAAATAAAGGTCAGGGGAGGCTTCTTCAAGAAAAATCCTGTTGACAGCTTCCTCCACATCCTCCAGCTTCAGCATCAGCATCCTGAAAATGAATTTCTCGTTAGGTTGTCCGTTTTCGTCACACAGTTCAGGTTTTATCGACCTGACAAAATACATATCGATTTCACCTTTGTATTTTACAGGCATCCTCCCCCTGTGCTCGCAGACAAAGAAATCCTTTGCAAACTCATAGGTCGTGCCTGAAATATTTATTTTCCCGGCCTCCCCCGACGACTCCATCCGGCTGGCAGTGTTCACCGTATCTCCCCATATGTCGTACGACATCTTTTTATGCCCCACCACACCTGCAATGACGGTTCCCGTATGTATCCCTATCCTGATATCCCAGTATTTCATCCCCTGGGCAAGAGATGACTGCTTAAGCCCTTCCATATATTGCTGCATCTCAAGTGCCGCAAGGATGACCTCTACGGGGTTTGTCCTGTTACGCTCAGGAATTCCTCCCGCGCACATATACGCGTCGCCTATTGTCTTGATCTTTTCTATCCTGTACTTCTCGACAACAGAATCGAAATGGAAAAAGAACTTATCCAGTTCATCGATAAGCACTTCGGGGTTCATTTCCTCAGCAATCTGGGTAAACCCCTGAATATCCGAAAACAACACCGTAACAAAATTATACTTTGTCTTAGATACCTTGCCCTTTGCCATCAACTCGTCAGCAGAACCCTTCGGAAGAATATTTGCAAGAATCTCCTCTGTTTTCTTTTTCTCCCTCAGGAGTTCTTCATCCTTTTTTTTCAGAAGATCCTCAAGATTTTTCTGTTTTCTCGCAAATACCGAATTTAGATAGCTATAAACAAAAAGCTGTATTACAAAAAAGAATATTATGCCGCCTGCGACAAGAAATATAACCGGCATTGCAGCGCTGCCACAGGCTTCATCTCCGGAAGGCTTGCATGAAAACAGTGTTGCCGCAATCGGGAACAATAAGAATAAACCAGTCTTCCGGTCTGACAGCATAATCTCTATGAATAACTGACTGTTGTCAAAAGTATCAATAAACTTTATTAACGCCAAAATTCAGGCCCCATTGTGAAATTGGCATACTTTCATCTGTTTTATTAATTTCGCTGTGCAATCGTTAATGAAATGGACCTGATATTTGCATCAAACAACAAGCATAAGATCAACGAGATCAACAATATCCTGGGTAACAGTTTCAGGCTTTTGAGCCTCACTGATGTGAATATTAATGAGGATATAGCCGAAAACGAGACCACTCTGGAAGGGAATGCACTGGCAAAGGCAAGATATGTACATGAAGCAACAGGCATGGATGTCTTTGCCGACGATACCGGTCTGGAAGTTGAAGCCCTGGGCGGCCGGCCCGGAGTGCATTCGGCAAGGTTTGCCGGGGAAGACAGGAACTCTGATGCAAATATTGACAAACTTCTTCTTCTGCTTGAAGGAAAATCGAACCGCAATGCAAGGTTCAGAACAGTCATTGCTTTGATTTTGAACGGCACCGAACACCTGTTTGAAGGGATAGTCAATGGTTCTATAATAAATGAGAAAAGAGGGAGCCGGGGATTTGGATATGATCCTGTCTTTGTTCCTGAAAATCAGGGACTGACATTTGCAGAAATGGATCTAAATGCAAAGAACAGGATCTCGCACAGAGCCAGGGCATTTGAGAAATTAAGGTCTTTTCTTGTACAGAATGAGATTCCTGAAAGATCAAACACGGTTAAATAACATCACCCCATGGCCAGAGGGCTGATATTCCTATTGCCGGCATTGCTCCTCACCTGTATTCTGAAAGGTCAGCTCCCTGTAGGATCATGGTCCGATCACTTCAGGTATAATACCGCCCTGTCGGTGGCAGCCGGAAATGATGAGATATATGCTTCAACAGGTTCAGCCATCCTCGTTTTCAACAAAAAATACAATGAGTTGAAGAAGCTGTCAAAAGTAAACGGGCTTTCCGGGACGGGAATAAGTTCAATTGCGTGGTCGGCTGAAACAGGAACACTCCTGGCAGCCTATAAAAATACCGACCTTGATCTTGTTACAAAGAACTCAATATTTAACATTCCTGATATAAGAAAAAAATACATTCCGGAAAAGAAGAGAATAAACAGGATCAGGGCATACGGAAAATACTTTTACCTGGCAACAGGATTCGGCATAGTGGTTGTTGATCCAATAAGAAAAGAGATCCGCGACACCTGGAACCCGGGATCCGGTGAAGTATTTGACATTGCAATATCAGGGAATTCGATCTTTGCAGCAACGGAAGAGGGCCTTTGGAGCGCTGACCTCTCGACCCAGGGCCTGTCGTGGCCAGGAAACTGGGCACCTGTTTCCGGACTTCCCGGCCCGTATTCAAAATGCACTCTTGTAATTTTCGCCGGAACGGGTTTGTATTGTAATGTCGCCGGGGCAACCGGGGATGTAATTTATGTCATCAGGGGCAGCACAGAAGTTTTCTCATCAGCAGAAGGAAGGATAAACCATTCATTCGATACTGCTCCGGGAGGATTCATTGTATCGTCAGGAAAATCAATTGACTTTTACCAGGATAATGGAACATTGGTAAGAAGCATTACAACCTATGGATGGGGAGATCCTTCTCCATCACAATGCATTGCAGGCGGCGATGATTTGTGGATTGCCGATACCGGATACGGACTGGTCCGCTGCAGAAACCTGAATGAATTCTCAAACCTTACTTTGACAGGACCGGCATCTGATAATGTTGCGGGCATTGTATCACAGAACGGAATAATAGCAGTCAGCGCCGGAGGGGCCGACAAATCATACAACAGTCTGTTCCGGCCCCTGGAAATCTCCATCTTCTCTGACAACCGTTTTACAAACATAAGCTCTCAAGCCGGGCATGATGCAATGAGGGTTTGTTTTGACAAGGCCGATCCGGATCATTTTTTTGTTTCCACCTGGGGAGACGGCCTGTATGAATACCGTAACTACAAACTCGTCAGACATTTCGATGAAACAAATTCACCGCTTGTCCCCGGGCCCGGTCCTGATGACGGAATCAGGATAAGCGGACTTGCCATGGACAATAACAGAAACCTGAGCATAGCCCAGAGCGGTCAGAGAGCTGGTATCAGCATCCTTAGACCTGATGGCTCATGGATTGTTAACGCTTTCACAATAAACACACCCCTTGCAGGAGACATTATCTCAACAGGGGCCGGGCAGAAATGGATGATCCTTCCGGCAGGCAGTTCACTATTTGTGGCTGATGATAATAACACGCCCGACGTCTTCTCCGACGATAAATCAAAACAGGTTATAATCAGGGACAACGAAGGCAACATTATCAATAATGCCTTTTCTGTCGCAGAGGATATGGACGGAAACATATGGGTAGGAACAGACAGGGGCCCGGTAATTTATCCTTCCGGCAGGTCTGTCTTTGACGACAATGCCAAAGGGTTCAGGATAAAAGTCCCCCGAAATGACGGTTCAGGCCTTGCTGATTATTTGCTTGGGACAGAGACAATCACTTCAATTTCTGTCGACGGAGCCAACAGGAAGTGGCTGGGGACCTTAAGTTCAGGAATCTACCTGCTTTCGGCCGATGGTTCGGAGATAATAAAGAACTACAACGAGCGAAACAGTCCATTGCCATCAGACACCATCTCTGCAGTTGCCGTAGATAATCTTACGGGAGAGGTATGGGCGGGGACATCAAAAGGCATTGTATCGGTAAGGGAACTTGCCACCTCCGGAAGCAACAACTACACCAAAGTATATGCTTTCCCCAACCCCGTAAGGGAAGATTACAGGGGCAAGCTGACAATTACCGGGCTGATAGCGGAAACACGCGTGAAGATCACCGACGTAAGCGGAAACCTTGTCAATGAAACAATCTCGGAGGGGGGGCAGGCTGAATGGGACCTGACAACCTTCAACGGTGAAAGGGTATCAACAGGAGTCTATATTATTTTCTGCGCCAGCGCTGACGGATCTGCATCGGCTGTGACGAAAATTCTTGTTGTTGGCAACTGATCAGTTCTTTATAAGACTCTTTATCCGCTCGATCTGCTGCTGCTTGTTCACCTCCCTGAGGCTCCTGGCAGTTTTTGTGAAATACTGGTGACCGGAAATGAACTTGACCTGCAGTTTGTTCCACTCATTAAGGTCGTTCATTTTGTTCTGGGCCTTCAGCTCCTCAAACAATGTATTTGAAACAGGAATGAAATCGCTCCTTCCCAGGTAGTCAAGATCGGAGTCGCACATTATTTCCTCCAGGAGGTTCGATGGCCGCGGCGGCAGCTTAGTTGCCATTATCAGGGAACATATCCTTTCGATCTGTTCGTCTGAATATCCAAAAGAAGGAAGCACCTTTCTTGCGTATGTCGCACCGTGATATTCATGATTGTCAAAAGAAACAGTGATTCCTGTATCATGGAAAAGGCCTGCCGTCTTCAGAAGAAGTATCTCCTCGTCAGTGCATCCCTCGGCCCAGCCTATAAGCTCAACCTCGGTAACGACATCCACCGTGTGCTTCACGTTGTGGTAGAAAACAAAATCGGGCAATTCTTTCTCAAGCTTGTCAAGTATCATCTCCTGCATATCAGTGAACCGGATAAGCCCTAATTTGGTTCTGAAGGCCCGGTTTGGCTCCGTGCCCGATATTCCGGAAGATAATTCAGGTTTCAGTCCCTTTACACTGTATATCTGAAGATCACCCTTGTATTTCACAGGCAGCTTCCCGTAATATTCGCTGACGAAGAATTCCTTTACAAGCTCGTATGTCATCACTGAAATCAGGATTGAGCCGTTTTCAGAAAGCGATTCAATCCGGTTTGCATTGTTGACTGTATCTCCCTTTATGTCGTAGCTTATCTTTTTCCTCCCCGAAACAGTTGCTGTCACAGGACCTGTGTGAATTCCTGTTTTCATCTCCCACAACCTTTCATTTCCCCGTTTCCCTGTTTCATATTTCTCAACGAAATTTCTCATCTCCATCGCAGCCATAACCACTTCGACAGGATTAGTAATATTCTTAAGAGGTATCCCGCCAGCGCACATGAAGGTATCACCAATGGTTTTTATCCTTTGAATTTTGTACTTCTCAGCTATGGAGCCGAATTCGAAAAATATCTCATCCAGTTCATCCATTACCGGGGCTGAATCTATCCTTTCCATCATATGCGGAATCACCCGTATGTTGGTGAAAAGGACAGTCGCCATGTTGAATTTGTCTGATTTTCCGGCTTCTCCGGCGATTTCAGGTTGACGGGCTTTCAGCTTTTCAATTTCGGCGGTCAGCTTTTCATTCTGCCTTTCAAGATTCCTTATGTGTTCTTCAAGTTCCTGGTTCTGCCTGGCAAGCTTTGCAACCCGCCTTACAAGCTCATCATTGCTTTTTGAGACCATTATGCAGTTGATTGACCGGTAAAGATAATAATTTTATATTTGAGTGATTCATTGAATTGTATGCTTCAGTCGACAAAGGGAATTATCCTTCATAAGATCAAATACAGTGATTCGGGTGTCATAATACAGGTATATACACGCGATTTCGGAAGACGATCACTGATGATCAAAGGGATGAGGAGCAGGAAAGCAGGAAAGCATAATGTACTCTTTCAGCCGATGTTCATCCTTGATCTGATTTTTTATCAAAGGGAATCGAGGGAAATCCAGTTGATGAAGGAGTTTTCAGTATCGTATTCCCCTTCCGGAATCTATTCAGATATAAAAAAAAGCTGCGTTGCCGTTTTCATTTCCGAGATACTGGCTTCAGTCCTCAGGGAAGAAACCGCAAACCATGAGCTTTTCGATTACATGGAAAATGCAATAATATACCTCGACAAATGCGGACCGGGTTTTTCAAATTTTCATATTGCGTTTCTGTCGGGGCTAAGCAGCTATCTTGGTTTCGAGCCCACTGCAAGGGCCAATCCTGAAAATAAATACTTCGACCTCCTTAACGGCTCTTTTGTTACCCTGCCTCCCGGACACTCATCCTATGCAAATGTTCAGGTATCGGCGATCCTGCACTCTTTCTTTTCATCATCCTTCGAAAACATGAAGAACATTCCCCTTACAGGATCAATGAGAAATGAAGTGCTTGAGACATTGATAAAATACTTCGGTATCCATCTTCCGGGCCTGAAAAAAATAAATTCACTTGAGGTGATGAAAGAGATTTTCAGCTGACCTCCGGCAGAACCTTTATTATTTTCCTTATCTTTATTTTTTAATCGGAGCGGTATTTATGCCTATTCTTCCTTCAGTCGTACGGCGTGTGAATGCCAGGCGTTTAAGCCAGATTGAGCATTTCAGGAAAAATCCTGTAGAAACCCAGGAGAAAGTTCTTTTGGAAATTGTCAAGACTGCAGTTTCAACAGAATGGGGGAAGAAATATGGATTTTCATCAGTCTCGTCGGTTGAAGATTTTCAATCGAGAGTGCCTGTCAGAAACTATGAAGATTATCTGCCATCAATTGACAGGCTTATTAAAGGAGAAAAAGATATCACCTGGCCGGGAGAGATCAGATGGTTTGCAAAATCATCGGGAACAACATCCGCAAAGAGCAAGTACATACCGGTGAGCAGGGAATCGCTTTGGGATTGCCATTACAAGGCAGCAAAGGACATTCTGACAATATATGCCGTAAATTACCCTGACACAAAGTTATTTTCAGGGAAAGCACTCACTTTGGGAGGGAGCAATAAGATAAACCAGCTGAACAGAAAGTCAGTTTATGGTGATCTTTCTGCCCTGCTGATATGGAACGCCCCGTTTTATGCAGAGCTTGTCAGGACCCCCAGTCAGAAGATCGCTCTTATTGAAGATTTTGAGGAAAAGCTTGATCTTATTACAAAAGCTACAGTCGGACAGAATGTAACAAGCTTCTCCGGCGTTCCGTCATGGTATCTCACCCTTATAAAATATGTGCTCGAATATACCGGGAAACAGAATCTTCTGGAAGTATGGCCAAACCTCGAGGCCTTTTTCCACGGTGGAATAAGCTTTACCCCTTACCGGGAGATCTACAGAAAGCTCATTCCGGGAGATCAGATGCATTATATGGAAACCTACAATGCCTCCGAGGGTTTTTTCGGGATTCAGGATGTGCCATCCATGCCGGATATGCTGCTGATGCTTGATTATGGCATATTCTATGAATTCATCCCCGCTGATGAAAGCTCAACCGGAACTGCCAGGGCGGTTCCCCTTTCAGAGGTTCAGAGGGGCGTGAATTATGCACTTGTGATTTCCACGAACGGAGGGCTGTGGAGATACATGATCGGCGATACAATCGTTTTTACATCGACATTCCCCTTCAGGTTCAGGATTTCCGGAAGGACAAAACATTATATCAATGCTTTCGGGGAAGAAGTAATTGTCGACAATGCCGATAAGGCCCTTGAGGCGGCATGCAGGGCAACCGGCGCCGTGATAAACGAATATACGGCAGGTCCGGTCTACATGGGTGAAACATCGAGAGGTTCACACGAATGGATAATAGAATTTGAGAAGGAGCCTGGGGATATTCAACAGTTCATTGATGTTCTTGATACAAAACTCAAATCAATAAACTCCGATTACGAGGCAAAGAGGCATAAGGATATTAACCTGGTAAGACCGGTCGTCAGACCAGTTCCGGCAGGAACTTTCAACAGCTGGCTGAGGTCAAAAAACAAGCTTGGCGGGCAGAACAAAATACCAAGGTTATCAAATTCCAGGGAATTCATCGAGGAGCTTTATAATTTTATATAGGTTATTTTTTAGTAATTTTGGTCCGATTAATTCATTATTTTTATAATATGACGTATTACTTTGTGTCCCATGGAGATGACCTTCGAGCGCCTTTTCTGTAAAAAGTCTTTGCCACCAAGGTGCACAAAGGTTTACACAAAGGATTCACAAGGTAAATGTAAAATAAAGGTAAGGTCTTTTAACTTACAATTTTGACAGGTATGCATATAGCAATTGCAGGTAATATAGGATCAGGAAAAACAACACTGGCCGGGCTTCTGGCGAAACATTACGGCTGGATGCCCCATTATGAAGACGTTGATGATAATCCGTACCTGAACGACTTTTATGAAGACATGCAGCGCTGGTCATTTAATCTCCAGATATACTTTCTCAACACACGGTTTTCACAGATAATCGAGATAAGGAAGTCGGAAAAGACCGTCGTCCAGGACCGTACTATTTATGAAGATGCCTATATATTCGCTCCTAACCTGCATTCAATGGGTCTTATGTCGACGCGCGACTTCGATAATTATTCGACTCTTTTCAATATGATGAGCAAGTTCATCCAGCCTCCTGATCTGCTGCTTTACCTGAGAGCGTCTGTGCCGACACTTGTCAGCCAGATCCAGAAAAGAGGCCGGGAATATGAAAGCTCCATCCGCCTCGACTATCTGAAAAGACTGAATGAACGCTATGAAGCATGGATACAATCATATAAGCTTGGGAAAATGCTTATTATAGAGGCAGACCATTATAATTTCCCCAACAACAAGGATCATCTCAGCGAAGTTATTGACAAGATCAACGCTGAATTACACGGGCTTTTCTGATATTCCTGCACTTCATGGCAGGCAATTGTTCATTAGTGAAGGGAAACAACCGGCTATTCCTTTCTCTCGGCAGGTGTCAACGTCACTTTAACATAATGCTCAGTGTCCAGATATTTGTCCGCAATCTTCTTTATATCCTTAACTGTGAATGAATTAACAAATGCCTTATATTCGTCCAGCGTCATCAGCCTGTCGCCGTTAAGGAAAAGGTTCTGAAGGGCCGATAGCCAGTAACTGTTTTCCCTGATCATTGTTTCACGCTCCCTGATAAAAGTCTCTTTTACCTTGTAAAGATCTTCCATTGCCGGCCCATTTTTCCTTATACGGCTCATTTCATCAAGGACTGTCTGGGAGAGCTTTTCCGTATTGTCTGGATTGCAGCCCCACATTGAGGTTATCGAGTATTCAGGGGTCGGGTATCTCGTCGGACTTCCGGAAAAGCTTACACCATAAACACCGCCCTGGTCCTCGCGCATGGATTCCCTCAGTTTTATTGAAAGTATGTTCATCAGCATTGCAAATCCCAGCTTGTCCCTGTCCTTCCATCTGAAATCGCCGTTCCATATCATTGCAACCCTGCTCTGCGGTTCTGAGTTCTTTGGAACATAAGCTATCACCTTCCCTTCAGGAAACCCGGGTTCGACATCTTTCCATTCTTCCTTCCTTCCTTTTGCAGGAAGGCCTCCCAGATACGTCTCAAGAAGAGGTACCACAGAATCAGTTTTAAAATTGCCGATCATGAAATAGGTGAAATCGCCGGCATCAGAGAACCTGTCGCTGAAAATTGCCATAACGCGGTCGAGGCTGATCTTGTCGATCTGGGCATCAGTCGGAACGGCTATCACCCTTTTTGAAAATGAAGAAACGATCTTTGTGAGAGTATCCTGAAATATCACAAGAGGGTTCGACCTCATTGGCTTTATCATGTTCCTGATACGTGAGACATATGCATTAAAAGCCGTTTCATCCCGCCTGACTGCCGTGAAATACATATAATTAAGCTGAAGCATTGTTTCCAGGTCTTTGGGAGAACAACTTCCCGTTATACCTTCATGAAGGTTATTGATATACGGGGCGACCTTTGCAGTGTTTCCCGCCAATTTCTTCTGAAGGCCAATAAAATCAAAATCCCCAAGTCCGCTCTGAGATACAATGGCCGTAGCAACCGTTGCCGACATTATATCATCATCAGGATAAAGGGAAGTGCCTCCGGGACTGTAGGATGAGAGAAGTATTTCATCATTCTTGAAGTCAGTAGGTTTAAGTATTACCCTGACTCCGTTGCTCAGTTTCAGGTCAGTATATCCGAATATTGAGTTTTCCGTACGTTGTGTGACCTTCCCCTTTTCCGGTATCCTGTGAAGAAGGGGAGCGTCAGAGACATCTTCACTGTAAGGGTCGATCTTCATTCCCCTTACCGATTTAATAATATCAAGAACCTGCGACTCTGAAGGGACCTTTACTCCTTCCTTCTCCCGGGCCGTGACAAGTGCGACGATATTGTCATCAGAGATAAGGTTTTTACCAAGACTGTTTATTTCTTCCAGTGTGACTCCGGGAAGAAAGGCACTTACTAATTCAAACTCCTTTTTAATCCCGGGAATCGGTTCATTTTCAAGATAGTTTCTCAGATATTCGTCGGCATATGAAGAGGATTCTGTTTTATCGGCTTCTTTTGCCATTGTTTCATACATTGCAAGCATATCCTTTTTCTGCCTTTCCAGTTCTGAAGCAAGGAATCCGAAACGACGCACCCTCTCATTCTCGGCAAGTATTACTTCGATGCTTCTCTCAATCTGGTTTTCCTTTGCGCTTGCCATCAGCTGGTAGGTCTCAATGCTCCGGCCAATAAATGATCCGTATCCCGATCCGGCATACACGAAAGGAGATTCAGGCTTTTGTGCTATCTCTCCTAGCCTGTTGTTCAGCATTCCCGTATAAAGCGACCTGAGAATCTGATCTCTGTATTCGCCATATGTACCATTGGCCGACCTGGGATGCTTGAAAAATATCATGGCCGTATACCCCGTTGCTTCCTTGTCAGTGACAACACTGATCAAGGGCTCAGTGTTTCCGGGGACAATATGTTCCTCCCTTTTTTGGGGATTAACCGCTGCCGGGACCTTGCTGAAATATTCCCTGACCTTTTTTTCAGCAACGTCCGGATCAATGTCTCCAACCACTGCCACAGCCATAAGATCGGGTCTGTACCAGGTATGGTAGAAGCTTCTCAATGTATCGTATGCAAAACTTTTAATAATATCTATCTTCCCTATTGGAAGCCTTTCGGCATATTTCGATCCTTTCAGCAATACGGGGATATATTTTGCCTGCATCCTGTCTTCGGCACCAAGACCAAGTCTCCACTCCTCGACTATGACCCCTCTTTCCTTGTCTATTTCCCCTTCGTCAAGCGAAACCTGGTGGGCCCAGTCCTCAAGTACCTGAAATCCCCTGTTGATCCATTCATCCTTGTCAGAAGGAACTTTTAGCATATAGATTGTCTCATCAAAGCTCGTATAAGCATTCAGTTCGGCACCGAATTTTACTCCCATCTCCTCAAGCATATCAACCATCCGGTTGCTTGGGAAATTTTTTGTCCCGTTGAAACACATGTGTTCCATAAAATGTGCCAGCCCCTGCTGGCCGTTTGTTTCGCACACCGATCCTGCATTTATTGCAAGCCTGAGCTCTATCCGCTGTTCGGGCTTTTTGTTTTGCCTGATATAATAGGTCAGCCCGTTATCCAGCCTGCCAATCCTGATGCCGGGATCCGGTGGAATGATATCTCCGGGATTGACTGTCTGCGAACATACGATACCGGAGAAAATTCCGGTTAAAGCCAGGATAAATACCAATTTAAGATTTTTCATTGCAGGAATTATGGATTTGACTTGGCATTGAATATGACTATATGAAAGTAAAAGTATGAAATAAAGGTCAGGTTACAAAGCCGGAACATTCAATATGGCTGTATGCGGCTTTTTTACAGGACATTACGAAAGACAGTTTTATACCCTTAAAATCCCCTGACTTGATTTTTTCACTTTTTCAGGCATCAGGCATTGATCATGATTCAATAAAATATTACCTTGGCACTTATATCATCAAAAATTCATGGTCATGAACTCTACACGAAGAAACTTTATAAAGACAGCATCCGTGCTTGCAGCAGGATCACTATTACCGGCTGATGCAATATCAGGAACATGGAAGCCGGTTCCGCCCAGCGATAGGATAAATATCGGCCTGATAGGCGTCAGAAGCCAGGGATTCAGCGACCTGTCATCATTTCTTAAGAACAAGGAAGTTCAATGTGTGGCAATGAGCGATATTGACAGCAACCTTCTTGAAAGCAGAACAGCCGATATAGTGAAGCTTGGCTATGAGAAACCAAAACTTTATGGTGATTACAGAAAAATGCTTGAGAACAAGGATATCGATGTTGTCATTATAGGGACACCCGATCACTGGCATTGTCTCCAGTTCGTCGACTCGCTTGAAGCCGGAAAACATATCTATGTTGAAAAACCGATTGGAAACTCTATCGCCGAAATAAACATAATGTATAATGCTGCCAGGAAGCATGGTAAAATCGTTCAGGTCGGACAGTGGCAGAGAAGCCAGCCGCATTTTGTAGATGCAATCAATTATCTGAAATCCGGGAAGCTCGGGCGTATCCGTACCTGCAAGGCATGGTCGTATGTTGACTGGAAAGGTGCTGTTCCGAAAGTGCCTGATGCACCGGTCCCTGCAGGAGTTAATTATGACATGTGGCTCGGCCCGGCCCCCAAACGGCCTTTCAACATGAACAGGTTCCATTTTACATGGAGATGGTACTGGGAATACGGGAACGGCCTGATGACAGACTGGGGCGTTCATCTTATTGACTATATACTTTACGGCATGGGGAAATCAGTACCTGCTTCAGTGATGGCTATTGGCGGCAAATATGCATTCCCGGATGATGACATGGTGACTCCCGATACAATGACTGCTGTTTATGATTTCAGTGATTTCACGATGATATGGGAGCATACCATCGGCATCGGACTCGGGAACTGGAAAAGACCTCACGGTATGTCGTACATTGGGGAGAACGGTACTCTTGTGCTTGACCGCAACGGATGGGAAGTGTTCCCCGAAAAGCAAAAGATCGAGGCGGTCCCTGTTCAGAAAAATGTCGGCAACGGGCAGGACCTCCATGCACGAAATTTCCTGGATTGTCTGGAAAACAATACACCTGAAAAGCTGAATGCAGGTATTGAGGTCGGAAGAAGGGTGGCTCTCGTTGCCCAGATGGGGAATGTTGCTTATCGCACCGGCGAAAAAATTTACTGGGATGACGCCAAACAACAGTTCAAAACCGACACCGCCAACAAACTCATAACCCCTGTCTATAATAACGGGTATAAACTCCCTAAATACTGAGGGTGAGCGGTGATCAGGGAGCAATGAATTTGAACGGCCACCAGCAACAGAAACCTGGTATATGGAGTTGCTGAGGCTCTGTATTTTCAGGAAGGCTATTCTCCTACAATCTTTATCAGTTTTCCGGCCGGTACCTGATCAGTAAGTTCAAGGTCGTTGAGCAGAGACAATTCCTTGTACATCGAATTCGGAACCCTGTAATATGCAAAGGCATCCGAAAGGGTGCTGTTCCTCTGAACTCTGACAACCTGAACCTTCTTTGGTTTCACATTGATCTTCGATGCATCGGTAAGCTGAGCAAAGGAGGCCATTGAAGAGTTGAATGTATTTGAATAATTATTGAAATCGGCACCGGTTGTAACACCATGAAATACATAGATCAGATTATTATAGTTTATAAAATATGACAATATCATATTTGTCTGTGTTGCGCCTGTCGACTGGTCCTGGACAACCTGTTTGCTCTGTGCGACGATAGCAGGAAGGCCGTTTACAGTGGTCCTTTTGCTTCCCTGAAGTTCCAGGCCATATTGTCGGATCGTACTGTCGGCTGCTGATTCAAGCGTTTTTTGCTGTGAGAGTGTGAAAAGCATCAGCGCTTTCTGATCCTGTGGCGTAATTGTCACCTGGATTGGTGAATTTTCAAGTTTCCATCCTGCAGGGAAGGCAAATCTGAATTTAAGGTCGGGATGATAAAAAGTATTTCCTTCAACATATCCCTGACGAGGGTCCTCACCATAAACAATTCCATTGATAAGCTGGAGATAACTGTCCTGGTTAACCTTGAACTCCGAAAGAGCCAGGGTTTTCTGCCATTCGGTTGCCTGTTGGTTTACTGAGTTGTACCTGTCACCCGGATCCGGATGGGTTGACATAAATGTCGGAATGCCTCCCTGACTTTCAGAAAGTGTCATTTTCTGGAGGACCTTGAAAAAATCAGCCATTTTATGCGCATCATAACCCATTTTAGATGAATATTCAACACCGAGTCTGTCGGCCTCGCGTTCATCATCACGGCTGAAACTGAGAAAAAGCAGCTGCATCCCCTGAAGAGCATACTGGGCATACTGTGCAAATCTTTCCGAAGCTATCATCCCTCCTATAAGCAACAGCTGGGCCATTTGCTGTTTCGATTGTTGACTGACAGTATGCCTGGCAGCAATATGACCCATCTCATGGGCCAGTACTCCCATAAGCTCAGCTTCATTGTTAAGCTGGGCCAGGATACCGCGGGTAAGATAAATATAACCTCCGGGAACCGCGAAGGCATTCACAACCGGAGAATCCACCACCTTCACATAATATGTCAGGTTAGGCCTGTGCGAAATTTTACCCATCTCCGTACCACGGGTCTGAACGAAATTCTGAAGATTCTGATCAGGATATACTCCGAAAGTCATCAGAACCTGTGGATCATAAGAGCGCCCGAGCTCAATTTCCTGGGCCTCTGACATAAGCATAATCTGCTTCTTTCCCGTAACCGGATTGACGGCACATGAGAGTACAAGCACAAAGGTTGCCACAAAAATGGCTGCCATCAAAGGGATATTCAGCTTCTTCATAATATTATTTTGTTTAGTTGAATAAAGCTTGCTTCAAAGGATAGTATCTAAATAATCAGATAAATTTAAATATAATAAAAGAAAAGACCGTAATTAAGTAACAAAAGAGGTCATTTATCACCGGTTTTTCCTCTAACTGCCACGGCAATCTTCGAATCGGCCGTCCCGTAATATAAAAACCAGTGTTCTCTGAAAAAGACCAAACCCTCAACAAAGCAGACATTATTCACCTCTCCGGTGATTTCATATGTTTTGTCAGGCCTTAAAAACAGCGTATCCATTCTGCTTTTCAGCTTATATGGCAAATCTCTGTCGAACAGTGCCTGACCAGCGGAATATGTAAATCGCGGCAAGGAAGGATCGTTGCAGTTTTCAGCATTGCTGCCGTTATAAATAAGTAAAATGCCTTCATCGCGCAGTAAGGCGTAAGGGCCCGGTTCCACGAGCCGGCTGTCAAAGTAACCCGGCCGGGGATTAAGAACTGAAATCATATTACCGTTTTCTTTGTTTTCTACCGGGGTCCAGTGAATTAGATCTTCAGAATTTGCCATAAAAAGATCGGTGTCGCCAAAATACATCCAGTATTTTCCGCCTATCCTTTCAGCAATGATTCGGTTCCCATCCAGCCTGGAGACAATGGCTCCTGATTTTGACCAAAAGTTCCTGTATTTTTCAGAATTAAGAACAGGGCCCTTTTTCGACCATACCCTGAGATCTTTTGAGGTGGCAAGGCATAGTCTTGCCGTTTTGCCGTCATACGAGGTATAAGTCAGAATATATGTACCATTGTCGCTTTCGACTATCCTGGGATCCTCCACCCCGCCTTTCCATTCATAAACTTTCAGACTGTCATTGTCAGGATAAAAGACTGGTTCAGGTTCCTTCCTGAAATGCAGTCCGTCGTCACTTACTGCAAGTCCGAGGCGCGATGTCATCTCATTGTCCTGAGCCCTGTAGATCAGCCACACCTTCCCGTCTTTTACCACAGCCGTGGGATTAAGAACATTCCTTTCCTCCCACCTGACTTCTTTCCCCGCAACGGGGCATGTAAAAATCCGGTCAGCCGATGGTGACAATATGGGATTAATGCTGTCGGCCTTTTCAAAACCTGTAAGCGCCCATTTGTAAAAGTCCTTCCCATGAGGAACTGATTCCGGAATGCCTGAACAACCGGCTAACAACAGCACCAGGAGTGTACTGACTTTGTATTTCATAACAACATAATTATGCAGGACAATCAAATGATATCACTGCAAATTTACACTCCTGCTACGAATAAATGGTTATTTATCGTGACGAATTCAGTCGCGGAATGAATGTATAACCCACCATTACAATTGTTTGCCTGCCTGTTCTTACTCCAACATCAAAACTTCCGTTTCCGACATACCAGCTTAACCCTGCAAGGGCATAGGGAGATACTGAAGAAGTCTCCGTATCCTCAACCGAATAAGTGGAATATGATATCTCGCCTCCTATATTAGGACTTATTCTGAGCTTCTTAATCGGGAAATAGACTTTGCTTGATATCCCGACATTCGATTGAAAGGTCTGACTTTCATTATCAATATTGCCGAATATGAACCCTGAAGCAGATGCTGCAAGATCCCATCTGTTCTTCAAAAGAAAAAAACCAAACCTTGTGCTGAATCCCATGTTTATATTATGCTGGGAATCAAACTGTGACTGTAAACCAAAATAAACAAACCACGGATGCTGTGCAGTTTTTGATTCCGGAATACGGGCAGCCTCCGCGATTTTGTTACCATCGATGCTCCAGGTTTCAATCAGCATAGCTTTGCCTGTCTTGGTGTTAATACCCCAGAGTTCACGCGAAGAGTCGTTTCTGACAACAATCAGCGTGTTCTGCCACGATCTGACAAGCATGTCCATCACAGTGTTTTTATTTTCCTTTGCGAGAGAACTGTAACCCGTTGCAGCTGTTAGTTCAAGCTGTCCGTTTCCCGTAAGGCCGGCATCTGTGAAGTAAGTTTTGAACTGGGGCAGTACTGAGGACCTGAACATTTCTATCCCGGTGGTTTTATCCTGGGCAACAAGCCCTGGAAATGTTACAGATATGAAGAATAATATTATAAATAGCTTTTTCATGTTCCTTATTTTCTTTTTCCGAAATACATGCTTCTTCCTGCTGAAAATCCCAATGTCGTAATCTGATCCCGTGAGAAAGGCGCCATCCCATCCCAGAAGATATCCCAGCTTGACGCCTTGTTTTTGCTCTGGAAACTAAAACCTACCGAGATTTTGAAAAATGCAGCCGAAGTGTTCTCTGTGAAACTTCCCACAAGTCCGAAACCGGCAACGAATACCTTACGTCTTTGGTAATAGGTCATTCCGAGATTATAAGACGTGTTACCCGACATTGAAGAAATGCCAAGGTCGACAGCTGCATTACCCGAACCCGACAGAAAGTATCCGAATCGCCCGTTAACATTTGTGTATGAGGGTGATATCATACCGCCGGCGTATGCCATGAGACGAAGAGCATCCTTTTTTACTGATGTTCCTGCGAGTACCTTTGCGATAGTAACATTGGCAGGTTGTGATGATTTGGTGCTCAGCGATGAAAGCCTTTTTTCAAGAATTCCCCTTTCTTCATTCTTGGCAGGATCTTTTGCCATCAGCTTTGTTGCCTTTTCAAGTGCCTCAGCAGCCGATTTGTATAATTCGGCTTTTTCAAGTGCTATGCTGTATCCGACAAAAGGCAGATATACATCCGGAAACGAAGCAGTAATATTGCTGAACAAAGAGATAGCCAGCAAATAGAAACCGCGGGATGTCAGTTTGTTAGCCCGGCTGAAGTATTCAGGCACCTCATCTGCCCTCATCACATCCAGCGGTTTTTGAGATTTGTATTTTTCAAGCATCACTGGAGCAACCTTTGAAATCCATACCGGATCTTTCCTTCCCGGAAATCCCTCGTTCAAAGCTTCAGCTACAGCTTCATTGCCCATCAGTGAAAATATCTGCGAGGCATAAAATGAAACCTCGGGATATAAATGCCTTGCTTTCCAGATTACATCGATTCTGTATAAGGCTGCTTCAAAGTTACCATTTACAGCAAGTGCGTATGCGTACTCGCTGCTTAGGCCGACATTGGTTGAATCAGCGGTAACCAGGGGGCTGTAAACCATCAGTGCTTCAATCGTTTTCCCGCTCAGAAGCAGGCTCCTTGCTTGTTCAATTGCCGATTGCGATGATATTTCTGATTTACCTTTTGAAGCGCTGCGGGACCTTTCTTTTTTCGACTGGCAGAATCCGTTCCCGGTACTTATTGAAATCAAAAACAACAATACCAGAAATCCCCTGACGGCTTCGCCACGTTCCCCAAAATGCTTATATATATGATTGAGCATATGAAAGTTATAAAATTGAATTTGTTTTAAAAGCATAACTGATATTTTCGATAATGTCAGCAAAACGCTGGTCGAGTATCTTCTGGACATCCGAATTTTCCTGTTTGTAAAAACCGGATAATTCCCTGCTGTCGTCTTCAATCCGGTCAATCAAACTTCTTTTCTCCTTCTCGACAGCCGAAATCTGTTTTTTTACAGTGGCAATCTCATCCCTGAACTTCTTTTGATCGGTTTGATATTCAGCAAGTTTTTGTTGAAGAGGCGTCATCTTGCCATCAATCTCTCCGGCTTTTATTACTGCAGCTCTGACTTTCTCATTCCATTGGGTTATTACTCTTTCAGCTTCCCGGATCTTGTTTATGTGCCAGGCAGGAATTTCAAGAACCGCTTTGAAAAACGGGTTAATATTCTCATTGATAATCAATGTCTTCTGTTTAACAGGAGTTCCCTTCACAAATCCTGCAGGTTCGGGATCAAACGACTTGATATTCTGACTCACGTCGTTATATTTATTGCCAGCTGCTTTTATGCTCGCATTGCTGATCTTTTCAAGTTCAGAAACAGATTTTTCGCCTGCCTTTAGAATCTCTTCCTTTGCATTTTCAAGAGCTTCACGTTGTTCATTAAGTTTCTTCCTGATTGCTATTATATTGCCGGAATAAGCTTTGGAATCTGCATTTTTCAGTTCCATAAGTTCCTTTTCTGTGCGGTTGATTTCTTCTTCAAGCTTCTTTGCCGAAGCAGTGAGGTCATTTATGTGCCTGCTCCACTCATCAACGGAAATCATGAATTTTTCAATTTCCTGTTCATGGAAAGAAATTAAATCCACGACAGGGGTTACATAGCCAAAGGCTTCGTTTTCGGCGAAACTGACGGTTACAGGGACCGGTGGGGGAACAACTACTGGTCTGGCTTCAGCGGAAACGGCAACTGGTTCCACTTTTGTCGAGGAAGTCTTTGTTTCTTCAGTATCGGGGCGGGAAGGCGCAGCAGGTCGTTTTGTGCCTGACGACTTTTTCATTGCGTCAATGACGGGCTGCGAAACGTTCTTCCTTACCAGGTCATCAACTGATCCGGGGGAGAGGTCAAAATTAACCGCCGAACTTTCTATTACATCAATTATCAGTTCGTCTGATAATCTGGCATTTACCATTTTGAGAACCGTACTGTTGGTCAGAGTGTCAGAGCCCTGGGCGCTTACCTTGTTTATCAGAAACAGGCATGGGATTATAAATAACAATAACTTTTTCATATTTCACTTTGTCTAACGGGATTTTACTGCTTTTTTTCTGCCTGCTTCTTCATGGCTTGCTTCATTGCCATTATGACATTCGAGGAAACATTCCTGTTTGAAAGCTCGATCATCGAATCAACTCCGAGATCAAAGCTGACTTTCGACCGGTTAATTATGCTTATTATTATCCCATCAGGAAGCTTGTCCCTGACAAAGCCGATTACAGATTCATTTGTCAGAATCCCGGCCGGCTCAGTTTTGTCAGCGGATACAACCGGGGCCCCGGAAATTGATGAGATCTTTCTTTCGAGACCTGTAATCCTCACAAGCAGTTTTCTTTCCGGATTAAAAACTATTAATCCATCGTAAAACATCAGCTTGCCCCCTATCTGATCAGTAATTACCGTCTGGTCCTTATCCCTGAATGAAAAAATCATATTGTCGGTTGAAAAATAGATCCTGCCGGTTTCGGGATCAGCTGTCAGTGATCTTATTGTTTTATCTTCAGGTATTGATGCGACAGCCTTCATTTCCTTTTTCCCCGGGATGTATTCAAAAATTGTGTTCCTGTTAGTAAAAAGGATCCTGTCATTTATTTCAACAAGGGAATAAACCGGATCAGGGACACTGAACAAGCGGGAATACATGCCTCCGTGTGAAAGAACGTAAATGCCCTTTTCAGCCTTTGATCCGGTCCTGTCGAAAATGTACATTACATGTTTTCCTCTGGAGATTCCCATCTCCTGGGATGGGAGAGAGTAAAGTCTTGACAGATTCCCATTTCCGTCAAAGACACATAATTCATCGTTTCTGATTGTCATCAGAAGACTGTCGGAAGTATAGGCAAATGAACCTATATTGCCGGTTACTTTTCTGGCAAAAGGTACGATTCCTCCCCAGCCGAGAAGAAAAAACTGATCCCTGCCTGAAAGCAGTATTAACCTGTTTGATGTTATATCAATAGAATTAATGAACCTGCTACCCGGGTTTATCGCATCCGCCATTGAGGGAGTGAGCAGCACCTCATACTGAAGCGAATCGCGATCAGGGCGAATGCCACAAACTGATGTCATTGAGGTGACTGTCAGCACTACAATAAATAATATCTTTCCTGTTTTAAGCATATCTATTATTTATAGGGTTATTCATTAATTTGATCCGGTTGCTTTTTCCCATGCCTGAACTGCAGCGTCAGCGCTTCCTGATACCAGTTCAAAATCCTTTTTGGCAGCCTCACCGGAAAGGACACCGGTTTTTACGCTCACTTTGCCGATGGAGAATCCTCCCTTTCCAATAACATTTCCGGCAACATCACCAATCTTCTTGGTCAGAAGGTCGCCGGCAACATCAACAAGTATCTCCTGCCCGCTTTTTTTATTGATAATGCCCGAGACCACATCAACGCCTGCAACCGCCACATATCCGCCCGAGACAAATCCGGCAGTGAAATTCAGAGCATCCGTGCCGAGCTCAAGCATTTCGGGTGTTGTCCAGAAAGGACTTTCCTCAAGTCTGAAGTTTGACTCATCAAGACGGTTATCAGGTATCGGTTTCAGATTATAGGCGTTTATCCTTTCCCTTTCTTCGGCGGTAAGGGGGGAACTACCCATTACGGGGACAACCATCTGAGGCTCCTCCTCATTTTTGCCATCTTCTTTGCCAGCTTCTTCCCCCTGCTTCTGAAGGAGATCCATTACACCGGGCCCGCCTGAAAGATCAACTACGCCTCCCTGTTCAGGTTTTTCAAATCTGATCGACTGGTCAGCGTAGTATTTGTCAAAATCAGCCTGGCCGGTGGATGGTATATCCTGATTAACAGGTTGATTCGAATAAACATCCATTCCCATTGACTTCATTTTCTGAATGTAATCGTCAATCCAGTTCTCAATTGCCTTGCTCTCGTGCGGTGTAAAAAAGGCTGTACCCTGAGCAAGACCATCTATTGAAACACTACCGGGTTGCGCTGTATTATCGCCGGGTATTGTCATGTCCGAACCTGTACATGCTGAACATGTATAGAACACTGAACAATCTCCGATATATTTTCCATTAGAATCAAAAACCGGGGTACTTGCCCTGATGGCAAGTATCTGCTGACGGAGAGATTCACAAAAGCTCTGCGTCGGCATATACGGCACGGTGAACGGAGGAATATACGGAAGACTTGACCCGCACGGGCCCGATGATGTCACTGTGAAGGTGAATATCCACCCCTGAGCGAATATATCCGATCGATTGCATGTCAGAGGTATGATCAGGAGCATTAGAATTCTTAATGTTCGTCGAAACATGATTTTAAAGTGTAATATTGTAAGGATTAAAGAATTTGCAGGAACGACATTACGTGTTGCAGCCATCAAGACTGCAGATCAAGGAGAAGGATTAATTTCGTGTCATAGGTTATTAAAATGTCAGATCAGATTCAAAAACAAGAGTTTCAGAAATTTCATCTGTCAATTCTGCCGCCGACGAGAAGATAATGATTAATTTCGTTTTTATATGCCATTGTTGTTCCGTAATCATTCTCTTCATTCAGGGCCACAGGAATAACAGCGGAAAAACGTGAGAATAAATATTAAATTTTGTTTCAGACATTATTTTTGACAAAACCTTCATTATTGTCTATAAGAACTGACATAAACACTTCTGCATGATTTTTGTTTGCCAGAAAACGGGCCTTATGTATCTTGGCCCCGTCAGACAGAAATACTACACGAAATGAAAAAAATATTATTTACCCTTTTACTGCCTGCCATAGGCATTATTCTTTACTCTCAAAAGGTATCGGGGCCACTGATGCCTGTAACAACAGTTTCGGTAAAAGCACTGGAATACTATAATGAAGCACTGAAATGCTTTGATGACGTGAACCTTAAGAAAGGCCATGACCTGCTTGTAAAAGCATTAAAAGAAGACAGTGATTTTTTCATGGCAAATTACCAGATGGCTATGTATTGCATCTGGACAGAAGATCTGCAGGGCTTTGAAGAATATTCGGAAGCAGCGTTATCGTCTAAACCCGGACTGAGTCAGGCGGAAGAAATCCTTAAAGGTGCAGTCTCGAGGCTAAAGGATTATCCGGGAGCAGATGTTACAGATGCCGGCAAAAAGCTTGTAGAAATGTACCCCAATGATATAAATGCTTATAACAACCTTATATATTTCCAATCTATTATAAATGACCAGAAAGGCCAGCTCGAAACTGTTGAAAAAGCGCTGAAGATAGCTAAGAACCCTGCTCCGCTTTATAATACAATGGGTTATATATATCTTGCACTGAAACAGTATGACAAGGCAGAGTCGGCATTTGACAAATATATTGAAGCTGATCCGCGTAATCCGAATGTTTATGATTCAAAGGGTGATTTTTATATGGTAAAAAAAGAGTTCAAAAAGGCTTATGAATTCTATATCAAAGCCTGCTCTATGGATCCCGGATGGGACAACGATAAGGCCCTCAGGGCCAAGGCTCTTTATGAACAGACCGAAGGAAAAAGAATTGATATAATTACTATGTAATATTACTTCGGTAACCGGTAATCTATATCCTGATACTGCCCCGGAATGCTCTTGAAGCATAATATGACTCCGCTCCGTTGTGATAAATAAATACTCGTCCGAAGCGGCGGTCGCCAAAGAGGGCGCCACCACGCATTCTGACATCTTCCGGAGTTTTAAGCCAGCTTGAGGTTTTTGTATCGAAATCCCCGGTTCCCTGCAAATCCCTGTATTCCTCCTCGGTCAGGAGATCAACACCCATGGCTGCTGCCATATCGGCAGCACTATTTTCAGGTTTGAAAGTTTTTCTCGAATCGAGGGCTTTCCTGTCATAACAGACATTTCTGCGGCCTGCCGGAGTTTCGGCCGAACAATCATAGTAAAGATATTCATCAGCTAATTTATCATAACCGATAACATCAGGTTCACCGCCGGTACGTTCCATTTCATTTAAAGACCAGAGCTTGGCGGGATCAGATATGAGTTTGTCATGAATCTTGTTCCAGTCAAGATCCTTATGCCGGCTCATGTTCTTTTCGAAACGGTCTTTCAGGATTTTGATCAATCCGGCAGTCTGGTCAGGTAGCAGTTTTCCGGTATTTTTGTTATTATTCACATCAAATACAATTAGAGCCAGCCAGTTTGTTAAGAGGCATTAATAGTTAACAAAAAAAAGTGTTCATGAGTTCAGGGACCTGAAGTGATTTTCCATGCCAATCTGAAATAATAAGGGAAGAAATGAGCATGTTTCTGATTAAGTTTGTATGGAACCGTAAAGACAGCAAATCTGATTCAATGATCGCACTCCCTGGAATGTAAGAAAATCAAGGTTCACCCTAAGCGTATTCTCAGCATCCTTTGCGGTTTAATATTTGGTTTGCCACCCTGCAGCGATAAGTGTGAGTGGTTTGATTGAGTCTTGAGGGAAAAAGAATGAGAGTGCTCGCTTTTGCTTTCATTCTCACTCTTTTTAATGCTCCCCAGGCTTCCCGAAGTCTCGGGAGAACCGGCGACCCACGGATTAATCCCGACACTTCGGGATTGCTCTAACCAACTACATCCCTGACAAAAGCCTTGATGAAGGACCTGTCATCTCCCGATTCTATAAGCTTCCTGATAAATGTCCTGCTTTTCTGCCTTTTTATAAACCGCTCTACCCTGATTGCATCACCCCTTGACTCCGAAACTTCAAATGCTAAAAGCATGGCCCATGGCCTGAATTTCGTGGTGAATTTTATCTCTTCTACCGTGTTATGCTCAATCAAACGTCTGCCCGGATCGTTTGTGTGACCAACATAATATCTGTCGGCAACCTCTGAATAAAGAATATAGACGTAAAACATTGCAGCGAAAAAAAAGGAGATAATTTTCACTATCTCCTTATTATGCTCCCCAGGCTTCCCGAAGTCCCGGGAGAACCGGCGACCCACGGATTAATCCCGACACTTCGGGATTGCTCTAACCAACTACATCCCTGACAAAAGCCTTGATGAAGGACCTGTCATCTCCCGATTCTATAAGCTTCCTGATAAATGTCCTGCTTTTCTGCCTTTTTATAAACCGCTCTACCCTGATTGCATCACCCCTTGACTCCGAAACTTCAAATGCTAAAAGCATGGCCCATGGCCTGAATTTCGTGGTGAATTTTATCTCTTCTACCGTGTTATGCTCAATCAAACGTCTGCCCGGATCGTTTGTGTGACCAACATAATATCTGTCGGCAACCTCTGAATAAAGAATATAGACGTAAAACATTGCAGCGAAAAAAAAGGAGATAATTTTCACTATCTCCTTATTATGCTCCCCAGGCTGGACTCGAACCGGCGACCCACGGATTAACAGTCCGTTGCTCTAACCAACTGAGCTACTGAGGAATTTATTTCAACCTTTTCGCTCTTGTT
>DAOOUQ010000034.1:0-31989 GCA_035390825.1 Bacteroidales bacterium | reverse complement strand
ACTGACATTTCATTTCTGATAAATGAACAGGACAGGATTGGCCTTACCGGAAAGAACGGAGCAGGGAAATCGACCCTGTTGCGACTGATCGCGGGGATACAGGGTCCGACAAAGGGGAAGGTTGACAAATCCAAAGAAGTCACTATAGGTTATCTCCCTCAGCAGATGAATCTCGATGACAAGACAACAGTCTTCAAAGAGGCTTTGACAGCATTCGAAGGGTTAATTAACCTTGAGGCAGAAATTGAGTCGTACGGAAAAGAAATTGCATCGAGGACCGACTACCATTCATCAGAATATCTGAAGCTTTGCGACAGGCTTGCCGAGACCGAGGAGAGATTCAGGATGCTGGGAGGCAGCAGTTATCTTGCCGATACCGAGCAGACGCTTACAGGTCTCGGTTTTGAAAGGAGCGATTTTGACAAGCCGACGAGAGAGCTCAGCGGTGGATGGAGGATGAGGGTTGAACTTGCGAAAATTATCCTTAAAAAACCATCGCTCTTTCTTCTGGATGAACCAACAAACCACCTTGACATTGAATCGATCCAGTGGCTTGAGACATTTCTGGCCGGTTATCCGGGTGCTGTTGTGCTCGTATCACACGACCGTGCTTTCCTTGACAATGTCACAAACAGGACAATTGAGATTTCCCTTGGAAGAATATACGATTACAGGGTATCGTGGTCAGAATATGTTACCTTAAGGGAAGAAAGGAGAGCCCAGCAGATAGCATCCTTCAGAAACCAGCAGAAAATGATAGAGGATACCGAAAAATTCATTGAGAGGTTCCGCTACAAGGCTACCAAGGCCATCCAGGTACAGTCGAAAATCAAGCAGCTCGACAAGATTGAAAGGATTGAAGTGGATGAAGAGGACAATTCGGCTATCAACCTCAGATTTCCTCCAGCCCCGCGTTCAGGCACCGTCGTTGTCGAAGCCGTAGGCCTTTCAAAAAGCTTTGGATCGCACGTGGTCCTTAAGAATGTATCGATTACCATCACGAGAGGGGAGAAAGTTGCTTTTGTCGGCCGTAACGGAGAGGGAAAAACAACATTTTCGCGCATCATAACAGGAGAGCTCGGTTACGAAGGGTCTTTTAAGACGGGGCACAACGTCAGGATAGGGTATTTTGCCCAGAACCAGGATGAGCTTCTTGACGAGAACCTGACAGTGCTTGAAACCATTGACAACGCCGCTAAAGGTGAGATAAGGACGAAAATAAGGGATATGCTCGGGGCTTTTCTTTTCAGGGGCGAAGAGGTCGATAAAAAGGTAAAGGTGCTTTCTGGCGGCGAAAGGTCGCGCCTTGCACTTGTAAGACTCCTTCTTGAGCCATACAACCTGCTGCTTATGGACGAGCCCACAAATCATCTCGACATGCGGTCAAAGGATATCCTGAAACAGGCTCTTCTGAAATATGATGGCACATTAATTGTGGTTTCTCACGACAGGGATTTTCTCGACGGACTGGTCTCGAAAGTATACGAATTCAGGGACAACAGGATCAGAGAAAATATTGGCGGGATATACGATTTCCTCAGAAAGAAGAAAATCGTAAGCCTCAGGGAGATAGAGAAGAAGGACAGGGCGGTGGCTGAAACAAGGGACGAGAGTGATTCAACGAACAAACAAAAATACCTGGAAAAGAAGGAACTTGAAAGGAATCTGCGCAAGCTCAGGAGAAGGCTCGAAGATTCAGAAAAGGAAATAGAAAGAATGGAAAAGGAACTGGCTGTGCTGGATGCGGAACTTGCACGGACCGCGACCTCGCCTGAAAGTGCCGATATTTTTATTAAATATGAGGATCTCAGGAAAAAACTCGATACTGAAATGGAAAACTGGACCAGATATTCGCATGATGTGGATGAGTTTCTGAAAAATAACGAATGAAAATGGATTATCCGGAATTTATAAAAGAATATCCGGTTCATGTTTATGAGACCGGTCCCGACGGGAAATTAAGCCTTGCATCATTGTTTGATTATTTTCAGGATATCGCCTCCGAACATGCTGTTTCACTTGGTTATGGGAGGGAGGAACTGATGAAGAACAATCATTTTTGGGTACTTTCGAGGATGTTTTCCAGGATTACAGAATTACCGGAATGGGGTTCGAAAATAACTATCAGGACCTGGCCAAGGGGTACCGACAAGCTTTTTGCCTTAAGGGATTTTGAAGCCCGTTTCAGCGATGGAAGGATTGCTGCAAAGGCCACATCATCGTGGCTGATATTGGATTATTCAACAAAACGGGTAAAACGCCCGGATGAGGACCTTTCGCGGCTACACTTCCGTCCGGAGAGCATCGGAGCACTGGAAAGAAATGCCGATAAACTCGCACCTCCGGCAGATACACCGGTTCCAGGTCAGCCGTTCAGGGTCAGGATTAGCGATCTCGACGTTAACCTTCACACCAATAATGTAAGGTACATCAAATGGGTGACAGACAGCTATGACCTTGATTTTACAATGAATAATGTTCCTGTTTCACTTGAAATAAACTATCTTGCCGAATCGCGGTTCAACGACAACATTGTAATTCTGACTTCTGATGGCATAGGAGGAGAAAAGATATATGACCATCTGATTGTAAGGCCTGATGATAACAAGGAGCTATGCAGGCTTAGGATAATGTGGAAGACTAATCATTCATGAGAGAAACTTAAATTAACAAGATATGATCCGTAATCATTCAGGGGTTTTAAGGATGCTGCTGGCTGTTTTTGCCGGCCTGGCACTTTTTTCCTGCAGTTCAACGCAAAGGGTCGCGGTGGATACAAAGGATCTTTCTTACCTGTACAATCCTACCAAAAGTTCTATCAAGCCCAGGTTCAGTGTTTTCAATGAATCAGACCAGACTTCGGTGCTGTCAGTGAAATTTTTTGCCACCGACCTGTTCTTTTCCGAAGCAAATCCGCAGGGAATTCCTATGGCCCAGATACTCGTTACGGTTAAACTGTTCAATACGACAAGCGGAAGAATTCTTGCTGATACTGCCTATTTGGATGCCAACATAGTCAGAACAGAAGGCAAAACGGAGTATGTTTATAAAATCCCTTTAAGGGTTGAGCACGGTTTTGTATACAATGCCGAAGTAAAGATTCTCGACAAGCTTCGGGCAGAAGTTATCCAATCGTTTGTCCCGTTCAATACTCTTTCGTATTTAAACAGGTACAATTTCATTGCCAGGGGCAATTTTATGAAAAATGAGCTGTTCAACCCTGTCGTTCGGGCAAATGAATATGTAAATCTTGTGTATCCCATGAGATCTGCCGACTCGCTTTTCATTTCGTATTATAAGCCGATCACAGACATTCCCTATCCTCCCTCAATGCTGTTGCCGGAGAAAACAATTGATTATCCGCCTGATACTGTTGTCGCATTCAGATACTCGGATACCATACCGATTATGTTTCCCTCCATCGGGGTATATTTCTGCTCGACCGAAAGGGAGAGCGGTGAAGGGTATACATTTTTCAATTTCGGGGATGCATTCCCGGCTATGAACACTCCCGAGGTTATGATCGAACCTCTTGCTTATCTTGCTTCAGAGGATGAGATGAATTCAATGCGGACATCACCAAGGCAAAAGGTTGCACTCGATGAGTTCTGGATAAAGTGCGGAGGAAATATTGACAGGTCGAGAGAACTTATCAGGATTTACTATACAAGAATCCTGTATTCAAACTATTATTTCACATCCTTCAAGGAAGGATGGAGAACCGAACGCGGGATGATATATACCATCTACGGTCCGCCCGACAAGGTGTACAAGAGCAACGAAGGTGAAAGCTGGGGATACCGCAAGCCCGTGATTAAATCGACTTGGGGTGGCAGGGTCCACCTGAAGGAGAATTACATCTGGTTCAATTTCAGGGCAAGGCAGAATAAATACTCGGAAAATGATTACTATCTGAGCCGGAGTGAAACACTTGTCACGTACTGGGACAAAGCAATTGCATCATGGAGAAAAGGTATAGTTTTCCGCCTCGATAATCCCGAAGATTTTTAACCATGCAAAAGGAATCTGACTGCATATTTGGCCTGAGGTCTGTTATTGAAGCGATAAGGGCAGGAAAGCCCATTGACCGTCTGCTCATACGTCAGGGCCTTCAGGGACCATTGTACCATGAACTGATGGTTGAAGTCAGGAAATACAATGTCCCTTTCCAGATAGTCCCTTTGGAGAGGATAGAGCTGGTGACCCGCAAGAACCACCAGGGAGTGCTTGCATGGCTTTCGCTTATTGAATTTCAGAATATTGAGAATCTTCTCCCGATGATCTTCGAAAAGGGAGAGGATCCACTGATCATTGCCCTCGACGGAGTGTCGGATGTAAGAAATTTCGGGGCTATCGTGAGAAGCGCCGACTGCCTTGGGGCACATGCGATCGTGATACCGGAGAAAGGATCGGCAAGGATCACTGCAGATGCAATAAAAACATCAGCCGGAGCCCTTCATTACTTCCCCGTATGCCGCGAAAAAAGCATAGTACGTTCTGTTGAATACCTTAAACAGTCTGGCCTGAAAGTGATTGCCGCGACTGAAAAATCGGGACTTGAAATTTCAAAGGCACCATTAAAAGGTCCGGTTGTAATAATTATGGGTGCCGAGGACAAGGGGATAAGCAGGGAACTGTCAGCACTGGCTGATCAAAACGTTAAAATACCAATGACGGGCAATATTGCCTCTCTTAATGTATCGGTTGCTGCAGGTATCCTTCTCTACGAAACCGCAAGGCAAAGATCGGTTTAATCAGGCTATGATTCCCAGGATACGCTCATCAAGCAGTTCCTGGTCCTTTGTAAACGAAGCAAGGCCTGCCAGGGTGAGAAGGGTATCGGGAGCAATTTTACCGGCCATTATTTTGTCTTTCCATTTGGAGTAAACCGGTATTTTCCCGTCACGTGAGATAACATCCTTTTCCTCTTTTGAAAGCAAAGGAAACATATCCTCACAACCTTCCCCGTGTGCTATCCGGATCAGTTCCCGGCCTGTTACAGGCATTTTAGATGACAACCTTTCAGCGAGACTCAGTACTTTATCATCCACTTCCCAGAATTTTTCAATATGGGCTCCGTCAGCAGAAGGATATAGTTTTACATCATAATTCTCATGTGTTCGCGGGCTGAAGTTACCGTTCAGGGACTTCCTTCCTGCTTCAGCAACTTTCGGAGGCATAGTAAAAACATCGGTACCGGCAAGGAGGTCGAGCTGGTTATGATGCCTGAGGCTGGCAGCAATGAGTTTTGTCTGCCAGGGATTCCGTGCCGACAATCCCGTGACCCAGTTCTGGGATGAGATCACAGCCATCTCGCCTGCTCCCGAGCCGTCCCCGAGCTTGTTATCCGTCAGGAAGGCTCCGATTCTTCCAAGAAAGACATTTACATAATCAGGCCTGGCTGCCAGTGTGACAAGCACATTCTGCCTTGCGCTGAACTCCAGCGTAAAGTTGACCCTTACTCCGGCGTCGCGAAGCTTCCTGGCTCCTATCAGCCCTTCGGCTGTAAAAGGCACTTTTATTATGAACTGGTCGGGACATATCTCGTGGTAGCGTTTCCCGTAGTATTCAATGGCTTTTATATCATGAGCAGCATCGGTGTGAAGCTCAACGCTCACATATCCCCCAAACTTTGTGGCGAGCCGGAGGCCATGACGCGCATTTATCATGAATGCAATTTCCCTGACCTTTTCCTCAACAGTCAACCCGTTCAGGATATGCCGGGCCTCTGAAATGAAAATATCATATATGCCCTTTTGTATTTCATTGTTAAGCAGTGTATTGTTTGTTGTAAGAGCGCTCATCTCAGCCGACCAGTTTGCTTCGGCCTCTTCTATGTCGCCTGTATCAAGCCATAATTCTGTTCCGGTATTTGAAAGAGCTTCCCAGAATTGATCCTTCTTTCCGGAAACATGCTTTTCATTCAGATTTGCCCAGATGAAATCGCTAATTCTCGTGTTCAGGTCAGCCATGATGTTAATTATTTAACAACTGGCAGTAAAATTAATTAAAATCTTTATCCTTATTGATGATTATTAATAGCTTTATAACCTTATCAATTATTCACTTTAAAATGAGAAAAATATCATCTTTAATCGTGGTTTTGTACACTCTGTCGCTTTCCGGACAGAACACATTTGATAAATATTTCACTGACCGGGTCCTCCGGTACGATTTTATGTTTGCCGGATCGAGCCGGAAAACAGTCGTGTATCCTGTGGGTATGAAGGAAGAACCTTTCTTCGGAGGTTCTCATTTAAACCTGATTGATCCGTTCAATTATGGAAATTTCAAGTACGAACTATATGATCAGGCAACGAATACCCTTATATATTCAAGAGGGTTCTGCACCCTTTTCCAGGAATGGCAGACTACTGCTGAAGCAAAGACAACTGAACGGAGCTTCTATGAGGTGGCAACGATGCCGTTCCCTAAGGCAAAGGTGAGGTTTGTCCTTAACATGAGGCAGAAAGACGGCAGCTTCACTCCGATACATGAAACGGTGATCGACCCTGCAGATATTTATATCAGGAGGGAAAAGCCTGCAACTGCAAACGTTACAAGAATTTATGGCAACAGCAACCCGGCTTCCGGTGTCGACCTTGCATTCATTGCTGAAGGATATACTTCAGATGAAATGGGAAAGTTCAGGGAAGATGTAAAGAAGTTGGCAGATGTTCTTTTTGCCACCGCTCCGTTCGGCAATTACCGCGATAGAATTAATATATGGGCGGTAGAGGCCGTTTCTGCCGATTCGGGAACCGACATACCCGGAGAAGGCATATACCAGAATACTGCCCTGAATTCGAGCTTTTACACTTTCGGGACCGACAGGTATCTTACAACACAGGATATAAAATCGGTAAATGACTATGCTGCAAATGTGCCTCATGATAATATTATTGTGCTTATTAACAGCACGAAGTACGGAGGCGGAGGGGTTTACAACTATTACAGCGGGACCACGACGGGACACCCTCTGTCTCCGGTTGTGTTTATTCATGAGTTCGGTCACGGATTCGCAGGTCTGGCTGATGAATATTACTCATCGGAGGTGGCTTACGAGGAATTTTATCCGCTGAATGTGGAACCATGGGAGCCAAATATCACTACGATGGTCAATTTCGATTCAAAATGGAAGAAGCTGATAGCTGCCGGAACTCCTGTTCCGACACCGGCGGAAGAAAAATATGCGGGGGTGACAGGATTGTTTGAGGGGGGAGGCTATTCAGCCAAAGGAATTTTCAGGCCTGAGATGGATTGCAGGATGAAGAGCAATGGCCCGAAGGGATATTGCACGGTGTGCAGCGATGCAATAAAAAAGATGATCGAATTCTATACCAAGTGAAACGATTTTCTATCCGATAAGTGCATCTCTGCGTAACCGGTGAAAGTTCTTTTGATTACACAGAGGTGCACAGAGACACAGAGAGTCACTGAGGAAATAAGGTTATTTATTTTTCCTGTCGAAGAGATAAAACAATACCAGAGCGAGGCCGCCAAAAAGAAATATCATCGAGAAATAGCCTGTCTCCTCATCCGGGAACAACCCTGCAGAATCACAAATGGCGCCGGCAATGATACCAAGGCCAATACCCATTAAGAGCATCCCGATTTTAAGGGTGACTTTACCCCAGTTGCAGGAGGACTTCCCTTCCTTCCCGGTATTGAACAGACTTGCGTCAGCGCCTTTTTCTATAAGAGCCATTCTCTCCTTGTTACGGGTAGTGTAATGAAGATACATGATACCGAATACTGTCGCAAAAAATGCAATAAAAGCAACTAATGTTTCCATGACTGTGTTTTTTGGTTAATTTTCACCCTTTAGACAAGGATCCATCCTTTCGGGTTTCATAGATCCAAAACTTTTTTGGGATTTTTTATCGGGATACCGGTAAAAAAACTTACATTTTACGGAAACCGTTTCATGTTTTTTGCGTCAAAGTTCCTGAATGGATAAGAAGGCCGATATAGTATATATTGACAAGGTGCTTGAAGGCAACATAAATGCTTTTTCATTCCTTATAGAAAGGCATAAAGACAATGCTTTCAACCTTGCATACAGGATATGCGGGAACAGGGAAGAAGCTGAAGAAATAGCCCAGGACGCCTTCCTCAAAGCTTTCAGGTCGTTAAAGGATTTCAGGAAAAAGAGCAGTTTTTCAACATGGTTGTACAGGATAGTGTATAATACTTCAGTTTCTCTTGTAAGGACAAGGGGTTCACGCGTTCTTTCCCTTGAGGAATTTCCTGCCGATGCTGTTGATTTTCTTGCTGAAAGCACCAATGAGGATGAGGCAGTCGACAATTACAGGAATTCTCTCGTTAACTTTGCTCTTCAGAAATTGCAGGAAGAAGAAAGAGGTCTTATCACCCTGTATTACTTTGATGAGCTGGAGACCGATGAGATTGCCTTGATTACAGGTATAAAAAAGCAATACATCAAGGTGAGGTTATTCAGGGCAAGGCAGAAGATGGCCGGGATTATTAAAAACGCTGAAAAGAAAACCACATACCACAATGAATAAGGAAGAAATAAATAACGATGATCTTCTGAGGAAATTCATGAATCGCGGAAATACAGAAACGGCTCCCGAAGGATTCACGGCGAAGACCATGGCAAGGATCATGATTGAAAAACAATCAGCGACTTCGCGGGAAAGCTTCCTTGTGAGGAACAGGGTTCCGCTCGTGTCACTGGCTGTAACAGCGGCCCTGGTAATATGTGCAATATTTATTCCAGCCGGCAGCAGCAGTAACCTTGGAACTAAGGTGTGGTCGTATTTCAGCGATATTGAAGTATCGCTCCCCCGGTTAAATAATTTATGGCTTGAAAATTCAGCTTTGCCCCAATGGATTACCTATGCAGTGCCCGGGATACTTATCCTGATGTTTTTCGACAGGGCGCTTTATGTTTTCTTCCGTAAAAAAGACAATCCGGGGCATTAACGGAAGAAAATGCAGTTATAAAATTCAGAAGCTGATTACACGTGTGTTGAGGCCTTTTGCATTCAATGACCTGCTCATTGCCATCAAAACTCCCTTGATGCCAAGTTTGATCTCGCAGCTTCCCTTCAGGTGAACTATCAGGGCGCACTGTTCGGCCTGTACCGCATCATGCCCGCAAACCTCAACCAGCGATTTTATGACATAATCAAAAGTGTTGATCTCATCATTGTAGAGAACAAGTGAATGATTTCCTTCGCGGCTGCGAAGTTTGTCATTCTTGCGTATTGTCTTTTCTTTCATTTCTGGTTTTCAAATAATTGTCTGGCAGTCTCAAGAGGAATTTCCCTGTTCCCCAGATAGGCTGCCACTTTCGCTTCGCGATAACCGTTTCTGTTAAGGAGCCCGGCATATTCGGAAGCGCTTTCAAAGGTAATGAATTTTCCAATTAGATATACAAATGTTCCATCGTCGGCATTAATTACTTCAAAGCCCCTGTTACCTGCCATCGCACTGTAATTCTCATATTTATCATTACTTACAGGCTTAGGACTCCGGGAAACCTCCACCCTGTAGACGAGAGTTGCAACAGCTTCACCTGATGGCTTCTTTACAGGAGAAGTGTTGAACAGTGGCTTCTGCCCCCATTCCTTTTCAAGAATAGAAGCCCTTTCAACAGAAACAGGTTTGCCATCCATAACTGCATTGATAAAGGCATCGCGGAACCCGGTCTGGCGTACCAGAAGAAGGGCGCTTCCGGCATCGGACATCCGCCTGAACAACCCTGCAAAATATTTTTTGGCATCGCTGCCAGGTATGCTGTATCCTGAAACAGGTGAGATACCCTTGAAAAACGAGGCCTCAACGGGTTTGCTGAATACGCCTATTTGTATCCTGTAAACCAGGCCTTCCGGCAGAGCGCTTTCAAAAGCTATCTTCTGGCGTGCCGCAACAGCCGGGTTTGTTTCTACTTTAAAGGAAGAAAGAGACTCCTTCGGAACAGGCTTTAGCTGTTGATCGGAGGAACCGGGAACTGTTGACTGAACTGAAGTCACGTTCGATGAATCGCTGAATTTCTTATCAGCAAGTTTCTGGTAATCTGCTGACTGAGCTTCCATTTCAGCAATTCTCGACTTTTCATTAAGCTGCTGGCCGGCAGGCATGCTTCCAAGTCTGGTTTTGGCTTCCGTAGCTATTGCCGTGATTGAATCAGCTTTAACCTGATAATTCATGGCTTCTGTCAGGACCTTATCATAATCGTCAGGAACTTCCTCCCTTGCCTTTGCCGGCTTTTCAGCCACAGGTAAATTTTCAGCAACAACAGTATGTTTCACTGTGGCGACTGAATCGGCCAGGATTGAACGAACAGGTTCCTCTGTGGCTTTGTCTTCGACCCTTGCAAGTGACCCATCTATCTTCCCCCTGCCTTCCTTTGCTTCCTGAATATACTGAGATACATTCATTGTTCTGGCAACCTTGCGCCCAACCTTGTTTTCATATGTATTGTATGATTTCACGGCTTCAGTGAACCTCCCCGACATTTGCTGTGAACGGCCAAGGTAAAACCATGCGTCGTTCGGAACGCTTCTGATGTCGACCGCACCATTCAGGGCATCAAGCAGATATTCCTGGGCATACTCAGGATCCCTGTTCAGCTTTACAAGGCAGACACCCTTGTAGTACTTGTACAACGGGTCCCTTGAGTAATTCTGAAGAAGGATGTCAAATTCAAGACAGGCCTTCTCATAATCACCTTTGGCAAAAGCGTCAAGTGCGGCCTGACGTGACGGCCGACTGACTGTGCCCTGAGAAAAGGATTCGCTGACCGCCACCTGAACAATCAGAATTGCAGCCAGTAATGAAATATTGCAAATTTTTTTAAACCCCATTTACTAACTTTTTTGAAATATCATTACGATATAAGCCTGATACCAATCTGATAAGGATTCTCTGTTAATAATAATTGCCGGCCATAAAACCAAATACGGTTCAAACTTCGTAAATTTACCCCTAATTACAAAATTTAAGGAAATGGCACAGTTGAAAGAGGGCATGAAGGCTCCTGAATTCGAAGGCATCGACCAGGATGGAAAAACGGTAAAGCTGAGTGACTTTACCGGCAGAAAAGTTGTGTTGTATTTCTACCCGAAGGACAATACACCTGGCTGCACGGCTGAAGCATGCAGCCTGCGGGACAGTTATGAGGAGCTGCTGAAAAAGGGATTTGCCGTTGTGGGTGTAAGCGCCGACAGCGAGAAATCACATAAAGGTTTTGCTTCAAAATACTCACTGCCGTTCCCCCTGATTGCCGACACATCGAAAAAGATACTGAACGATTACGGTGTTTACGGAGAAAAACTCATGTACGGAAAGAGCGTGATGGGCATAATCAGGACAACCTTTATAATTGACGAAAAGGGAATAATTGAAAAGATCATTTCAAAAGTTGATACAAAAAACCACTCAGATCAGATATTTGCACTTTATAAATAATCAAACCAGTAATATGAGCAGCGAAAGGAAAGAAATCAACAAGGATAAGCTTAAGGCACTTGAGGTCACCCTTGGCAAAATAGAAAAAGATTTTGGTAAAGGAACAATAATGAAGCTTGGCGATCACGCCGTTGAAAATATCCAGGTAATATCGACCGGATCGATAGGCCTCGATTCAGCCCTTGGTATTGGCGGATTTCCCAGAGGAAGGGTCATTGAGATTTATGGCCCTGAAGCTTCAGGAAAAACAACACTGGCAATACATGCAATAGCAGAGGCACAGAAAAACGGAGGCATTGCTGCCATCATTGATGCAGAGCACACATTCGACAGAAATTACGCCGAGAAACTTGGCGTTGATGTGGAAAATCTCCTTATTTCCCAGCCCGATAACGGAGAGCAGGCTCTTGAGATAGCCGATAACCTTATAAGGTCGGGAGCTCTCGATATTATTGTCATTGACTCTGTTGCCGCACTCACACCAAAAGCTGAAATAGAAGGCGAGATGGGTGATTCAAAGATGGGCCTCCAGGCAAGGCTGATGTCGCAGGCTCTCAGGAAGCTTACAGCAAACATCAGCAAGACAAACACTTCGTGCGTTTTCATCAACCAGCTCAGGGACAAGATCGGAGTAATGTTCGGCAATCCTGAAACAACAACAGGAGGTAATGCCCTTAAATTCTATGCATCAGTAAGGGTCGACATCAGAAAAACAAACCAGATCAAGGAAGGTGAGGAGATCATCGGCAACAGGACACGCGTTAAAATTGTAAAAAACAAGCTGGCGCCTCCTTTTAAAAAGGCCGACTTCGACATACTATATGGTGAAGGAATATCCCAGTTGGGTGAAATAGTTGACCTTGGCGTCGATTTTGATATAATAAAGAAGAGCGGTTCATGGTTCAGCTATGGCGATACAAAGCTCGGTCAGGGACGTGATGCAGTAAAGCAGATAATTAAAGACAATCCGGAATTGTACGATGAACTGAAAGAAAAGATTTTGGAAGCTCTTAAAAACCAGAAATAAACAGGCAGAAATTTTTTTATGAAAAAGCCCTTTTACCTATGGATTTTTGCATTGGCCATTGTTGCCATCTCGTGCAAGCCAAAGACGGCAGAAAAGACTGCTCAGACAGATGAAAAAGCCCCGGTTATCGATAACCGGCTTACCGATGATGAAAAAGCAGGAGGCCTGATGACCCCGGAAATAATGTGGAAGTTCGGGCGGCTGGGATCGGTAGTGCTATCCCCTGACGGATCTGAAGTATTATATACAGTATCAAGGAGAGACCTTCAGACTGAAGCATCGGAGACTGATATATTTAAAATAAGCAGCAGCGGAGGCGATCCTGTTCTGCTAGTCAGGGGGGGAAGTTCACCGCAATGGTTCGAAAATGGCAAAAAGATAGCATTTGTAAAAGAATCCGGTCTTATGACAATGAATGCTGACGGATCGGAACAGCTTAAGGTTGAAGGCCTTTCGGAATTTGAGATTTTCTCCCTTTCACCTGACGGTAAAAGGATTTATTTCACCAGAAGGGTTAAACTCGACCAGACAGCCAATGAAAAACACGGTCTGCCAAAAGCAAAGGTCAGAATTATCAATGATCTGATGTACAGGCACTGGAATGCCTGGAGCGATTATTCGTACAGCCATATATTCGTTGCCTCATTTAACGGATCGTCTGTTTCGGGCGAAAAAGACATCATGAAGGATCAGAAGTTTGAATCGCCCACGGCCCCTTATTATGATGAACGCGAGATTGCCTGGAGCCCCGATGGAAAATATATTGCCTATACATCGAAGCGGCTGAGGGGGATTGACGACGCTGTAAGTACAAATTCTGACATTTACCTTTATGAAATTTCATCGGGCAAAGAGACGAATATAACTGAAGGAAATGCCGGTTATGACAGATACCCCGTTTTTTCTCCGGATGGATCAATGATCGCATTCCAGAGCATGGAGAGGAATGGCTATGAAGCTGATCTTGACAGGCTGTTTGTGTATAATATTAAGGATAAGGCCAGGACATGGTTATCAAAAGGATGGAAGTTTGATGTCGAGAACCTTACCTGGGCCGATGATAAGAATATTTACTTCACCTGCTCTCATCTGGGCACGACCCAGATCTTCAGGATCAACCTGACTATTAAGAATATAGAGCCTGTTACTGAAGGCAAACACAACATGGGACCAATTTCCCTTCAGAAAGGAGTCCTTGTTTCAGGCATCTGCTCAATGTCGATGGCTCCGGAAGTGTCGGTGGTGGATATGAATTCAGGAAAGATAAAGCAGATAACCTTTATCAACAGGAACATCTATGACGCTATAAAGATGGGCAATGTCGAGGAGAAATACATTAAGACCAAAGATAATAAGGATCTTCAGATGTGGCTTGTGTTCCCGCCCGACTTTGATCCGAAGAAGAAGTACCCTGCCCTGCTGTTCTGCAACGGAGGGCCGCAATCGACCCTCGACCAGTTCTGGTCGTACAGATGGAACCTGCAGATGATGGCGGCAAAAGGATATATCGTTATTGCTCCCAACAGAAGAGGGGTAGCCGGATTCGGTCAGGAATGGAAAGAACAGATTTCTGGCGATTACGGAGGCGCCAACATGCAGGATTACCTCGATGCTACGGATGCGATGGCAAAGGAGCCATATGTTGATGCAGACAGGCTGGGTGCAGTCGGAGCCAGCTATGGAGGTTATTCAATATATTACCTTGCAGGGATCCATGGCGGTCGCTTTAAGGCGTTTGTCTCGCACTGCGGCATGTTCAACTTCACAAGCTGGTACGGATCCACCGAGGAACTCTGGTTTCCGAACAAAGACATTGAAGGGCCCTACTGGAACAACCCCAGAAGCTATCAGTTCTCACCCCACCTGAGAGTTGAAAGCTGGGATACACCCATTTTGATAATTGTCGGGGCCAACGACTTCAGGATACCATATACCCAGAGCCTTGAGGCATTTCAGGCTGCACAACTTCATAATATTCCGAGCAGGCTTCTGTTTTTTGAAGACGAGACTCATTTTGTCCTGAAACCCCAGAATTCAGTCATCTGGCAGAGGGAATTCTTTGAATGGCTCGACACTTATCTGAAATAGGAGTTTCAGAACATAGTCAACCTTCTGTTCGAAAGGCAGTTCACCATTTATCCAGTGGATTTTCACGCCTCTTCGTTCCATTCCGCGGAACCACGTCATCTGGCGTTTGGCAAACTGATGTATGGCGGTCTCGAGCGCTCTGAACATATTGTCGTAGGTAAGCCTCCCTGTAAGGTACAGAGTCAGATACTTGTATTCAAGGCCATAGTAAATAAGTGACTCGGGACTTATACCCTCGTCAAGCATCTGCTTTACCTCATCGATCATGCCTTCGGAAAGCCGTTGTCTCAGACGGGCGCTTATCCTTTCCCTCCTTTCTTCACGGCTGTAAAGAATTCCCGTGACAAGAGGTCTTACTTCAGGAGAAGCTGACTGTTTACCCCTGTGCATTTCGTTGAACCTCTCAATTTCAATAGCACGTATTGCTCGTTTCCTTGTATCAAGGTCGGTAATGTTATGAAGCTTTTTATAGGACGAAAGTATCCCGGCGAGTTCGCTAAGCGATTTATCTTCAAGTGATGCTCTGAATTCAGGATCGGGTGGCACCTCAAACATCCTGTATCCTGAGACTATGGCATCGATGTACATCCCCGATCCGCCGCATACAACAGGGAAGGCGCCCCTCGACCTCATTCCAAGAAGCGTAGCCGTGAAATCACGCTGGTATTCAAAGACATTGTATTTATATCCGGGATCAGCGATATCGATGAGGTGATATGGAACAGGCTTGCCATCGACAATATAATCATTGTAATCCTTGCCTGTACCCAGGTTCATCTTCCTGTATATCTGCCTCGAGTCGGCGCTTATCACCTCACCGCCAAGCCTGTGGGCAATGGTCGCGGCAAGGGCCGTCTTTCCCGAAGCCGTAGGGCCCGTAACAACAAGCATGTCATAACTCATCATGTCAGGTCCGACGGTAATATCATACATATCATCCATTGAGCCAAATTACCATAAAAATATTTAATTTTGTGGCACAAATCACGGTCGCGGATGAATTTCAGATTTCTTAAAGGTACGATATATGGCCTTATCCTAAATACAGAAGAAGAATGGGATAAGATCCGTTCAGAAAATCACCCTGCAGGATATTTCAGCAGGAATCTGATCCTTCCGTTAGTTCTTCTGGCATCTGCATCAGCATTCCTGGGATCATTCTTATTTATCGACACAGGCCTTTCATCATTATATTCAGTTCTTACCGGCATCAGGTATTTTATTCTTTTATTTTTTACCATCTACGGCACAGCTTTCTTTTTCACCAAAGCGGCAAAATACTTCAACACTGATTGCGATCCTGAATCATCCTTTAAGCTGGCAGCGGGATCAATCATGCCTTTGCTTCTCTGCCAGATTGTGAGCCTGCTTTTCGAATCATTCATATTTGTCAATTTGCTTGCCTTTTACGGACTATATATCTTCTGGACGGGAATAAGCAGCTTGTCAAATCCTCCGTCGGACAAAAAAATTCACCTTCTGTTATCCGAAACAGCAATTTTCCTGATTCTCTTTCTGGCGGGAAATAAGATCATCACGATATTGTTCGACAAGATCTATTATGCAATTCCTTCATGAAAACAAGATGAGGACCCGTTCGTCAGATATTGTAATTAAAAATAAAAAGGCTTCGCACGATTATGAATTCCTCGAGAAGTACATTGCAGGGATCAAACTGATGGGCACTGAAATCAAGTCGATCAGGGAAGGCAGGGCAAACCTTACCGATTCATACTGCCTTTTCAGGGACGGAGAGCTGTACGTGAAGGGGATGCATATAGCGGAATACTGGTGGGGGAACCTTAACAATCATGATCCTCTGAGGGAAAGAAAACTTCTTCTCAAATCAAGGGAACTTTCAAAAATCGGAAGAAAGGTTAAAGAATCGGGCCTCACTATTATAGTCATTAAGGTCTTTATCAATGAAAAAGGGCTTGCAAAAGCTGAGATTGCAATCGCCAGAGGCAAAAAGGAATATGACAAGCGGGAAACCCTTAAAAGAAAGGATTCTGAAAGGGAGCTTGACCGTATCAGAAAAAGATAAGTGTCAGAAGTTCGGGCTGAGAAGATATCTTGAGTAGAACTCCACAATATTGTTAACTGCCTCATCTGATGTATCCACCAGTGTAAAGATATTCAGATCGTCAGCCGAAATATTGTGTTCTTCTGAAAGCATGACATCACTGATCCATTTCAGCAATCCGCTCCAGTATTTTACCCCGACAAGAATAATAGGGAATTTTCCTATTTTCTTTGTCTGTATAAGTGTTATAGCCTCAAAAAGCTCATCAAAAGTACCGAATCCGCCCGGGAGAACTATAAAACCCTGGGCATATTTCATGAACATTACCTTCCTCACGAAAAAGTGGTCGAAAGTAATGAGTTTGTCTGAATCAATATAAGGATTAGGCCTCTGCTCAAATGGAAGGTCAATATTTATTCCGACTGATTTGCCGTTTCCCCTTTTTGCACCTTTATTTGCTGCTTCCATGATGCCGGGACCGCCACCGGTTATCACCCCGTAACCGTTCCGGGTAAGCTTGTAGGCGATGTCTTCAGCCATCCTGTAGTACTTGTCATTGTAATGGGTCCGGGCCGAACCGAATATTGATACACAGGGGCCTATCCTTGACAGCTTTTCGAATCCTTCAACAAGTTCGGAGAGTATTTTGAATACCCTCCATGAATCAGTCGTATGAATTTCGTTCCATGTCTTCTGTTCAAAAGCCTCCTTGATAAGATCAACCTGTTTTTCTCTCTTCATATAATAATGTTTAAGCGCGACAAATATAAGTAAAATCTATGCCTTAAGTTCTTCGGCAAGAAATAATCCGGTATAGCTGCAGTCACATTCCGCGAGCTTTTCGGGTGTGCCTGAAAAGACAATGTTTCCTCCTTCCCTTCCACCCTCTTTCCCGAGATCAATTATATAATCTGCCATCTTTATGACATCCATGTTATGTTCAATTACTATTACCGTATTTCCCCTGTCGACAAGCTTGTTAAGTACATCGAGAAGAACTCTCACATCCTCAAAATGCAGGCCCGTAGTCGGTTCGTCGAGGATGTAGAGAGTTTTGCCCGTATCGCGACGGGAGAGTTCCGTTGCAAGTTTCACACGCTGAGCCTCGCCGCCCGACAAAGTTGTTGACTGCTGACCGAGCCTGATATATCCCAGGCCCACATCCTGGAGGGTCTTGATCTTATGATATATCGACGGGACATTGGCAAAGAAGTCGACGGCAACATTAATTGTCATATCCAGGACATCGCTTATCGACTTTCCCTTGTATTTCACTTCAAGCGTTTCGCGGTTGTATCGTTTGCCATTGCATTCCGTGCAAAGGACATAAACATCGGGAAGGAAATTCATTTCAATTGTCTTCACGCCTGCGCCTTCACAGCCCTCACATCTTCCACCCTTTACGTTGAATGAGAACCTGCCGGCCGTGAACCCGCGTATTTTGGCTTCCGTGGTTTGTTCGAACAGTTTTCTTATGTCAGTGAACACGCCGGTATAGGTTGCGGGATTTGACCGTGGAGTCTTGCCGATTGGCGACTGACTGACCTCAATTACCTTATCGAGATATTCTGTTCCCGAGATGTCTTTGTAAGGCAGAGAGGCCTTGCCCGAATTATGGAATATCTTCGCGAGTGCCGGATGCAGAGTCTGGTTGATAAGGGAAGATTTCCCGCTTCCTGAGACTCCCGTGACGCAAATCAATGTTCCGAGAGGGAATACCGCGTCAACATTTTTAAGGTTATGCCCGCTTGCTCCCGACATTACAAGGTATTTTCCGTTTCCGGTTCTTCTGGTTACGGGGATGTTAAACTTTTTCTGGTGGGTAAGATAGCCTGATGTCAGAGTGTTGAACTGCATTATCTGACCGGGAGTGCCTGACGCGACAATGTTCCCTCCATGGCGTCCCGCCCCCGGTCCCATATCAATAATATAGTCCGACGACATTATCATCTCCCTGTCGTGCTCCACAACAATCACAGAGTTGCCTGAATCCCTTAGTTCCTTCAACGCTGTTATAAGACGCCGGTTGTCTCTCTGATGCAATCCAATGCTGGGTTCATCAAGGATATAAAGGACATTTACAAGCTGCGATCCGATCTGAGTGGCCAGCCTGATGCGCTGACTCTCTCCTCCCGACAGAGTCCGGGCCCCCCTGTTCAGTGAAAGGTATTCAAGTCCCACGTCAAGAAGAAACCCTACCCTGGCCCTTATCTCTTTTAAGATCTCAGCGGCAATGAGTCGCTGCTTTGTGGTCATTTTGTCCTCAATGTCCTTAAGAAACAATGAAAGTTCTCTGATATCAAGAGAGGCAAGATCGCCGATGTTCCTGTCAGCGATCCTGAAGCTCAGTGCTTCTCTCTTCAGCCTCGTGCCGTTGCATTCAGGGCAAACCTCATACTGAACGTACTGATCCTTAATTCTTGTTCCGTTCTTTTTGCCGTTTACGATCTCGATATTCCCGACGAAGTTCACAACTCCCTCAAAGGTCAGGAAATAATTGGAGGTCATACCCAGAGGCGTGTTCGACAGCTTAAGCACTTCATCAGATCCGTAAAGGATTTTGTTAAGTGCTTCTTCAGGGATTTCGCGTATAGGAGTGTCGAGAGTAAATCCGTTCTTTTCCGCTATGGCTTCAATCTGCCAGAAGATCCAGACGTTCCGGTATTTTCCGAGAGGTTCTATTCCACCCTTCCTGATGCTCAGATCAGGATCAGGTATAAGCTTGTTTATGTCGATGCTTGAAATCTCGCCAAGACCGTTGCAATGAGGGCAGGCGCCCTGGGGTGAGTTGAACGAAAATGTATGAGGTGCAGGTTCGTTGTATGATAATCCGGTGACCGGGCACATAAGATGTCGGCTGAAATACCGTGGTTCCTTTTCGTCGGTGTCGAGCACCATCATGACCCCGTCGCCCTGGTCGAGTGATACAAGAACTGAATCGTGGAGCCTTTTATCGGTGACATCTCCCACCCTGAATTTGTCAATTACAAGTTCGATGTTATGGGTCTTATAACGGTCGAGCTTCAGCCCATGAGTAATTTCCCTTATTTCCCCGTTTATCCTTACATGGAGGAACCCCTTTCGGCGAAGTTGCTCAAAGAGTTCCTTGTAATGGCCCTTCCTTCCTTTTACAAGAGGTGCCAGGAAATAAACCCTTTTGCCGGAAAATCTTGTTTTTACGAGTTCGAGGATCTGATCGTCAGTGTATTTTACCATTTTTTCGCCTGAGGCCCATGAGTAAGCCTCTCCCGCCCTCGCATAAAGAAGCCTGAGGAAATCATAGATTTCTGTTATTGTCCCGACAGTTGACCGTGGATTCTTATTTACAGATTTTTGTTCAATTGAGATCACGGGGCTTAACCCAATGATCTTATCCACATCGGGTCGCTCCATGCCTCCGAGGAACTGTCGTGCATAGGCTGAAAGGGTCTCCATATAACGGCGCTGGCCTTCGGCATATATAGTGTCGAAAGCCAGTGACGATTTGCCGCTTCCGCTCAATCCGGTAATTACGACCAGCTTGTTGCGCGGAATTTCAACATCAATATTCCTGAGATTATGAACCCTTGCTCCGAGAACCTTTATTTCATCCTTCATCACAATCAGATCCTTAAGGCATCAGTATATACGGGGAATTGTATCAGATGACCTCATTCCTTCAGCCGGTATCTTTATTGTATAAGCCTTGCCGGCTTTCTGGACAAGATATGGCTTCCTGAGCCACGGATTTAATAATTTCAGCAGCTTGTAATTTGTCCCGTATCTTTTTGCGAATGCTGAAAAATCATTTACGGCAGTATCGACTTTTACTTCAAAACAATCGAGCTGCGGATACAGTTCTTCCTTTCTTATTGTAAATCCAAATCTTTCAGGGTCATTAATAATAAGCTTATAGGCAACCGCCCTGAAAACATATCTTGCCGTTTCCTCATTCAGAAGGAGATCATAATAGTTATTCTCCTTCTGTATCCTTATCTGTTCGTTAAGTGAAGCCCTGCCACCGTTATATGAAGCGGCAGCAAGGGTCCAGCTGCCGTAAAGCTCATAGGATTTGAGAAAAAAGTCACAGGCAAATCTTGTGGATTTTTCAAGATCATATCTTTCATCAACAACGTTGTTTATCTCCATACCCGCTTCACGACCCGTTCCGGCCATGATCTGCCAGAAACCTGCGGCTCCAGCCGGTGACACAACATTAAGGAATTCACTCTCAGCGGCCACCAGGTATTTAAAATCATCAGGGACCTTGTATTCAGCCAGGATCTTTTCAATTACGGGGAAGTAACGGTTTGCCCTTTTTATTATCATTATTGTTGATGAGTGCCTGTATGCACTTGTGAGTATCTCGCGGTCGAGGCTTTCACGCGTATCAAAATTCTCGAGAGGCATTCTTTCTCCGGCAAATGTTACATTGTCGGGAATTTTGTATGGTTTGTTAAAAAAGACCGTGTCGACAGCTTTTGTTGTGCCGAAACCGTTTCTGACATCGTTAAATCCCTGATTGACAATAAAAACAAATAAAATGATAAACATCACCGCCAATATGGCAACCAGCGATCTTCTGCCCTTTGCTGACATGATTTTCCTTAATTGTAAATAAAAGGCAAAGGTAATGATTTTACGCCTCATAAATAAGAAAGCCGTATCTTAAAAATATGTAAACAGCGACAAGGAGCGAAGTAGGAAATGAGGCGGTATCGGAAACAGTTTCAGAATTTGAATGAAAGGCCTGAAAAGACACCGAAAGAATATGGATGTGTTTTAACACCTGTGGCGTCACCGAAAGGACTGAGATAATATCTGAATGTGGGTTCGAGGTTCAGGGAGAATTTGTCAGAAATGGTGTACTCGATACCCATTCCCATTGAACTGCTAACCAGAATTGGGTTAAGGCCTTCTGTCTTACCGATGTAATATTTGCTGCCGTCGATCACAGTGTGAACATTGTTGTTTATAAGGAAGTTATAAGCAAGACCTCCTATAAGGTTGAAATCGATGTTTTTATCAATAAGCTTATAGCGAAGCATGAAAGGCATTTCGAGATAGCTGAAATTCTGGTAAAGCGAGTTGCTGAGATATGAAAGGTCTGATTTTACAGGATCAAACACATCGTTTGTATACCGTGTAAGTACCCTGTCGCCTGAAATATCACGCAGGAAGACATCGGAGTTATCAGTATAAATCCGTCCGCTTGCTGTAACCACTTCAAAGTTATGATCACCTTTGGTCTGGTCAAAGGGTCTGAAGCCGGCAAATGAGTTTATTCCTGCAACCTCATTGCCGACAGAGGCATAGTAAATACCTGACTGGATGCTAAGTTTCCTGTTGATCTTATAGGCAAAACCGATACCGCCCGAGTAGGATATTCTTGCTTGTTCGCTCTGGTAAATCTGATCGGGCACTTTGGCATTGTTAAAGCCGGGTCTCATATAGTAGTCAGGTGAAGCGCCTGCATAAAGCGACCATCTTTCCTGTTTTTCCACGGGTAAATTGCAGATGATTTCTGCCTGTTTATCAAATCCTTCATCAACAACAGCTGTTCTGTAACGCAATCCGGCTGATGCTGAGGCAAGCGAAGGTATCCCGATATTTCCCGGGATCATCATATTATCAGGAACCTCCGCGTATGTAACCGCTGCTTGCGGGATATTTTCATCGGTGGCAGTAACAGGGGCGGCCATATTTTCAGCAAGGGTGTAATCTGTCTTTCGGTCTGTTAAATTATCAGCAACAAAAGGAAGCTGTCGTGCCGCTCTTACATTAAGGGGATTGTCTGCAGGCTGAACTGCATTTTCATATGCCGAGAAAGGATTTGCAGGCGTAACAGAAAACTCCCTGCTCCATTTATATGCCAGGAAAGAGATTGAGAGCAATACGGCAGCAACTGCAGCGCTGCGTAACAGCATAACAGGTCGCTGCCTTCTTCTGATAGCCGGAAGAATATTGGTCCAGGCTTCAGCCGGTGGAAGGACTTCCAAATCCCTGAGTCCGTTCCTGAAAAGGAGGTCAATATTTGCTTCCTTGTTAACCACTTATTACCTTTTTATTCACTCCCGTATAAAAACTAACCTTCTTTTGAAGGATCATCCGCGCTCTTGAGAGATTTGACTTTGATGTCCCTTCGGAAATGTTTATCATCCGGCTTATCTCCTTATGTGAATAGCCTTCAATAGCATACAGGTTAAAAACCATTCTGTATTTGGGAGGAAGGTCCCTGATTATCATGAGAAGGTCTCCCGCCTCAAGACCTGAATAATCATCCGTTTCCGGTGATGCATCAGGTTCAGGAATGGTATCAATGTCATCCACCCTGTACAGGTTATGTTTGCTCCTGTATTTTTCGAGTGCGGTATTGACGACGATCCTCCGCATCCATCCTTCAAAAGAACCTTCATTCTTGTAATGGATAAGGTTTTCGAATATCTTTATAAAGCCTTCCTGAAGAATATCCCTTGCCTCATCATCATTACCGGAATACTGGAGGCAAACGGCATACAGCTTCGCGGCATGACGTCTGTACAGCAGTTCCTGATCTCTTCTGCTGCCTGCAAGACAACCTTTTATTATATTTATTATGTCAGGCAAGGTACCGGACCTTTTTATGGACATAAAAATATATAAAATTTATCTTACATGGCATCGGTTTTCATAAGAATGATGCAAAAAATCATCAAATGGTTGCGTCTAATAAGTAATAAACAGTCTAAAGGTGTATTACTTCGTCGTAAGCGGAGGCTGCTGCTTCCATGATAGCCTCCGACATTGTTGGATGCGGATGTATTGATTTTATTATTTCATGGGCGGTTGTCTCAAGCTTTCTTGCAACAACAATCTCCGAGATCATTTCGGTAACGCCCGCGCCTATCATATGAGCGCCCAGAAGTTCCCCGTATTCCGCGTCGAAGATGAGTTTTACAAATCCGTCCCTTGCTCCTGCAGCACTGGCTTTCCCCGAAGCCGTGAAAGGAAATTTCCCTACTTTTATTTCATGTCCTTTCTCCCGGGCCGCATTCTCGGTAAGGCCCACCGAGGCAATTTCCGGACTTGTATAAGTACATGCCGGAATATTTGTATAATCGACCGGAGCGGGATCAAGCCCCGCGATCTTTTCAACGCATGTTATTCCTTCGGCCGATGCAACATGTGCAAGAGCCGGACCATGCACTATATCTCCAATTGCATAGACACCTGATACATTTGTACGGTAAAAGTCATCGACAACTACCTTTCCTTTCTCAGTCCTCACACCCGTATTCTCAAGTCCTATTCCATCTGTATTTGGCGTGACACCAACTGCCGATAACACTATGTCAGCATCAACCTCTTCATAGCCTTTCGGCGTCTTCATTCTGACCCTGCAAATATTGCCTGAGGTATCAGCCGACTCAACGGAAGAGTCGGTAAGAATTCTCATCTTCATTTTTTTGAATGAACGTTCAAGCTGTTTTGACACCTCTTCATCTTCATTTGGTACTATTCTCGGGAGGAATTCCACCAAAGTTACCTGGGTTCCGATCGACTGGTAGAAACATGCGAATTCGCTGCCTATGGCCCCGGAGCCCACAACGACCATCGAACGGGGTTGTTTTTCGAGTGTCATCGCTTGCCTGTAGCCAATTATTTTTTTCCCGTCCTGCGGAAGGTTTGGCAGTTCCTTCGATCTTGCACCTGTAGCCAGGATAATATTTTTAGCCGAATATGTTTTTTTCTGCCCTTCATTGTCAGTTACCTCGACAGCATTGGCTGCCAGAAGGCTGCCTTTCCCCTGCAGAATTTCGATCTTATTCTTCCTGAAAAGGAACCGGACCCCCTTGCTCATTCCGTCTGCCACGCTTCTGCTCCTGGCTATCATTGCACTGAAATCAGGCTTTACTTCTCCTTCGATCCTGATGCCATAATCGCCTGCATGGCTGAGGTATTCGAATACCTGTGAGCTTTTCAGGAGCGATTTTGTTGGTATACAGCCCCAGTTAAGGCATATACCGCCTATTTCAGCTTTTTCGACAACAGCCACTTTCATCTTCAGTTGCGAAGCTCTGATAGCGGCCACATATCCTCCCGGGCCGCTTCCTATAACTATTATATCGTAATCCATATCATTTAAGAATTATGTTAAATTACCCTCCGGTCCTCATTGAAACAGTCAGACGGTTAATTGATTTTGCAATAATCCACATCACCACGAGTGTGAATATTATCGATGCACCTGCCGGTATCCCGGCCTTGTATGAAATCGCATATCCCAGGGAGGTACCGATAAACCCTGTAATTACCGAAGCCACCACAATCCGTTTATAGACCCTTGTGAAAATCATTGCAATGTTAGGGGGAATTGTCAGAAGGGATATTACAAGCACCACTCCTGCCATCCTTATATTAAGAACAATCGTCAGGGCAATTAGTGCGGTGGTAATGTATTTAAAAATGTCTACATAGGAAGAGTATGCCCTGGCATACTGTTCATCATAGGATATATACAATATTGTCCGGAAAAAGATCCCGAAATATAGTATCAGAAGCACCGACATTACTGCCAGGGCGCTTATATCCCAGTATGAAACCGTAAGTATGCTGCCGAAAAGATAGCTCATGAGGTCGGGAGAATATCCGGGGGTCAGGTAAATGAATATGATACCTATTGCCATTCCGAATGCCCACAAGATTCCGACTGCGGAATCTTCCCTTATTTTCTGTCTCACCGAAAGGAATTCAATTCCAAGGGCTGAAAGGATACTGAATACTGCGGCCCCCAGGACCGGACTGATGCCGGAAAAGTATCCTATCCCTATACCGCCGAATGAGGCGTGGGCAATGCCACCGCTAAGGAACACCATTCTTTTTGAAACAATGTATGTTCCTGCTATTCCTGCTGTTATGCTTGCAAAAACGGCTCCCAGGAGCCCTTTAAGAATAAAGTCATATTGAAATATGTTTACCTCCACTGGTCAGTGTTTTTTAAGGACAGTATGGGGAACCTCACCATGTGTAACAAGCTGTATCGGGCATCCGTAGGAAAGCAGATCTTCATTGGTGATCTCTGATGACGGATGGTAATGAAGCATTCGGTTAACACAGGCAAATGATTTTATATGTGCAGATATGGTCCCCACATCATGTGATACCATCATGATGGCCATCCTGCTGTTAAGTATTCTGAGTTTTTCGTAAAAGTCATTTTCGAAGCTGGAATCAACAAAATTGCCCGGTTCGTCAAGCAGAAGGAGACGCGGATCGCCAATAACGGCCCTTCCCAGAAAAACCCTCTGGAGCTGCCCCCCTGAAAGTTCATTGAGAGACGAACCGGCAAGTTCATTGAGGCCAAGTTCATCGATGACCCGTGAGGCTTTTTTCCTGTCAGCTGCCGTCATCATTTTAATAAGTCCCTTTCGCATCATCAGTCCCGACAAAACAACATCCTTAACCGTCACAGGAAAATTATTATCTCCTGTTGTTATCTGGGGAAGATATCCAATACCATTACCCTCCTGAAGAGCCATTCCGGGGATTATTTTCCCCTTCAGGGGTTTTACCAGACCGAGTATCAGTTTCAGCAAGGTAGTCTTGCCTCCTCCGTTGGGCCCGATAACACCTATGAAATCATTGTCAAAAACCTTCAGGTCAATATCCTTAAGTACAATGGACGAACCATAGGCAAAGGAAACAGATTTCAGTTCAAGAAGGCATTCAGGCATAGTGTTCCCATATAAGATTTTACTCAAAGCTTTCCTTTATAGTTTTAATTATTCCGGCCGTCGAAGAGTACCAGTCTTCCGACAAAGGATCGATAACCACAATACGGGCACCCGCTTCATCAGCAACAGCCCTTGCATTCTTTGTATCGTACTCTCTTTGAACCATTATCACCTTAATACTGTCAGCTCTTGCCCTCCTGATAAGCTCCACAAGCCGCGACGGGGAAGGTTCTTTGCCGTCAGCTTCAACAGTGATCTCCTCCAGCCCGTAGTCACGGGCAAGATATGCAAGATTGGGATGGTAGATCATAAACGCTTTCTTACCACTGTGCGACGACAGTTCCGAGGCCATTGAATCAAGTTCACTGATTTTTATGAGAAGCTTTTTATAATTTTCATTGAACAGATCGCCCTTCCCCGGATCGAGCCTGGTAAGGAAATCCCTGACCGACAGGGCCATCCTGGCGGCACAGCGGGGTGAAACCCAGTAATGCGGATCAGCACCCTCTGAATGACTGTCATCGTGATGATGGCCTTCACTTAATATCGGATCGATGGAACCAGATAGCGACAGCTTTTCCATGGTCCTGTTTATCTCGTAGAACCTGTCGAGCCATGCCATTTCAAATCCGAGATATCCGTCGCTTATATATGCAACCGACTTTCCCAGACGGGTAATCTGCTCAGGAATTGGTTCATAAACATGAGGATTGGAGCCGGGAGGAACCATGACATTAACACTAAACCTGCCTCCCGAAATCTCGTCAACAAAATACCTGAAGGGGGCAATGCTGACTGATATAATCCTGCTGTCAGGTTCTATTTTCCTGCTGCACGACACAAGCACAAGGACTATTGCCAGTAGGAAACAAAATCTTTTCATCAGGTCCGCTTTTTATAAGGATACAAAATTAACATATAAGCATTGAAAAGGTTTGTATTGCCGAATAAATTAATATACTATTTTTGATAGTCACATAACCATATTCTGTCTGATCATTGAAAACTCAACAAGAATGAAGAAACATTTCATGTTTTTTATCATGGCACTGGCTACAGTCATACCGGGCATTTTAAATGAGACCGTGGCGCAGAATCCAGGTCAGAGCCAGCTCACCGGGAAAATAAAGGCTCTTGAAACGCAGTATCCCGGCTTATGTTCTGTAAGATCGCTTGCTAAGACTGCCGCTGGTAACGATATCTGGCTGATAACAATAGGAACGGGAGAGAAAGACACAAAGCCGGGAATTGTGGTTGCCGGCGGGGTGGACGGAAGATACCTGTTCAGCAGGGAACTGGCATACGGCTTCGCCGAAAAGATTCTCATGGCTTCTGCCGAAAATGAAACAAAGGATCTTCTCCGCAAGGTAACTTTTTATATCCTGCCCGACTTGAGCCCTGAGGCATCTGCACAATATTACGGCAAGATAAGGTATGAGCGGAACGTCAATTCACGGCCAACCGACGATGACAGGGATTTTGCCGTTGATGAGGATCCTTTTGAAGATCTCAACAAGGATGGTTTCATAACTCTGATAAGGGTCAAGGACCCAGCCGGAAATTATATTGAAAGCAGCGACGACAGGAGGCTGATGATAAAGGCCGACATTTCAAAAGGCCAGACCGGGGACTATTTTGTATACAGCGAAGGCACCGACAACGATAAAGACGGCAGCTTCAATGAAGATGGCGAGGGTGGCGTTGCCTTCAACAGGAACTTTACATTCAATTATGAGGAGTTCGGAAGGAATTCCGGGCAATATCCGGTTTCAGAACCAGAGGTGAAGGCTGTCGCTGATTTCCTTTTCGACAGGTTCAATGTATATGCGGTTTTCACCTTCGGCCCGCAGGATAATCTGGGTCAGCCCATGAAGGTACCCGACCGCCCGGAAAATGCAAGGGGATCTTCTTCCGATCCTGCACCTTACCAGCAGGGAGATCCGGGTATGATGAGAAGGGAAAGGGGTAAGATCACATCGATATTGAAGACCGATGAAACGGTAAACAAGCTGGTCTCCGACAGGTACCACGAAATCACAGGTCTCAAGGGCGCTCCTGCCTCTGCAACAGAGCCGGGCAACTTCATGGAATGGGCTTATTTTCACTACGGAAGGTACAGCTTCAGCACCCCGGGATGGTGGCTGACATCAGAAAAAGGCAAAAATGCAGAAGCAGAGTTCCTTAAATTCGCTGAAAAGAAAAATCTGACAGACGTATTCGTCCCCTGGACAAAGATCGACCATCCTGATTTTCCAGGGAAAACAGTTGAAGCCGGAGGCATAAAACCATTTGTAATGATTAATCCACCCCAGGATACAACGGCAGCGCTCATCGATTCACACTACAGGTTTCTGAAAGCAATAGCCGCCATGCATCCGGAGCTTGAATTCCTCGATGTCAGGACAGAAGATGCAGGAGAGAATATATACAGGATCATACTTAAGGTCCATAATAAAGGCATTTTCGCCACCTGTACCGAGGCAGGCGATCAGAATATCTGGACAAGGATAATGAGGATATCTGTTGAAACAGACAAAGGCCAGACACTTATAAGCGGACAGAAGGTGCAGCGGATACAAAGGCTTCAGGGTGATGAATCGGCTGAGTTCAGCTGGCTGGTATCCGGGAAAGGAAAGGTGAATATAACAGCCGGAGCGGCAAATACGGGAACAATCAGTACCTCACTGGTGCTGAAATAAGGTTTGCAAATACCCTTAAGAATTTATAACAAAAAAAGCATTACAATGAAGAGATCAGTACACTTAATATTCACATTGGTTCTTTCAATGATATTTCTCCAGGCCTACACCCAGAATGCCGAGCTTTTCTTCAAGGCAGCGGGCTCACCTGCAAATCCGAAAGTCCAGGTATCATGGAATAAATATTACACATACGACGGCATAAATGACTTTTGTAAGAAACTTGCAAAGGCATACCCTGATCTTGTGACAATGGAATCGGCCGGAAAATCCTACCAGGGCAGAGATATAATTGCTTTGACGATTACCGATAAAAAAACCGGGGACCCAGACAAAAAGCCCGGGTTCTATATCGACGGCAACATACATTCCAACGAGATACAGGGAACCGAAATGGCAATGTATACAGCCTGGTATCTTTGCGAAATGTCCGATGAGAATAAATTCATAAATGAACTTCTGAAGGACAAGACATTTTATATTCTTCCGACAATCAATCCCGATGCCCGCCAGTATTTCATGGACGAACCCAACACGGCGAGTTCTCCAAGATCGGGGCTTGTCCCGATCGACAATGACCGCGACGGCCTGTACGATGAGGATAAGCCCGATGACCTGAACAACGACGGCATAATCAGTATGATGCGCCGTAAAAGCCCATACGGGACGTACAAAACTGATCCAAAGGATCCAAGACAGCTGGTAAGATGTGCCCCCGGAGAAAAAGGAGAATACGAGGTCCTTGGCCAGGAAGGCATTGACAACGACGGCGACGGGCTCGTAAATGAAGACGGCATCGGTGGATATGATCCGAACCGCGATTACGGGTTTAACTGGGAACCGGCGTACATACAGCAGGGTGCCGGCAAATATCCTTTTTCATTTCCCGAAAACCAGGCAGTCCGCGATTTCGGTTTCAAACACAGGAACATCACGGGCTCTCAGTCCTTCCATAATTCCGGCGGTCTGATCCTGAGAGGACCTTCGGTCCAGGGCGCGGGTGCTGAGATATTTACCCGTTCCGACGAAAATGTACTCAATACGATAGGTAAAAAAGGCGAAAAGATAATTGCCGGTTACAAGTTCATTACAATCTGGAAGGATATGTACACCGTTTACGGAGGTGAGCTCGACTGGTGGTACGGGGCAATCGGAAGTTATGTTTTCTCGAACGAGCTGTGGAACGATTTCCTAATGTACGGCGACACAGCTGCCGCCGATCCTTACGAATTCGACAGACTGCTTTTGTTTGAAGATGCTTTTGTACCATGGCAGGAGGTCGATCATCCTGTTTACGGTAAAGTTGAGATCGGAGGGTTCAATAAGAATTTCGGCCGCACCCATCCGGGTTTCCTTCTCGAAAGCGATGCCCACAGGAATGCCGCTTTCTGTATTTACAATGCCTGGGTCACGCCGAAGCTTGAGGTCACTGATGTAAAGGTCAGGAACATCGGCGGCGGACTTAAGGAAGTTTCAGCAACGGTTGTCAACAAACAGCTGATGCCGACACATTCAGGAAACAATCTGAAATATAAGATCGATCCTCCTGATTATGTTACACTCGAAGGTGGAAAAGTCATTGCCGGCATGATCGTTCTCGACAAGGACAGGAACCTTAACCAGGAACAAAAGAAAAATCCTCAGAAGATGGAGGTATCAAATATTGAAGGTTATCAGCATGTTGACCTTAAATGGATAGTCAGCGGGGGGAATAAATTCACTGTTAAAGTGGAGAGTGTAAAAGGCGGGACGGCCGGGGCAGTATCCGAATAGTGAAACTTACATTTTACAGGATAAATTGACTTTGTCAATTTTCAAAGTCAGGCAATTACTTTGACTTCTTTACAAAATTTATTATTTTAGCAAAGTCTGCCTAAAGTCTTTTATTATATCTGAAATCTAGAAACGGGAACAGGAAGTTCTCATTCTCATTTCAAAGGGTCTGTCGGTCAAAGAAATCGCTTATTAATTAAATATTTCTGAAGAGACAATCAAAACCCACCGGAAAAATCTCATAGGGATACCTTTAGTATATTACTTTCCCTTGTATTTCCTGAAAAATCCCTCTTTTGGGGGATTGACTGGTGTTTGGTTTCATATGAAATCAGCAACAGTGATAATCCGGGAAAACGGAACTGTGCCTGAACAAAACAATAAGTTCTTTACCGGACAGTATGATGTGAAAGAGGAATTTTCTGAAGATATGTTCTTAATACAAAAAACATTATCAGAAGGAGGATATAATAATTTGATCAAATAAAGCAATACAAGTTCAGTCAGAAGCCTCTTAAGAACTTATTTGCCTTTGATTTAAATTGTATTAACCATGAAACAGCTGTTAGTTTTATTTTTTTGAGTATTTACCAGTATAACCGTATCTGGTCAGGCCCGCAAATTCTGGTATGCTCAGTCCGGAAACAGAACATCCAGGAAAGTATTCACCTTTTCAAAATCGGAATCAGGCGTTTCAGACGACAAATCCAAGCCGGCAGAGCCGGTTGCTGATGAAATTAACGGGACTTCAATACTGATTTTTCCTAATCCGGCGAAGGACTGGATAACTGTTGAGATTCAGAACTGGGAAGAGAATAAGAGTGATATGATAACTCTTTATGATCAAACCGGAAGACTTTTACTAACCCTCAGGAATGTTACATATTCAAACAATCCTGATATGTCCGGGCTTCAGACACTTTTAACCTTTGCAGGATTTTAAGTCAGCCTGATGATTTAACTGTTGATGAAAAACCGGCAAAAGTTAAGGCAGACTGATATGGAAATGTTTACGAATATACTGGCAATAAACATTTTAAATGGAAGAAATGAACTATGAAAGATATGTATGGGCATTGAGAGGTTTAGGTCATGATTTGACAAATGTGCCCAAATCCTGCCTTGAAAATTTTGCATCAGTTTGATAATAAGTCATCGCGAGCCGAACGAAGGCCTTTCATCTATGTAGGAAACTACGTAGCTTCCTACATAGAAAACACCAAAGCTCCCGCACTTCATAAAAAAAGG
>DAOOUQ010000033.1:0-32219 GCA_035390825.1 Bacteroidales bacterium | reverse complement strand
CTACGTAGCTTCCTACATAGAAAACACCAAAGCTCCCGCACTTCATAAAAAAAGGGGCCGGTATCCCCTACCGGCCCCCTCAGTCTGCGGAATGAAAAAAACTAAAAAGTCTGAAGAGAGATCTTAAAATAACCTGTTGCCTTAGTGGCATTTATCTGAAACTTCCATTCACCTGCCTTATCCTTGTTCTCTTCTTCAGATATTGAGAATGATTTCCTCCAGTTGAGGTTTCCATATTCGTCTATCATTATGTCGGAATAGACCTTGCCATTGGGCATAACAATCTTTATCCTTATTTCACCCGACTTGCAATCGCCGTTCACAGCCATAATTACGTTTTTAGCTGTCGGTTCAACATCGAAAGAGTAGTTTTTGGAAAAAGATTTTTCCTTTACAGATCTGGAGAAATCCCAGTTTGTTCTTTCGTTGTCGCCAATATTCGCCGGATTAAAGAATCTGTCGGAGCCGGGTGCAAACATAAAAGGTTCACCAGTGTAAACAGACTTATCACCAGGTGCCCTGTATACCCTGATCATATCTTTGTACATCTGAGCAGCATCAATCTTGTCCTTTGCCTCCTGCATCGCCTTGTCGATCTCACCCTGCTGATCCTTCAACTGTTTCTGCAACTCTTCCTGAGCTTTTTTCTGTTCCGCAATTGCTTTTTTCTGAGCCTCAAATTCCTCCTGCATCCTTAATTCACGCTCCTTTTCCTCTTTTGTTTTTTCCTGGGCTGTCGCCTCCCAGGTAAAAAAACCGGCCGGAATAAGTAAAACTGCCATCATTAAAACCCGTATCTTTTTCATGACTACCCTGTTTTTGTTTGTTATGTCAAAGATAATGCCCCTTTTACAGATCGTTTGTTAACGCCCGGTTAACGTTGGGTTAATGTCGGGAGGAGAAATGGGCCATATTGATAAAATAGGTATTTTTGAGACAGCAACCGGAAAATTATGAAAAAAAGGAATGCAGTTCTTATTCTCGGAATTGTTTCTATAATAATTCTGATAACAGTACAGGTCATTATATTGAGGGGCGTTTATCAGGGTAAATCCGAGATGTTCAATCTCAGGTACCGACTGTATTCCCAGGATGCCCTGACGGCTATAAGCCGGCGATTTTCAACTGACGGATTCGATACCGCCAGGATGATGATAAACAACTATTCGGAAAAAGCATCACGCGAGATCGCAGCAATGACCGATACGGCAAAGTTATCGGCCAAAAGGAAAGATGTGATATTTTTTGTCAACAAAGTATTAAACCAGGAACAGGATCTTTCCCAGTTTCTATCCGACTATTTTGAAAGGAGGAGGATCGACAAAAACTTTAACCATAAGATAGTTGTGAATTATTTTGAGCTGATCAATAATGACCATCGCATACCAATATTCATAAGTGAGGAATATGCGACAAGGCTGCCAGGGAGGAGAGATACTGTTCAGAGAGGGGGACCTCAGGGAGGTTTCAGGCCATTGCGTCATGTTTCCGAGATCCTTGTTAAATCCGACAGGAGCGAAACCAACTATTACAGGCTCGATTTTGATTATTTCATCGACTTCAGGGACAAACAGAAGGTAGTGATGAGAGAGACTGCTGCATCTTTGTTTCTAAGCACATTAAGCATCATTGTGGTGGTGATACTGTTTCTGATAACATATAAAAACCTGATGGAGGAAAAAAGGCTGTCAAACCTTAAAACCGACTTCATAAATAACATGACCCATGAGCTGAAAACACCTCTTTCTACTATCACCGTTGCCGGGAAAACCCTTCTTCTTCCACAGATCAGGGGTAACGACGGGAAAATAGTTGAAACAGCCAGAATGATAAGCAAACAGAGTGTTCACCTAAATCAGCTTATCAATATGATACTTGAAATAAGTATGTGGGAAAGAACACAGTTTCAGATTGACAAGAAAAAAGTCAAGATTGAAGACTTCCTGAGAGACATTGTCGAGAGTTTCAGATCAGGCGGGGGAAACGGGGCAACAATAACACAAAATTACAATTTCACAAATCCCGAAATAGAACTTGACGCTGTCTATATAACGACACTCATTAATAATCTCCTTTCAAATGCGGTCAAATACTGCGATAAAGAACCTGTGATCAGCATAGAAGGATTTTCCCAGGATAACAATATACACATTAGGGTAGCAGATAATGGAATCGGTATTGGAAAAAATGATCAGAAACATGTTTTTGACAAATTTTACAGGGCTTCCACCGGAAATATTCACAAATACAAGGGACTTGGGCTCGGGCTTTACTATGTGAAAAAGATTGCAGAGGCTCACGGAGGTGATGTCACGGTAAGCAGTAAACCGGGAAAAGGTAGTATATTTACAGTTACAATACCATATTAAACATAAAACAGGTTATGAAAATTCTTTTGGCAGAGGACGACAGGGATTTCGGGAATATCCTGTCGCAATATATTTCTATAAGCGGCTTTGATGTAACACTGGCACGCGACGGGAAAGAGGCCTGGGATCTTTTCGGACAGGTAAACCCTGATCTTTGCGTGCTTGATGTCATGATGCCCGAAATGGATGGATTCACGCTCGGTGAAAAGATAAAGGAGGCAAAACCTGATATACCTGTTATCTTTCTTACGGCGAAAAGCCTTAAGGAAGACATTGTCAGGGGCCTTAAAATCGGGGCCGATGATTATATTACAAAACCATTCGACCCGGAGGTTCTGATACTCAGGGTCAACAACATATTGAAAAGGGCATATTCTTCATCGAATGATGAGTTCAGAATTTCAAAGACCGTATTGAAATTCAACACTCTTGAGCTCATAAGCGGTGAGAATAAAGAAAAACTGACACTTAAGGAGGCCCAGCTGCTGAAGTATTTCATAGTAAACAAGAACAAGGTGCTGGCAAGGGAGGATATACTTACCGAGATATGGGGGGAAGATGATTATTTCCTTGGAAGGAGCATGGATGTGTTCATCTCACGGCTCAGAAAATATCTTTCCGATGACAAAAATATTGATATACGCACCGTAAGGGGTACGGGATTTATTCTTGAAGAGATAAAACCGGGAGAGGAATTCAGAAAAGAAGAAGAATAAAAGGTGCCAAAAGTCAGAAAATCCTTTAATTACACAGAGTAACGCAGAGAAAAACAGAGGGTCACAGAGAAAGAATTATTCACTCCGTGGCCCTCTGTTCCTCCTCTGTGATCTCTGTGTAAGTTCTTTAAAAGGGATAAAAATCCTAAAATTAATTGCCGAGCACTTCCTTTACTTTTGCAGCAAGGTCTTCCCCGCGAAGGTTTTTGCCTATAATGACACCCTGTTCATCAAGAAGGAAATTTGCAGGTATGGCGCTTACTGCATACATTCTGGCAGCAGAGTTATTCCAGTACTGAAGGTCTGATACATGAGTCCAGGTGAGTTTGTCATCCGAGATTGCCTTAACCCAGTCGTCCTTTTTCTGGTCGAGGGAGACTCCGAAAACATCGAATCCCTTTTTATTGTATTCCCTGTAAACCTTAACGACATTCGGATTTTCCCTGCGGCATGGTCCGCACCATGCTGCCCAGAAATCAACAAGAAGGAGTTTTGCTCCAATCTTTGATGAAAGTGACACCGGATTGCCTTCAGGATCGTTCATAGTGAAATCAGGAGCCTTTTGTCCGATGGCAACTGTTTTCATAACGGCAACCCTTTCCTTCAGACTGCGGATAATATCTGTATTTGCTACTGCAGTGTCCATAGCATTTATGTACGATTCAATCTCGTTCCCGTCCATTTCATAACTCAGAGAGGCAAGTATTGCGGGTGCGACAAACGATGAAGGGTTGTTCTTTACAAAGTCCTTCTGAAGGTTGGTCATTTCAGCCTCTATTGCGGTGGCTTCCTTTTCGAGCTGAGCTGTTTTTGCAGTATCGCCGCTTTGTTCTGCAACCTGGTACTGGGTATAAAGATTTGAATATTTATCGTTCAGTACTTTGTTTGCCTGGATGAGGCCGTTATATTCATCCTGTGTTTTGGATCCTGTCACTTTAGCAGCAAAAAGAGAATCGATCTTACCCGTGATAGTGATCTCGGCATTCTCGAGATAGAACTGTGTTCTAAGCCTGGTATTCGCGGCAGTGAGCAGCACCATTTCAGGATGTTTCACTGATCCGCCCTTCATCCTGAATGATCCTTTATAGGCAATTGCAGAATCAATGGTAACTATTTTCCCGTCGGCTCTTTTCTGCAGAAGGAATTTAACACTGTCGGCTCCGGCAATTTTCCCGTTGATCACATAATGTGGTTCCGAAGAACAGGCAGCAAAAACGGCTGCAATAAATGCCAGGTAAAACAGATTTTTCATCATTTTAATTTTCTTCATTTAATTAATATTCATTAGAAATTCCCGCAAAGATATGAATTATTGTTGATTCGGGTCATTTTTCAAAATACTTATTGAGCAATATGAGGGCTGCCTTATAGGAGGTCATGTTACCTTGGTACAACTCTTTTTCGATAACCGGCAAAAGGGCTTTGACTTTTTCATCATTGTAGAATGCCCCTGTCAGGTATTCATTTATAGTGTCGTGCATCCTTAGAACTGCCTGTTGCTTTCTTGCCTGATCAAAGTAACCCGTCTTCCGTGTAAAGTCAGCATAGTCGTTGATAATTTTCCAGATCTCGGCCATCCCCGTGCCCCTGAGGGCCGAACATGTCAACACCAGCGGCTTCCATCCCGATTGCGGATCGGGAAACAGATTCAGGGCGTTCCGGAAGGTCACTTTTGCATTTTCTGCAGCGATAACATTCTGCCCGTCAGCTTTCGTTATTGCTATCAGGTCGGCCATTTCAATTATTCCCCGCTTGATCCCCTGTATCTCATCACCTGCTCCCGCAAGCATCAGAAGAAGGAAAAAGTCGACCATCGAACGGACGGCCGTTTCCGACTGTCCTACTCCGACTGTTTCAACAAAGATAGTGTCAAATCCGGCCGCCTCGCATAATATTATCGATTCCCTTGTTTTCCTGGCGACTCCTCCGAGCGTTCCGGCCGACGGTGACGGCCTGATAAAAGCATGGGGGTGCAGGCTTAGTTTTTCCATCCTTGTCTTGTCCCCGAGTATGCTTCCCTTGGTGGCTGAACTGCTGGGATCGACAGCAAGAACTGCGACTTTTCTGCCCTGTCCGGCAGCATAAAGTCCGAATGATTCTATAAAAGTGCTTTTCCCGGCACCGGGAACGCCGGTTATTCCTATTCTGAGTGATCGCGATGCTGCAGGGAGGCATTTCTCGATTATTTCCTGCGACATATCATAATGTTCCGGGAGAGAACTTTCAATAAGAGTTATAGCCTGGCTAAGGATGGTGGTGTTGCCGGAGATAATCCCCGAAACATACTCCTCGACACTGTATTTTTTCCTCTTCCTTTGCAATTTATTTCCAAGGACAAGTGGATTGATGCTCGGTGGTTGTTCAACTCCTTCCTTCACTTTAAGCGAACTCTTATTTCCCTTTGTTCCTTCCATAATATTATCAGGCTATGTAAAAACAGCAAAGAGGCTGTATCAAAAGTCAGTTTTTTTCGTTTTTCCAGACTTTGTGTCCTTAATGCCGGACTTTGAGTTCCTCCGTGGCAAAACATAAATCATTAAACCACAAAGGGACACAAAGATAATCACCAAGGTACGCAAAGGACTTTTGATACAGTCTCTCTTATGTAAATAATTTCAATTTAAACCGTCAGTTTTTCGAAGCCTCCTGATCGACATCGGCGTTAAGCATCAGAACCACTTCTGAGTTTTTGGGATCATTGGTATATACATATATTGCTTTTGTGACCTTACCCTTGTAGCTGCCTGAGTTGAACACGGCTTTTATCGAGCTCGATTCTCCCGGTTTAATCCCCTGACCCTGGACACCCTGCTGTACCGCGGTACATCCGCATGATGATTTGATATACCTTATGATCAGGTCACTTTTCCCGGAATTTTTAAATGTAAATTCAACATCGTTTGCCTTTTGCCCGGGAATCTTACCGAGGTCAACAGTTTTTGAAGCAATATCGAATACAGGGGCATTAGCAAGCTCTTCCTTTGACAGGCCTGAGAAATCTTCAACAAGGTTGGCGGATACAGCGTAATAAACATTCTGGTCGACCTGTCCGTTGATTTTGACTTTTACCATATCGGTGGTATACCCCCATGCCTGGTTCTTCGTAGCGTCGTAAGTACCTTCGATCAGCCCTTTTTGCCCGGGCTTAAGTGTCAGAGGATTAGCTTTGATTGTAAGATGCGGAGGCAAATTTTCAAATTCGATTTTTGCAGGCTCATTCGAAGTATTGATAACCTGCATTGTCTGGATCTTTTTTGCATTTTTCCTGACGTTTGTAAATGCGAGGTGGTTAGATTCAAAGCGTACCGGGCCTACAGGAAAAATAAAAAGTTCCTCAACTGTCTTTTCTCTGGGGATAACCTCTCCTTTAATAACAAGAACAGTAACCTGCGGTTTTGAGTTTGTATAAACAGAAAGAGTCTTGTTGAAGGGACCCGGCCTGTTTGCCGGATCATAAATTGCCGTAATGGTTCCTGTTCCTTTTGGGGGGATAGGGTTCTTGGTCCATTCAGGAGTTGTACAACCACATGATGCAACAATATTCTGAATCACAAGAGGCTGATCGCCTGTGTTCATCACAACAAAATCGAATTTCTGCCTGCCTGCCTCCTCCTTGAATTTGCCAAAATCATGTTCACTGGCTGAAATTTTCATTGCGGGCTGCGCCATGACAGATATCCCGAACAAAGTAAAAACAAAGAATAAAATGAACCTTTTCATAACTGATGAATATTATTAATTTTTGAAAAAGAACCTGGTAAACTTGGATTTTTGGCCAATAACCTCTATAACGTACAAATTAACGGTTTATTTGAGTTATGGCATGAATGCCCGATCAAATTCCGTTCCACAAAGGTTGTTACTGACAATTTTGTAAAAATAATAAAGTTTGAACCTGGTTGCCATTTTATGAAAGAATATCTTTAGTTTTGCTCTCTGACAGGCGTTTTTTGGAACAGAATTTGAGGATATTTTAAACCGTCCTGTAAAGTTAAGCTACCGTAATGAGGAAAGGTTACAGACTCCTTTTAGCTATAATGGCATGCCTGGGTTTCGTGAATGCGGAAGGTCAGTTCTATAACGGGCATCAGATGACCTTCGGGAAAAACAGGGTGCAGTATTATGATTATTACTGGTCGTATTACAGATTCGACAATTTCGACTGTTACTTCAACGAATATGGAAGAGATCTGGCCCAGTACACTGCCGATTATGCTAAAAAGAAACTTGAAGAAATCGAGGATTATTTCGATTATACCCTGGAAAAGAGGCTGATTTTTGTTATCTACAACAAGAATAATGAATACCGACAGTCCAACATAGGCCTGGTCACCTTCGACGAAGACACATACAATACAGGCGGGTTCAGCAGGATCATTAAAAACAAGGTGATGCTTTACTATGAGGGCGACCATCTGGCATACCAGAAACAGATTGCCGCGTCAATAGCCGAAGTTATAATAAACGAAATGCTTTACAATGCCGATTTCAGGGACAGGGTTTCAAGCTCTTCGGTCATTTACATGCCCGACTGGTATATAAAGGGACTTATCAACTATGTATCTTCCGGCTGGGATTATGATGTGGAAAACAGGGTTAAAGACGGAATAAAATCAGGGAAATATAAAAATATCAACCAGCTTGAATTTGATGATGCAATATATGCCGGACAGTCTTTCTGGAGATTCATCGGCCGCAAATATGGCGATGCCCTTATACCCAATATCATTTATCTCACGAAGGTCTATAAAAATGTGGATGATGGGTTCCTGTATGTGCTGGGAACAAAACTCAAGGATCTTCTTAAAGAATGGAGGCAATACTATGAGTCAGAATATTCAGCAGACAGGGATATGCCTGAGGACGGCAGCAACCTTTTGAGAAAGTCAAGGCCCGAACAAATTTACCAGCAGGTAAGGATAAGCCCGGATAAAAAATATATCGCTTACGTAACAAACGACTGGGGAAGGAAAAAGATCTGGCTATACGACCAGATGACCGGAAAATCTAAAATTATTTTCAGGGCAGAACCAAAATACGAACATAAGACTGATAATACTTATCCTGTTCTGGCATGGCACCCCGGAGGAAGAATACTCACCTATCTGAATGAGGAGAAAGCGGGGATGGTAATATATTTTTACCGGACCGATGAGAAAAAGACTACTGAAAGGAACTTCCTTTATTTCGACAAAGTTCTTGATTTCTCCTATTCTCCGGAAGGATCAAGGATAGTGTTGTCGGCCGTAAAAGACGGTATAACTGATATATACATACATACGATCGCATCGGGGACAAATGAGCAAATAACAAGGGATGTGGCTGATGACCTGAATCCTTCGTTTTTCGGGGAATCGGGAAATGAAATTATGTTCTCGTCGAACCGTCTGTCGGATACCCTGACAAACACAGGGGATCCTTTTGAAAGAATATCAACGGTTTACGATCTTTTCACCTACGATATCTCAAAAAAGAACAATATCCTTACACGGCTTTCAGAAGGTAAATATACAAGCAGGTATCAGGCTTCGGGGATCTCAGGGAACAAGCTGGCTTATATCGGAGACAGCAATGGAATATTGAACAGATACACTGCCGTATTCGACAGCTCGATAAGCTATATTGACACAGCCACTCATTACAGGTATTTCATCAAATCCACCCCGGTGACAAACTATGACAGGAATATTCTGCAACAGTCGGTTCTCAACGGTTCGGATGAATATGGTGAAGTTATTTTCAAGGACAGAAAATACAAGTTGAGAAGAGGGAACTCTGCCGGTTCCTCAACACTGCCTGAAAGTGAGTTGCTGAAAACAAATTTCAGGAAGGAGCAGGATAAGGCATACCATAAGGCCGACAGTATTGAGACAATAAGAAAATGGCTTATTGCGGAGGATAAAAAGAGAAGGGACACGCTTACAAAACCTCTTTATGAATACTATACACGTAAGAATGAGCCTATAAACATAAACCATTACATTTTTGAAAAGGAGAAGCAGAATTACTACGAACAGCAATGGCGAAAGAACTATATGAATATTGACCTTGATACGGGGAAAATTAAATTGCCGTTGATAAGGATCTATGAGACATCATTTTACAGCAACTATATTGCAAACCAGATCGATTTTACATTCCTCAACAATTCCTATCAGGTATTCAACGGAGGATCATCGTATTACAATCCGGGGATAAATATGCTGACGAGATTCGGGATCATCGATCTTTTTGAAGATTACCGGCTTACAGCAGGCTTCAGGTTCGCTGGTGACTTTGACAGCAATGAATACCTTCTCAGCTTTGAAAGCCTCAAGGGTAAATTCGACAAACAGTTTATCTTTCACAGGCAGGCCTATTTCAGCTCCGATGGCTATGATCTTTTCAAGACGCATACACACAATGTATACGTTTCATATGCAAAGCCGATAACTCCTGTCCTTGCATTAAGAGGAACCCTTTCGTACAGGTACGACAGGCATGTAACACTTTCACAAGACCGTACCTCGCTTGAAGCAAAAACACTTTCAAAACACTGGGGAGGACTGAAGGGTGAAATTATATATGACAACACAAGAAAAAGGAGTGTCAATATTTATTTTGGGACACGTTTTAAGATCTTCGGAGAATATTATCGGCAGATCCCGGAAAAGAATACCGGCATGTACGTTGTTGGCGGCGATTTCAGGAAATATGTCCGTATTCACAGGGAACTTATCTGGGCAAACCGTTTTGCTGCCAGCACTTCGTTCGGACCAACAAAACTAGTATATTATCTGGGAGGAGTTGACAACTGGATGGGTTATCTCTTTAACAAGTACCCGATGTTCGACCAGTCGATACCTGTTAGTCCGAACCAGAACTATGGATTTCAGGCCATTGCCACAAATATGAGAGGGTTTTCGCAAAATGTCAGGAACGGCAACAGCTTTGCCCTTATCAACAGCGAGATAAGATGGCCCTTCGTGCGTTATTTCGCCGGCCATCCGCTTAAGTCCAATTTCCTTAACAGCCTTCAGGTTGTTGGCTTCTATGACATAGGTTCTGCCTGGACCGGACCGTCTCCCTGGGCAAGTGAAAATGCATATGATACAGAAACTTATCAGAATGGCCCCGTTACGGTGGTTGTTGACTCCAATAAAAAACCGGTTGTATCCGGATTCGGAGCCGGACTGCGGGCCCAGCTTATGGGCTACTTTATCAGGGCCGACTGGGCATGGGGTATTGAGGATGCCTATATCCTGCCAAAAATGTTTTACCTGTCGTTCAGCCTTGATTTTTAATATCTGCCCGTTACCGGTATAGTTTTTGAATTGTCGGGCATAATAACAAATGAGAAGGAAATTGCGAATATTCTTTCTCGTTTGGAAAATTTAGAATAAGTTTGCGGGATATATGCAATTTTAACCAAAAGAGTATAGAAATGGCTTACAAAATCAGTGAAGATTGTACTGCTTGCGGAACATGCATTGATGAATGTCCGGTTGAAGCAATTTCAGAAGGTGATATTTATAAAATTGATCCGGACATTTGCACCGAATGTGGTGCCTGTGCTGATGTCTGCCCCGTAGAGGCAATTCATCCCGAATAAGATTACAATCAAAAAGATCGGGGGTGTCTCAAAACGACACCCTTTTTTATTGCGGATTATATTTTGCCTTTTCCAGTATCTCCTGGATATTTGTATTCTGCATCAATGATTCAAGGGTTTCCTGCCTGTTTTTATTCATATATGACTCTACAATTCTGAAGCCGGTCCAGACTGCCGCCTTCCCCGGAGATTCATTCGTAAAATATGATGTAAACGGGGCTTCCCCCACAAGCTTCCTGATGGTAAACTGATCTGTCTCGAAAATAAGATCATTTTCGACAAGATACTGCCACATAAGATCTTCATTGTTCCTGCAGAACTTCATCTGCCCCGGGGTAAAACCGAAAATAATCTCATCACTTACATCAGGAAGCATGCATTTCTCGAAATATTTCAGCTTCCCTTCATGGATTATTTCGGTGAGGACATTGTCGGCAGAATACCCCATCGACTTTAAATCCCATTCCGATGCAGCCCAGCCATACATGCAGTCAGAAACAATATAATCAGGTGTCATCTTTGCAGCCATATACCTGTAAATCTCAAGCCTCGGATAATACTCACAGTCAGCTCCCAGATACCTGTCAAGACCGATACCGAGGACAGAATCTCCTGTAATTATGCTGTTGTTGAATCCGGTGATGCAGGAATAAACAGCAGGCACCTTCTTCGCTGGGAAATAGTGAACATAATGTCTGAAAGCATTCTCAAGATCATTTTCAATCCTGTTCAGATCGGGATATTTTTCCATAGTCATACGGAAAACATCATAGTTCTGCTTATCGGTACAAAATGCAGTCAGGTTGTTCCCAAATTCCGGATCACTGACTTCACCGGCATTGATCACATAACCGAAAAGCCTGAAGAATGTTCCGTATTTCTTTTCCAGCCATGGCACTTTTGCCGCTATTACATCCGGATCAAGGCTGAAAAGATCTTTTTCAAGCCGTAAGATCTCAATATTCACACCTGAACCAGAAAGCCTTATCCTGTAAGGATCCTGTTTGCATGAAGCAATGATCAGCAAAACAAAAAAAAACGCAAAAACGGACCTGTATTTACTTTTCATGATTTCCTATTACATGACGAAAATAGATACTTTTGATTTAATACAGCAAAAGAAACGCAACACTTTCTTGTATTATTATTTGCTAATTTTGGATATTGCCAAAGGTTGCGGATAAATGCTTAAGGTCAAACCTCAAAAACGAAAATTATGTCACTCATTATAAAGATGAAAGGAAAGGGAACAATCCTTCTTTTCTTAGTGGCTGTGTTGCTTCCATTCAGAAGCACCGTGGCTCAGGAATGGCATTTTGGAATCATGGCGACCCCTGCCATTTCATGGTTCAAAACCGACATCAGTGAAGTAAGAAACTCGGGAGCCAGGGCCGGTTTTATACTGAACGCTTTTTTGGAAAAGAACCTGAAAGACAACTGGTATTTCAGCGGAGGACTGGCATTTATGAACACCGGGGCAAGATTGAAATATACAGAACCTACATATTTCAGGTTTCCCGGCTATACCTCAATAATAGGCGCCGGCAAAACAATAGTATACAACATGCAGTATCTTTCGGCTCCTGTCGAAATAAAGATAAAGACACCTCCATCGGGTAATCTTGTATATTACGGCGGCTTTGGGCTCGATCCGAAAGTTGTGATCCGCGGGACCGCCGACATTCCTTCAATTGACATAGAAGGTGAAAATGCCAGAGATGAAATTGAAAGGTTCAATGTCGGGTACCATTTTACCGGCGGACTTGAATACGAGACGCGTGGCAGCATTTCATTCATTCTGGGGCTTGCTTACGAAAGCAACATTTTTGACACAACCAAAGATAATGACGGCCAGGTAATTGACAGGGCCGTTCAGAAGCTGATCAGGTTTATTTTCGGTATTAAATTCTGAATTAACATTATGCGGATAACTATTGCGCAACTGAATTATAAGGTTGGGGATTTTGAAGGGAACCGCGACCTCATCTGCAAAGCCATCGACAGGGCAAAATCGGAAGGCTCCGATCTCGTGATTTTTTCAGAGTTATGCATAACGGGCTATCCTCCTATGGATCTCCTCGATCGTGTTGACTTCGTGGAAAAATGCAGCCAAACCGTGGAAGAAATTGCCAGGCACTGTGAGGGAATAAGCGCAATTGTGGGGTCTCCAACATTTAATACAGGCAGCGAAGGTAAAAAACTCTACAATTCAGCTCTTCTGATTTCAGAGGGAAGGATAATTTTCAGAACCAACAAGGCGTTGCTGCCTACTTACGATATTTTCGATGAATACCGTTATTTTGAACCTGAACAGACATTCCCGGTTACGGAATTCATGGGAATCAGGATCGCACTTACAATTTGCGAGGATCTCTGGGACGAACAGCCGTTCGACAATAAATTTGAAAAATCAAGGCTGTACACAATTTCTCCAATGGACGAACTTGCAAAACAGAATCCTGATCTGATAATAAATATTTCGGCTTCACCATTTTCGTTCAGAAAGGTGGAAGCCAAAAAGATGATATTCATTTCGAAGGCTGTAAAGCATAAGATACCTGTCATAACCTGCAATCAATGCGGTGCAAATACCGAACTTATTTTCGACGGAGCATCACTGTTGATAAATCAGAACGGGGAGATATACAAACAGCTTGACTATTTCAGGGAAACGATTTTTACATTCGGTCTCGAAGATCTGAGATCAGGTACAATATTAAACAAAGAAAAAAGACATGATCCCGTTTTCCTCATACATGAGGCGCTTATCACCGGCATAAGGGATTATTTTCACAAGTCAGGTTTTAAAAAATGCATCATAGGACTTTCGGGAGGCATTGATTCTGCCGTTGTCGCATGCCTGGCCCGGGAAGCCCTTGGAGGTGAAAACGTTATGGCCCTTCTTCTCCCATCAAGATATTCTTCAGAACATTCAATAACCGATTCAGTTGTGCTTGCCCGGAATATTGGAATCAATTATGAGATAATCAGTATCGAAAAGCCATTTTCAGCCTTTGAAGAAGCTCTTGCCCCTTCTTTTAAAGGAAGAAAGCCCGATATCACCGAAGAAAACATCCAGGCAAGGATCAGGGCAGTATTTCTGATGGCCTTTTCAAACAAGTTCGGGCATATACTTCTCAACACTTCTAATAAAAGCGAAGCTGCAGTAGGTTATGGAACCCTTTACGGTGACATGGCGGGAGGATTGTCGGTAATAGGCGATGTTTATAAGACCGATGTCTACAGGCTGGCTGAATATATAAACAGGAACAGGGAAATAATTCCTGTTAACATCCTGAAGAAAGCACCTTCAGCAGAACTCAGGCCGGGCCAGTATGATACCGATTCACTCCCGGAATATCCGGTGCTTGATTCGATTCTCTATCAGTATATAGAGCTTCAGAAACCGGCAAGGGAGATAACGGTTGAAGGACAGGATCCGGTTCTGGTACAGAGAGTACTGAACATGATAAACAGAAACGAATACAAAAGATACCAGGCGCCACCTGTTTTAAGGATCTCTTCAAAATCGTTCGGTGACGGCAGGAAAATGCCGGTAGTTGCAAAATATTAGGTTTACTGACCAATCACAAGTATCTGTCAGTTAATCTGTTAAAAAATGTTAATTTAACATTTAAGAAATTCTTTTGTTATCTTTGGGATATCTTTCTTCTATTAAATCATGCATTATAAAGATCCATACATAGAGATTTGTATTGAAGGGGCATCATCGGTTTTAAGAGGTCTGACCCAGCAGGAGAAGGAAATACTCGACCAGCACCACTCTGTAAGCACATTCAGAAAGGGGGAGACAATTGTCGGCGAGAACAGCAAACCGCGCGGGATAATCTGTCTTGTTTCCGGAAAAGCAAAACTTTTCAAAGCCGGTGCCGGTAACAGGGAACAGATAATAAAACTTGTCAGGCCTCAGAATTTTATCAGTTACAGATCGCTTTTTTCTGATAACTCATTCCCTTTCAACGTTGTTGCACTTGAAGAATCGGCTGTTGTCGTATTTGAAAAACATGCCATGTCGCGGCTGCTCAGGCAGAACGGCGAACTTGCCGTCAGATTCATTAAAACGGTATCTGAAGATCTTGTATTTACATACAACAGGCTGGTGTCGCTTACACAGAAGCATGTAAGGGGAAGGGTTGCCGAGTCAATTCTTCTCATGATGGAGACCTTCGGCCTGGCTGCCGATGGAAAGACGCTGAAGGCAATGCTTTCGAGAGAAGATATTGCACATCTTTCAAACATGACAACATCCAATGCCATAAGGACCCTGTCAGGTTTTGCCAGTGAGCATATCATTGAACTGGATGGGAGGAAAATTATGGTGATCGATCAGAAGAAGCTTGAAGCAATAAGCGAATCAGGGCAGTAAAAGGGAATCACTCGCGGTAGAAAACTCGTTTTACCCTCCCCGGTATTGAGGTAAGGATCTCATAAGGTATAGTCTCGCATTGCTTTGCAATTTCACCTATAGGTATGTTCGGTCCGAATATTTCGGCCTCATCGCCTTCGGAGGCATCAATTCCGGTTACATCTGCCATGCAGAGATCCATGCAGATCTTCCCTATTATGGGAACTTTTGAGCCGTTGATGAACAGGTTTCCCTTTCTGTTCCCGAGCCTTCTGTTTAGTCCGTCGGCATATCCTACCGGAAGAATTGCAATATTCCTGTCGCTGTCTGACCTGTCGGTAAATCCATATCCGACAGCTTCTCCGGCAGGGATCATTTTTATCTGTATTATCCTGGTCTTGAAACGACTCACAGGTCTCATCGTAATGCCTTCATATTTTTCGGCGCCATAGATTCCGATGCCGGGTCTTACCATATCGAACTGATATTGCGGGAATCTGACTATGCCGGCTGTATTAAGGAGATGCTTAAGGAACGAGTAACCAATGCCCGATCTGATCCTTTCAGCGGTTGAAATGAAAAGTGAAGCCTGCCGGTGCGTTATTTCATCAAATGAAGGATCGTCGGCAGCGGCAAGGTGTGAGAATACTGACTTTATCTTTACACACGACAGTTCCTTCACCCTTTTAATCAGTCTGTCAATATCGTCCGGCATAAATCCGAGCCTGTGCATTCCGGTATCAATTTTTATATGAACAGGATAATTGTAAAGTCCGTACTTTGAGGCAGCATCGGCAAAACGTTCCAGGCTCTGGAAGCTGTAAATCTCAGGTTCCAGATTATTCTGTATCATAACAGCTCCCGACGAAATATCGGGATTCATCACAATAACAGGGATTGTCACACCGGCCTTTCTGAGCTCAACCCCTTCATCGGTGTTTGCCACGCCAAGATAACTGACCCTGTGGTATTCCAGCAACCCTGAAATTTCCGAAGGGCCTGATCCATATGCAAAAGCCTTGACCATAACCATTATGCGTGTTCCGGGATTCAGATTCTTCCTTACCTCGTTCAGGTTTTCAGAAATAGCATCGAGGTTTATTTCAAGGACAGTAATATGGACCTGCTGTTCAAGAAGCCTGGCAATCCGTTCAAGCTCAAAAACCCTTGCTCCCTTTAGCAGTACAACCTCGTTATTGAAATTCTGGCTGTTAAAGTTGTGAATAAAATCATCTGTCGAATAAAAGAATTTCGCCTCCTCATCAAAAAGAGAACTGTTTTTCATCAGGGCACGGCCTATGCCGATGAATTTATCTATCCCTGTTTTTCTGACGAGGGCTGCGACTTCGGAATACAGTTCCTTTTCCTCCCTGCCGCTCTGGATAAAATCTGACAGAATAAGAGTGGTCCTGCGGTTATTCTGGGTTTTAAGGTATTCAAGTGCCAGTTTCAGTGAGCCGGGATCTGAATTATAATAGTCTTCGATCAGTTGGCAGTTGTTTATTCCTTCCTTCAGTTCCATACGCATTGCAACTGAAACAAGCCCGGCCAGTCCGGCTACGATATTTTCAACCGGCAGACCCACTGTAAGGCAGGCTGAGGCTACTGTAACCGCGTTTTCAATTGAAGCCCTGTCCCTGAAGGGGATCACGGCGCTTATCATGCTGCCTTTGTATGTAAATTTCAGATGTGTACCTTCACTCCCCTGGCTGCTCATTTCAACAAACACCCTGGCTCCCCTGTTTGTGAATGACCAGTCAGTCAGATTCTTCTCTCTCAGAACCGGATCCTCAAGGATTGCCTCCCTGATGATGGGAGAATCACTGCTGTAAATTAGTGACTTTGCGTTTGCGAATAACCTGAGTTTTTCCTTTGCCTTTGTTCTGATATCCGGAAAATTCTCACTGTGCGCATCGCCTATGTTCGTAATGATCCCGATATCAGGATCGATCACTTTTCTCAGCTTTTCCATCTCACCGGGCAATGAAATACCGGCTTCAAATATCCCGAACTTATAAAGCGGATCGAGCTTCCAGACTGAAAGAGGAACCCCTATCTGCGAATTATAGCTTTTGGGGCTCCTGACAACAGGATAAACACGGCCAAGAACATCTGCAAGCCATTCTTTAACAATGGTTTTACCTGCACTTCCGGTAACGGCAAAAACGACCGATCCGAACAGGGCTCTTTTGGCAGCGGCCAGAAGCTGAAGGGCATCAATACTGTTCTGGCAAATTATAAAGGAAGCATCGGGATAAAGATCAGGATTCCCGGGAAGCTGACTGGCAATAAAAACCTTTACTCCCCTGCGGTATAAATTATCAATATATTTATGTCCGTCGTGGTTAACCCCTTTTATTGCAACAAATGCAGCATTTTCAGTGTAACTAACATGCCTGCTGTCGGTAAGAAGTTCCCTGACGATTGGATCAGGCGGCCCTGTCAACTTTCCGCCTGTAAGCCGGGCAATATCTGATACTGTAAAATCCAATTTACTTACTTTTTAAGGATTTATTAAAGCAATTTCTGCAAAGTGGCTCATATTTATCCTTTTCACCAAGAAGCACGACCTGTTCCTCTTCGGATTTTCTGAATGAATATTGGGCAAGATTACCGCACCGCATGCATATTGCATGGACTTTGGTAATGAATTCTGCCACACAAAGAAGTTTCGGTATGGGGCCGAAAGGGTTTCCCATGAAATCCATATCCAGACCGGCGACGATGACCCTTATCCCTTCATCAGCCAGTGAATTGCAGACTTCAATAACAGATTCATCGAAAAACTGTGCTTCGTCTATCCCAACAACATCCACATCTCCGGCAAGCAGCAATATTGACCCGGCATTCTCGACAGGTGTTGAAACAATTGATTTCTCATCATGTGAAACGACCCATTTCTCAGAATATCTGTTGTCGAGGGAAGGTTTGAATATTTCCACCTTCAGCCCTGCAAACTGAGCCCGGCGCAACCTCCTGATCAGTTCCTCGGTTTTCCCCGAGAACATCGAACCGGTGATGACCTCTATTGACCCTCTTCTGCCTTCTGACCTGCCCAGATTCTCAAGAAAATCCATAACCTTTATATCCTTCCGCGGATGCTAAATACCGGGTATTTGCGTTAAGACTTATATAATAATATTTACTTTTGCAAAGTAAGAAAATGCTTTGTTATTAATGCATCAAAACCGATGGAATTAAAGAATACTATTGACATTATAATTAAGGATCTCAATGAAGCGCGGGAAATCATCGACGATCTCAAGAAATATCCCGGAGTTCCTGAACTGCAGGTCGAACTGGCAAAGGCTAAGTGCAAAAGCGCCGCCGAGGTAATAGCACTTTTCAAGTCTGTTCCCGTCGCGCGTCCGGAAGCAGGGGAATCAATGCCTGTCAGGGAAGAGGTGAGCGGAAAGAAAGAAGAAAGGGAGCCTGTCAAACCTGTCAGGGAATACCAACCTCCGGTTGTTGATCAAAGGGCCGCAAGGGGAACTATAAATCCTGAACCTGAAATTGTCGTTCCTCCTTCAGAGCCGGTTGTAAAATCTGCTCCGCGACAAAAAAAAATATCGGAGACTCTGATAATTGCCGATCAGTTTTCACAGCCTGCAAGCTTCAATGAAGAACTCGGAAGTCATAAACATGAAGATGATGTTCACGAACTTATAAGGACCTTACCGCTTTCGAGCCTTTCCGATGCAATTGGCATAAACGACAAATTCCTGTTTGTAAGGGAGATATTTAACGGAAACCAGGATGCCTATAATCAGGCGATGCAAAAGCTCGAAACGGCAGGCAGCCTTTCCGATGCAAGGGCTATCATCGCCGGCTATACCGGAGAAGACAATGAAAATGAAGCCGTAAAACAATTAATGGATCTCATAAAACGAAAGTTCCCATCGCATGAGTAAACTATACCTGGTCCCGACTCCTATAGGCAACCTCAGGGACATCACCTACCGTGCCGTTGAGATACTTGGAAGCGTGGACCTCATACTGGCTGAGGATACCCGGCAGGCTTCAAAGCTGCTGAAACATTACAGCATAACGACTCCGGTAAGGTCACATCATAAATTCAACGAACATCAGAGCGTGGATGCAATTTGTTCAAGAATTCTTTCAGGAACGGATGTTGCTCTTATTTCAGATGCCGGAACGCCTGGCATCTCCGACCCGGGTTTTCTCCTGGTAAGGGCCTGTTTAACAAGGAATATTGAAGTTGAGACATTGCCTGGTCCGTCAGCTTTTCTGCCTGCTCTTGTGAATTCGGGGCTCCCGTGCGACAAATTTTGTTTTGAAGGATTTCTTCCTCCGAAAAAAGGAAGGACAAAAAGGCTCACATTTCTTGCTTCAGAAGAAAGAACAATGGTATTTTATGAATCGCCTTACAAGCTTTTGAGAACCCTTGATGACCTGTCGTCAGCCTTTGGGCCCGACAGGAAAGCATGCGTTTCGCGTGAACTGACAAAAATCTATGAGGAAAACATCAGGGGTACGCTCGATGAGGTTTCACGGCATTACAAAGCACATGCTCCAAAAGGGGAAATAGTAATAATTGTTGCCGGGAAAGAAAACTGACAAATGATCCGCAAAAGCAAAAAAGCATGATCCCCTCTTCTGTCAAAATAATGCTGAAAAGACCGGGTCAGATGTTCGTGTTTCTGATCATGCTTTCGCCTTTTGCATCGGGACAGACACTTAACGGAAAGATCACGGACATTTCCGGTCAGCCTGTGCCTTATGCCACAGTCTATATTCAGGAGCTGAAGTATGGAACAACATCAAACACAAAGGGAGATTATGAACTAAAACTTCCAATGGGTAACTATACCGTAAGTTATCAGAGTCTTGGCTTTGAGCCTGTCTCTGAAAGCATTACCATTGCAGATGCCGCGGTTACCAGGAATATTGTCCTGCCTGAGCAGATATACGACATACCCGAAGTGAGGGTTTCTCCTTCAGGCGAGGATCCGGCGATGTTCATAATGAGAAAGGTAATCGGGCTTGCTCAGTATTATCTCAATTTCATTAATTATTACAAGGCCGATGTCTATCTTAAAGGGAACCTCTGTATAAGAAACATACCAAGGCTTTTCGAACGGTCGGTGAGAATGAGAAGCTCCGAAAACAATGTCTCGGTTTCATCGGGCAGAAAATCCCGTGATCAGCAGGGAAGAATAAAAGAAGGAGACACGTATCTTATGGAATCGTACAATGAAATTGAGTTTACGGCTCCCGACAGGTATGTTCAGAAAGTAATATCCTTTAATTCCTCATTCCCTGAGCAGGGCAACGAGGTGTCGCCCATGGAATATATACAGGCAAGCTTCTACCAGCCCGTCCTTGCCGACATGGCCATCTCTCCGCTTTCGCCCCAGGCCTTCTCACATTACAACTTCAGATATCGGGGCGCCTCACTGCAGGGTGATTATACAATAAACAAAATTGAGGTTATCCCGAAAAGGAAAAGCCAGCAACTATTCAAAGGGACGATTTACATTGTGGAGGATCTGTGGTGCCTTCACAGCCTTGATCTGGTAAACGAGAATTTTGCCGGAGACATCAGGGTGCGCGAGCTTTATATCCCCGTGAAAGAGGATATCTGGATGCCTGTCAGTCATCAGTTTGATATCGGTCTGAGCGTCTTTGGATTCAAAGCTGATGTCGGCTATACAAGTTCGGTGAAATATCTTGATGTAAAACAGAATGAGAGACTTCAGAAGCCGGGGGATATTATTACCGGTTTTGCCGGAAGTTATTTCCAGGATACTGTTAAATCAGGAACAAAAAAAGAAATAGCAAGGATACTGAATAAAGATGAGCTGTCAAACCGGGATATGGTAAGGCTTTCAAGACTGATGAGAAAGGAAACCGCGGAAAACCGTCCCGACAGCGTCAAAAGCCTTGAGATAAAAGACAATACAGTCAGGACCATTGAAAAGGATGCTGCAGGAAAAGACAGCGCATATTGGGCCTCGGTCAGGCCAATACCACTTTCTGACATTGAATTGAAAAGCCTGCAAAAAAGCGACAGTATACTGTCAAATAAGGATAGCATGCCGGGGACGAGCCAAAGGGATTCACTTCCGGAAAAAGGAGGTGGCAAACCAAATACATCCCGGAGAAGCCTGCATGATTTATTTTCGGGCCGGACATGGTCCGACACCACGGGTTTCAGTTTTACATTCGGCGGACTTGCCGACCTGAACAATCTCAGCTTTAACACTGTCGACGGGTTCGTTTATGGCATCGATTTCAGGATAAACAAAAGGATCGACAAAAGGAAAAGCCTGGCTTTCTATCCTGATATAAGGTACGCCTTCAGCAGGGGAAGCCTTCTGTGGCGGATGAATGCCAACTACAGGGTTAACAGTGGAAACCGGCAGCAGTACTATTTCCGGTCAGGGATGGCAAGCAGGGATATCGGTACCGGAGGAGGGATAAATCCGTTTATCAACAGCCTCTCATCGCTTCTTCTTAAAAAGAACTATCTGAAGCTTTATGAAAGCAGGTATCTTACTCTTGGGTATGAGACAGATCTTAAAAGCGGGATAAGGTTTGAGTTTTCGGCAGGTTTTGAAAACAGGAAGGTACTTGAGAATAACACCTCTTTCTCTGTTTTCAGTAACGGCAGGGAATATATGGATAACAAGCCTCAGAATGAATACCTGAATGCGGGAGGCAATGAGGCAAATTACCTCCGCGACATGAAGCATTTCGAAATTGTAACAAATGTTACATTTACTCCCTGGCAGCAATACAGGATGGTGAACGGCACAAGGATACCTCAGGGGTCAGACCGGCCCGTGTTCAAGCTTACATGGAAGCATGGACTGAACCAGGATCTTCAGGCGCCTGATTCTTACAGTCATTTCGACATGTTCAGGTTTGAAGTGTCTCAAAACAGGGGAACCGGAGCTTTCAGCGAAATAAGATGGAACGTAAGGGCCGGAGGATTTGCTGATAACAGGAAATTATCATATTACGATTTCTTCCATTTCAATGCCCAGCCTTTTCCGATAGCTTTAAATGACTACGATGATGCTTTCATGATACCCTCCTTCTACACATTGAGCACACCGGAATTCTTTGGGGAGGCACATCTGAAATATACAGCTCCGTACCTCCTTTTAAAACTTTTGCCCGGACTGAGCAATACACTGATAAGGGAGAACATCTCCATCGGGTATCTGGGATCGAGGTTCCATACGAATTATTTTGAAGCCGGCTACAGCCTTAGTGAGATCTTCCTTCTTGGTGAAGCAGGAATTTTCGCAGGATTTGACGATTTCAGGTTCCGTGCTGCGGGGTTAAGGTTTAAACTGAGATTTAATTAAAAGAGGAGAGCTGCATAAGTCTTCCTCAACCGCAAAGAATTAGTCGGGTTCTCAAAGCAATAAACAATTTACATATTTGTCTTTCAAGAACTTACACAAAGAGACACGAAGATATCACAGAGAGCCACCCTGAAATCACCATGAGATACCGTGAAATCACCAAATGATAAAGATTCAGGCATATTAACCCTGTGAGCCCGGTGGCCCTCCGTGAGATTTGTGCAAGTTATGAAGATCTTTTATACGAAGGGAGGTTCATTGAGCAGGTCAGCTTCCTGGTCGAAGCCATTACCGCTTCTCCGGAAGTTATCATGGTTCATCTTTGAACCGAGGGTGATGCTCTGGGAACCTTCCCTCAACTCCTGCATCCCGTCGACATCAAAATCTTCAATATCAACAAACTGGGCCCTTTCCTCACGGAACCTTAGGCGGACATCATCCACAGGACCGTTACGGTTCTTTGCAAGGATGATCTCGGCAATACCTCTTGTTGAACTGCCATCCTCAAACGTAGGGATCCCGAATTTCTCCTGGCGGTGAATAAAGACGACCATGTCGGCGTCCTGTTCAATGGCTCCTGATTCCCTGAGGTCGGAAAGAAGAGGTCTTTTCGTGCCACCCCTCATTTCCACCGAACGGTTAAGCTGTGACAGGGCTAATATTGGGACATTCAGCTCCTTGGCAATACTTTTCAGTGATCTCGAGATGTTGCTGACCTCCTGTTCCCGGCTTCCTGCATTTTCCGGACCCGACATCAGCTGAAGATAGTCGACGATCACTATATCCAGCTTTCGCTGGGCCATCAGCCGTCTGCATTTTGCCCTAAGCTCAAAAATTGAGATTGCCGGTGTATCATCAATATATATCGGAGCCTGTACAAGCTTCCTGATTCTTGTATCGAGCTGTTTCCATTCCTCCTCATTAAGACGTCCATTCTTTATCTTGTCGCCCGGAATATCCGTTTCAGCGATTATCAGGCGGTTAACAAGCTGTACCGACGACATCTCACACGAAAATATTGCCACGCTTTTATTGTGTTCGACTGCCATGTTGCGTGCCATTGAAAGTGCAAATGCAGTTTTTCCCATTGAAGGGCGTGCTGCAATAATAACAAGGTCAGCTTTCTGCCATCCTGACGTCAGCCTGTCGAGTTTCGTGAATCCCGACGGGATTCCCACAAGGGCATCTTCTCTTTTGCCTGCTTCCTCGATTTCCCTTATAGCCTCCTTTATTACCATGTTAATCGGAGCGACTTCCCGCTTTATGTTTCCCTCAGCGATCTGGAAAAGCTCGTTTTCGGAGAAATCGAGCAATTCGGTTACATCAATGGAATCATCGAACGATCTGTTCTGGATCTCGGTTGAAACTCTTATCAGCTCTCGCTGGATATATTTCTGCGCCACTATCCTGGCATGATAATCTACGTTTGCTGCCGAGACAACCTTGGAGGTAAGCTGGGTCAGATATACGGGGCCGCCTACGCTGTCAAGCTCATTATGGGAACGAAGTTCCTCGGTCACTGTATAAAGGTCGACAGGATATTCCTTTGCATTAAGGTCGAGTACGGCCTTGAATATCTTCTGATGCGCTTCCTTGTAAAAACTTGCAGGTTTCAGAATATCCAGGATCGTAATAACTGCCTCTTTCTCCAGCATTATAGCCCCGAGGACTGCTTCTTCCATATCCAACGCCTGAGGAGGGACCTTACCGAAATCGGGTAAGGCGGCAACCACCGGCCTTGAACTTTGCTTTTGTCTTACCATCAATTCTACTCTTCTGATTTACTGATACATAAAAGAAGGATTCATCCTTCTTTCAGGACTGACCAAAGGTAAAAATATCGAAATGATTAAAATGAAAAGGACTTTTTTCTTACAAACATTTTGATGTTTAAAAATTGTTCAAAAAAACAAAATACAGGTTAACAGAACAAATATTCAAACCTAATGATAAATTTGTATTAAATACAATCAGATGCTTGTTTTCCCAAAAGCAAAGATAAACCTGGGGTTGAACATCACCGGAAGGCGTGACGACGGTTATCATGATATAGAGACCATCTTCTATCCTGTGGGCCTTTGTGATGCGCTTGAGGCAGTGGCCGGAGAAGGAGGATCTGAAACAGATATCCTTAACGTTACGGGTTACAGGCTAAAGGTGGCCCCGGAAGACAATATTGCCCTAAAAGCCATTAAGATACTGAGGCAGCACAGGCCTTTCCCGATGCTCAGGATAAACCTGCATAAAGTCATTCCTGCAGGAGCAGGTCTGGGAGGAGGATCATCGGATGCAGCGTGCATGCTCAGGATAATTGACAGGATGTTCAGTCTCAACATTCCTGATGAGACTCTTAAAGAGATTGCCCTGCAGCTCGGAAGCGACTGTCCGTTTTTCATCGACAGCCGCCCGTCATTTGCAAAGGGCCGCGGTGAAATTCTTGAACCTGTTGCCCCGGTCCTTAAAGGATTCCACATCGTTCTCTTAAATCCGGGTATTCAGGTGAGTACAAGAGAAGCGTACGAGAGCTGTGAGCCCTCTGTTCCCGACAATTCTTTAAAGGATCTTGTAAACAGGCCTGTCGGGGAATGGAAAAACCTAATAGGAAACGATTTTGAAAAGACGGTTTTCAGGAAATATCCCCTTATTGGCGATTTAAAAGCAGCGCTTTACAGTTCCGGCAGCCTTTACAGTTCGATGTCGGGCAGCGGATCAACCGTTTACGGGATATTTGCCGGAAAACCTTCCATCCCAGACCGGCTCCGCGACTATGTTATATTTTCAGGAACTCTCTGATCCTATTTCATCTCGATCAGTTTCGTGCCTTTTGCGACCCTGTTTCCCCTGCTTACAAATATCTTCTTAACTGTCCCGTCGATTGCGCTTTTAAGCTTATTCTGCATCTTCATGGCATCAAGTATCATAAGGTCTTCGCCTTTCTTTACCTCCTGTCCTTCCCTGACCATTATGTCGAGGACCGTTCCGGGGATGTAGCTCAGGATAATTCTTTGATCAGCCTTTTGATAAGGCTTTCTGCTCATGAACTTATTACTCAGCCTTGTTTTGTAAACGATTGAGTTTATATTGAGTGTTCCGAGGTTTTCAAATTCCTTCATAATCAGTAACGTTTATTTCACAGGAAAAACTAAAATGGTGGCAAGCCGTGCTTCTTTTCAGGCATCTGGACATTCTTGTTTTCTGATACTTCAATAGCATGCAGGAGAAAGCGCCGTGTTTCCTTTGGTTCAATTACAGCATCAACATATCCTTTGGCTGCAGCCACGTATGGATTTGCAAATTTAGCCTTGTATTCTTCAACCTTTTTCTTCCTCATTCCGTCGGGATCATCTGACGACATAATTTCTTTTCGAAAGATAATGTTTGCAGCTCCTTCGGGACCCATCACGGCAATTTCAGCTGTCGGCCAGGCAAATACAAAATCGGCTCTCAGGTGCCTTGAGCTCATGGCGATATAGCCTCCGCCGTAAGCCTTTCTGAGGATGACAGTGAGTTTTGGCACTGTGGCCTCGCTGTAGGCATAAAGCACCTTGGCCCCGTGCCTGATAACTCCGGCATGTTCCTGATCGACACCAGGCAGATAACCAGGGAGGTCAACAAGAGTGACGATTGGAATGTTAAAGGCATCGCAGTACCTTATAAAGCGGGCAGCCTTGTCAGATGAATCCACATCGAGGACCCCTGCCATCTCAAGCGGCTGATTTGCAACAAATCCTGTTGTTCTGCCGCCAAGCCTGCCAAAACCAATAACTATGTTTCTGGCATATAATTCCATTATCTCAAAAAAGTCGGATTTATCAACGATGGATCTGATAACATCCTTTACATCATACGGAAGGGTGGGGTCGTCAGGCACTATCTTTTCAGGATCAAAGTCACCGTCAGGTTCTGCCGGTTCGAGCGGCATTGCTTTTCTGCTGTTATTCCATGGGATGAATGAAATAAGTCTCTTTATCTGTTCGAAACATTCATCCTCGCTGTGTGCAAAAAAATGAGCATTCCCGGTAATCTCACTGTGAACCCTGGCGCCTCCAAGCTCTTCCATGGATATTTCCTCTCCCAACACTGTCTTTATTACTTCAGGCCCGGTGATGAACATCTTTGATATGTTATCGACAACAAAAACAAAGTCCATAAGTGCAGGCGAGTATACAGCACCTCCGGCACAGGGGCCGAGGATAACTGATATCTGGGGAATGACACCGCTGGAGATAGTGTTTCTGAAGAAAATTTCACCATAGCCGGCGAGCGAATTTACTCCTTCCTGAATTCTTGCCCCGCCTGAATCATTTATCCCGATCAGTGGTATTCTCATTTTCAGGGCATGGTCCATAATCTTTGCTATCTTTCGTGAATGCATCAGGCCAAGGGAACCTCCCGCCACAGTGAAATCCTGTGCAAAAACAGCCACAGGGGCGCCGTCAATGGTACCGGAGCCGATTATCACGCCGTCACTGGGAAGCGACTTTTTGTCCATATCAAAATCGCGGGCATCATGTTCAACGAACATATCATACTCCATGAAAGAGTCCTTGTCGAGAAGAGCCATAATACGCTCACGGGCGGTTCTTTTTCCCATTGCCTTCTGTTTCTCGATTGCCTGTTCACCGCCTCCCATAAGAATCTTTTCCCTTTTCTCATGGAGCTCACGGATTTTCTTATTTACTGCCATAAAGAATATTTTAAATCAGTTTATTTTAAAAGGAGGATCAAATTTACACTTTTCAGCCGGTAAGCCTGACCTATTTCGGGGCAAGTTTGTACAATACAATTGAAATAAAAGCATAAATGATATTGGGTATCCACATTGCAAGCATGGGCTCGAGGTTGCCCTTCAGGGAAAACTGGGATGCAAACTGCATAAACAGGATATATGAAAAACTCAGGGCCAGTCCGATCCCGATGTTCATCCCGATTCCGCCCCTGACCTTTCGTGAAGAAAGAGACACCCCTATCAGTGTTAAAATAAAGACCGCAAAAGGATTTGCTATGCGCCTGTGCTTTTCAATAAGAAACATCTTCAGCTCATCTGAGCCCTGAAGCCTCAGTTGGTTAATATAATCATTCAGTTCTTTATATGTCATGGTCCCCACAACGCCTTTCCCGTACGAAAAATCCGACGGTTTAATTGTAAGGGTAGTGTCAATCCGGTCTCCCGATGAGATAATGTCTTCCTTGTCGGTGATCCTGCGGAGATTATAATTCACGATGATCCATTTATGAGATGCCGTATCATATCTTATCAGGTTAGCCGCCAGCTTTGATTCAAGTTTCCCGTCATCATTGAACTTTTCAAGAGTGACATTCCTTCCGGCCTGACTGACGGGGTTATATGACTCCATATAAATCAGGACATTGGGGTAAACCTGCCTGTGTATATTCATGACCGGGACCCTCCTGTTTGTCGGTCTGTAGTATTTATCCTCGAAATTAATCCTGTTTAGGTTTGCAGTAGGTATCACAAAGTTTGTCAGAACTAAGGTGAAGATTGCAATGACGAGTGATGAAAGGAAATACGGCCACATCATCCTTCTGAAGCTCATCCCGCTGTTAAGTATTGCAATAATCTCGGTATTGGCCGCCATTTTTGATGTGAAAAAAATAACAGCGATAAAGACAAAGAGAGGAGCAAAAAGTGTGGCAAAATACGGAATGAAATTCAGGTAATAATCAAAAATTATTGCCTTTACAGGGGCATCCTTTTCCATGAAGTTATCGATTTTCTCGGCAAAATCGAAAACCACGGCAATAGTCATGATCATTAACAGGCTGAAAAAGAAAGTCCCAAGGAATTTCCTGATGATATACCAGTCGATAATCCTGACTTTCAGTGAACTCACAGCCGTTCCGACACTTTGATAGTCATTTTTTCCTTCCATTTTCTGAAATTTCCTTCTTCAATTTTCTTCCTTGCTTCGGAAACCAGCATGAGATAGAATGCAAGGTTATGAATACTGGCTATCTGTGAGCCGAGTATCTCACCTGATATTATCAGATGACGAAGATACGCTTTTGAATAATATCTGCTTACTGCCGAGGGCCCTGACGGATCGACCGGGCTGAAATCGTCGGCCCATTTTTTGTTTTTTATATTTAATATTCCCTCGCTTGTAAAAAGCATTCCATTACGGCCGTTCCGTGTCGGCATCACACAGTCGAACATATCAATGCCTCGCTCGATGGCCTCAAGAAGATTGGCAGGCGTTCCGACACCCATCAGATAACGTGGTTTATCCTCAGGAAGAATTTCATTGACAACTTCAATGATCCTGTACATGTCCTCGGCAGGTTCACCGACAGACAGTCCGCCGATGGCATTACCTGCCATGTTCACGGAGGCAGCCTTTTCAGCGGAGATTTTCCTGAGGTCGTCAAAAGTGCTTCCCTGGACGATCGGAAAAAGAAGCTGATCATGGCCCCAGAGCGGTTCTGTTTCATAGTATCTCTTAACCGCCCTTTCGAGCCATTTATGAGTCAGCACCACCGATTTCTCCGCATATTTTCTGTCACACGGGAACGGGGCGCATTCATCAAGCACCATCATTATATCAGCACCTATGATCCGCTGGATGTCAACAGTGTTCTCAGGTGTGAAGATATGGGTTGAGCCATCAATGTGTGACTTAAAAACAGCACCTTCTTCGGTCAGCTTTCTGTTTTCCGAAAGCGAAAACACCTGGTATCCTCCGCTGTCGGTAAGTATAGGCCTCGGCCAGTTGATGAACCTGTGAAGACCCCCGGCCCTGTTCAGTATGCCGGTGCCCGGACGAAGGTAAAGATGATATGTATTGCCGAGTATTATCTTTGCATCGATCTCATCTATAAGGTCCTGTTGCAGAATGCCTTTTACCGTGCCTGCAGTGCCAACGGGCATGAATATGGGAGTGGGAATATCGCCATGAGCAGTAAGCAGAACGCCGGTCCTTGCCTTTGTGTCCTTATCTCTGCTCTTTATTTTAAACATGACTTCAACTTTTTCCGGAGGCCAAAGGTAATTTATTCATCCGCCTGTTGAAAATAAAGCCTGATTTTTTTGAAGATCCATATTTATTTTATTTAAAGGATGTTGATAATTATGTTTTTGGCATTAAAATTATCTTATTAATATTGCTGCCAATTTTCCAGGTCAGATGACACTACAGGAACATCCTTTTCTTTTAGCTCTCTTAGTAACGTTCGGAATAACCTTTTTAGTCCAGTCTTTCTATTACCTGTATTTTTTCATGGCACCCCTGCTGTTCAGGCATCGGGGGCCATCAGTTTCAAAACCGCCTGTATCTGTCATCATCTGCGCCAGAAATGAAGAAGAGAACCTGAAGGAGTTTCTGCCTGCCGTACTGGAACAGGATTATCCCGATTTTGAAGTGGTTGTGGTAAACGACTGTTCCGATGATGAATCTTTTGAGGTCCTTGGAGAATACCTTAAGAAATATCCTCATCTGAAAGTGACAAACATCCTGAAAGATCCGAAATTCACACATAATAAGAAGTTTGCCCAGTTCATTGGAATAAAGGCCGCCTCAAATGAAATTCTGGTGTTTACTGATGCCGACTGCAGGCCGGAGAGTGGCAAATGGCTCGAGAATATGGTCTCTGGATTCGGCGAGAATATTGATTTTGTACTGGGATATGGCGGATATTTCGCCAGGAAAGGATTACTGAACAAATACATAAGATATGACTGTATGACGATTGCCATGCAATATCTTGGAATGGCAATCAGAGGGCTGCCATACATGGGAGTCGGCAGAAACCTTGCATACAGGCGCTCATTGTTTTTTGAGAAAAAAGGATTCGGCATCCATACTAATCTGGCATCGGGTGACGATGACCTGTTTGTAAACTCAAATGCAAAACGCGAAAATGTTAAGGTTGAATTCAGAAAAGAATCCCATACCCGGTCGGTCCCCTCGGGTTCGGTGAAAGAATTCTACAGGCAGAAAAGAAGGCATCTTACAACAGCCAATTATTACAAGCTGATCGACAAGCTCATATTAATTCTCGAACCTGTCAGCAGGACCCTTTTTTATGCCACCTTCATTATCCTCCTTGCCAATCTCTACGCATGGCCAGTGATACTTGGCGTTTTTCTGCTTAGGCTCATTATACTATACACCGTTTTAATACTTACCGGCAAAAAGCTCAATGAACAGGGATTATTTCCATTTATTCTTATATTTGATTTCCTTTCACCTTTAATCAATGCTGTAATTTATACAGGTAGTCAAAGAAGAGGTTCATCAAATAGCAAATGGAATTAGAAAGCAGCTTATCTGAAAAAGCCAGACAGGATCTTCTGCTGGTGGAACAGGCCAGAAAGGGTAATGAAAAGGCTTTCTCGACACTCCTGAACCGGTATCGCGATTCCATTTATTTCCTGCTGCTGAAAATGGTCAATAACACATTCGATGCTGAAGACCTTACAATTGAGGCTTTCGGTAAAGCCTTCAGGAACCTCGACATGTTCACTCCTGAATTTGCTTTCAGTACATGGCTTTTCAAAATCGCCACAAATAACTGCATCGATTTTATCAGAAAGAAGCAGCTTATACCGGGTCCGATCGATCAGTTACAGGATGATCAGGACGATATGACTGTCAACCTCCAGTCGGATCTTCCTGACCCGGAGGAATCTCTTATTAACGATCAGAAAATTGCAGTCCTCAGATCCATCGTCAACCAACTCGAACCAAGGTACAGGAAGCTGATTGAATTGAGATACTATAAGGAATACTCCTACGAAGAGATCGCCGTTGAGATGAAACTTCCAATCGGTACTGTAAAAGCCCAGCTTTACCGTGCAAAGACCCTTCTCTATAACATATTTACAAAAACCGGGAACAGGTAGTGACTGAGATAATTACACGATATTTCCCCGACCTCACGGAAATTCAGGCTGACAGGTTTTCCAGGCTTCTCGGAATATACAGGAACTGGAACAGCAGGATAAATGTCATTTCCAGAAAAGACATGGATGACTTTTATGTACACCATGTACTTCATTCCCTGTCGATTGCAAAGACCTTCCGGTTCAGCGAAGGATCAAAGGTCCTTGATGTTGGCACCGGAGGAGGATTCCCGGGAATACCTCTTGCAATATTCTTTCCGGCAGCCCGGTTCTATCTTCTTGATTCAATAGGGAAAAAGATAAAGGTTGTAACGGAAGTGTCGTCAGAGCTTGAGCTTCGGAATGTAATTCCTCTCCTGAAAAGAGCGGAAGACGAAAATGGGAAATATGACTTTGTCGTTAGCAGGGCCGTTACAAATTTCAGTGATCTTGTAAGGATGACTTCAAAGAATATAGGAAAGGAAAACAGAAACTTTTCGGAAAACGGAATTATATGTCTTAAGGGAGGGGATATCAGGGATGAGCTTGGCCGGTATTTTAACAGGGTAAAGATCTGGAACATAAGTGAATTCTTCAGCGAACCGTTTTTCGAAACCAAAAAGATAGTATATCTCAGGTTCTGATTTTTTTAAAAATTACAAGGCACGTTGCTTTTGTTTAAAAAATAACTATCTTTGCGATCTCAAAATAAAACTGCACAGATTAAAAAATAATTACCGACATGAAAAGGACATTTCAGCCATCAAGAAGGAAAAGAGTTAACAAACATGGTTTCAGGGAAAGAATGTCCACTGCAAATGGAAGAAGGGTTCTTGCATCACGCAGGGCAAAGGGCAGAAAAAAACTGACAGTCTCGAGCGAGCTTAAACTAAAATAGCAAAGGTATTTTATACTGGGAAAGGTGCCTTGCATAAAGGCACCTTTTTTTTATTAGCTTTACCAGGCTTTATTCCAACATGACAGGCCCGCTAAACTAT
>DAOOUQ010000032.1:0-36687 GCA_035390825.1 Bacteroidales bacterium | reverse complement strand
AAAAGAAAGTGACAATCAACTAAAAAAGAAAGGGTGCCCCTTTTGAGACACCCTCGCATTTTACTTATTATAGTTGTATTATCCTAAAATACTCCATGCAACAGTAAGACCAGCCAGAACAACTGATACCATCGACATAAGTTTGATAAGGATATTGAGGGCAGGGCCCGAAGTGTCCTTGAAAGGATCACCTACTGTATCACCGACGACTGAAGCTTTGTGAGGTTCGCTTCTTTTTCCGCCAAAATTACCACGTTCAATGTATTTCTTGGCATTGTCCCATGCACCTCCTGCATTGTTAAGCATACTTGCAAGAACAAAACCTGCGCTCAAGCCGCCGGCCAGAAGACCTACCACTCCGGGAACTCCGAAGATAATGCCAACAACAGTTGGGACTATTATTGCGATTAGCGAGGGAACGAGCATTTCGCTCTGTGCTCCTGCCGTTGATATCGCAACGCATTTTGCATATTCAGGTTTAGCCTTGCCATCCATGATGCCAGGAATTTCGCGGAACTGGCGGCGTACTTCTTCAACCATCTTACCGGCTGCGCGGCCAACTGCCTGCATACTCATGGCGCTGAACAGGAATGCCATCATTGCGCCAATGAAAACACCACCCAGAAGGACAGGGTTGAAAAGTGAAAGATCATAAGCGTTTGCGAAATCCCTTACAGTTGCAGTTGTTATATTAATTGCAACCTGACCATCCTGAACCTGTGGGACAGTACTGTTATAGAACAGCGTGTCACCTATCTGCTTGAATCCGTCAGGTGCTTTGTCGATAAGTCTGCCGAGCCACAGCCTTACTTCTTCCATATAGGCTGCCATAAGTGCAAGCCCTGTAAGAGCAGCAGAACCAATGGCAAATCCTTTACCTGTGGCTGCAGTTGTGTTTCCGAGACCATCAAGGGCATCTGTTCTTTCCCTTACTTCCTTGGGAAGTTCCGACATTTCTGCATTGCCACCGGCGTTATCGGCGATAGGTCCGAAAGCGTCAGTTGCAAGAGTTATTCCAAGCGTCGAAAGCATGCCGACTGCAGCAAATCCGATTCCGTATACACCCCTTGCAAAATCCTGGAATCCGCCTGCAAAGCCATAAGCGGCAATAATACCTGCAACTATTGTAACAACAGGGATCCAGGTCGAATACATACCGACTGCCATACCCTCGATAATAACGGTTGCAGGGCCCTGCTGAGCCTGTTTTGCAATACCCTGTGTGGGTTTGTTGCCGTCAGAAGTATAGTATTCTGTTGACTGGCCGATAATAACACCTGCAGCAAGACCTGATACTGCGGCGCCAAATACGCCCCAGGTAATCCAGTCGAGGGCTGCCATAACGGCAAGTACCACAAGGATAAACGCTGAGCTGCCTCCGGTACCGAGCAGAAGTGCACGTAAAAGGGCTTTAGGAGTGGCCGATTCTTTAGTCCTGACAAGGTAAACGCCTGCTATAGAAAGCAGAATCCCTATTGCGGATACAAGCATCGGGGCAATTACTGCCTTGACCTGAGCTTCGCCGCTTATTGCAGGCAATGCAGCGCCAAGAGCCGCTGTTGCAAGTATTGAACCTGCATATGACTCATAGAGGTCAGCGCCCATTCCGGCAACATCACCAACATTATCACCTACGTTATCGGCAATAGTTGCAGGGTTCCTTGGGTCATCCTCGGGAATGCCTGCTTCCACCTTACCCACCAGGTCAGCACCTACGTCAGCAGCTTTTGTAAAAATACCGCCGCCGACACGTGCAAAGAGTGCCTGTGTTGATGCACCCATACCGAAAGTAAGCATCACGGCTGTGATCTCAATAAGTTTTTCATGAGGAGTAGTACCGGGGTGGACAAATGTAAGTCCGAGGAATTTCAAACCGGTTTCCATATTTTCGGGAGTGAAAACGAGCCCGTTGAGGATAATGAACCATAATGCAATGTCGAGAAGGCCGAAACCAACAACCACCAGACCCATTACCGCGCCGCTCCTCAGAGCAACCTGCAAGCCTTTGTTAAGTGATTTTGATGCAGCCCATGCAGTTCTGTTCGAAGCAAAAGTTGCAGTTTTCATCCCAAGGTAACCGCAAAGACCCGAAAAGAACCCACCTGTGAGGAAAGCAATCGGAACGAACGGGTTCTGAATCCCGAAATATGCCAGTATGCTCAGCAGGACAACAAGTATAAGAAATACCTTTATCACAACACTGTACTGACGTCTCAGGTAAGCCATAGCTCCCTCCCTGACATAAGCCGCGATCTCCTTCATCCTGTCGGTACCTTCTTCCTGACCTTTCATATTCCGGTAGAAGATCCAGGCAAACAGCAGTGCTATGAGTGCTGAGACCGGCACAATCCAAAAAATACTACTAATCATGATATTTGTTTTTAATTAGAAAAATAGGTTTAGAAAACGAAAAATTTTGCCGGTACAAAACTAATTCAGTTTTTTATTTATACAAATAAAAATATCATTACTGAAATGATAAAAAAGCTTAAATGATCATTTCCATAATATGGTCATTCAGAATTTGACCACACCGGCAACCTTTATGTATCTGAAATCCTTTCCGGCCAGCCTGTCAGATTGCCCTGAAAAACTCGTAGTTTGTATCCTCCAGCTCCTTCATGCTGGGATAAGGGTAAAACAGAATATCATCCTTTTCCCCTACATAGAAACCGGTTTCAATAGTCCGGTATAACAGTTCTCCTGTAAAGATCCTCTGAACAGTCTTCATGTGTTTTTCATACTCTCCTCTGAGGATCTCAAGGCAATCCCTTAAGTGCCCAATATTCTGGTACGGAAGATGTTCGGCTGACCCATACAGAGGGTTTGTTGCAAGCTCACCAAGCTTAAGCTCAACAAAGAAAAGTTTTGGAAGCACAATGGGAATAGACCCGTCGGTAAGCCTCTTCAGAAACACTGACGGAGGAAGTTCGCTGGCAACAAGGGGAGAAACAGGGTTAAGCTCCTGGTAGAGATGAAGCACCTTGCTTACCTCCCTGCTTTTATCATACGGCGCTTTTTTTAACTCCAGAACGCACCCATGGTCGGTGGTAAGATAAAGTGACTTTAGCGCATCAAGCGGAATTGTCTCAAGTACCCTGTAAACAGAAAGATAAACAGAACTTTTGGGGCTGCCGTCTTCCTTGGCAACACATCTTCTGTTGAGGCTGTCCATATCAATCAGATGCTCAATTTTTTCAAGATCAACCTCAAAAAAGATGGTCTGGCTTTTGTTTCGCTTCTTGGTACCTGTCGAAAGATACATCCCGAATCCTTCGGGAGGAAGCATCGAAGCCACAAGGGCTTCAGGCGTGCAGGTTAGATAAATGTACTTGCTCATAATATATAGTATTTAAGGACAGTCCGCCTTCCGGGTCATATTCCGCTTCAAAGAACTCTGATCAAAACCTATATCAAATTTAATGTTCTTTTCAGACAAAAAAAAGTCTCATTTGTGATCATTCTCCTTTATTTTTTATCCCTGACATATTTGTCCATCCACTTAAGGACCTCCCAGTGTTTGTGAAGGATCGATTCCCTGGCCGCATAACCGTGACTCTCGGAAGGAAGAAGGACAAGTCGTGCAATAGCTCCGAATCCCTTAAGTGCAGCATAGTACCTTTCGCTCTGGATGGGGAATGTCCCGCTGTTATTGTCGGCCATACCATGGATCAGCAATATCGGATCCTTTACTTTGTCGGCATTCATGAATGGAGACATTGTGTTATAAATGTCAGGTGCTTCCCAGTAACTTCTCCGCTCATTCTGGAATCCGAACGGGGTCAGCGTCCTGTTGTAAGCGCCGCTCTCTGCAATACCTGCGGCAAACAGCCTGCTGTGCGTCAGGAGGTTGGCCGTCATAAAAGCACCATATGAATGACCGCTTACAGCCACTCTTCCCCGATCGGCGACACCCATGGCAACAGCCTTGTTCACAGCTGCCTCAGCGTCTGCTACAAGCTGCTTAATAAAAGTATCATTGGGCTCTTTTCCGCCAACTCCTACAATAGGAAAAGAAGCATCCATAAGGATCGCATAGCCCTGTGTTACATAAACAAGCGCAGAAGAAGGGTTTATCCTTGTGAACATATAAGGTGAGCCGCTAACCTGTCCGGCAGCAGCAGGATCATTGAATTCGCGCGGATAAGCCCACAGCAGAGTCGGAAGAGGTTCATCCTTCCCTTTTGTGAATCCTTCAGGAAGATAAAGGGTAAAGGACAGATCAAGGCTGTCATTCCTCTTGTATTTTACCAGCTCTTTCCTGATTCCGGCAAGCTGTGGATAAGGATTTTCAAATAAGGTGACCTGTGTTATCTTTCCGTTTTTCAGATTCCTTATATAATAATTCGGAACTTCGGATACCGACTGCCTGCTTGTTAAAATAAGCCCTCCGGAAATATCAAGAACATCCGACAATATCTCATAATATGGCGCTTCCGATCTCCAGAGCCTTGTCGTCTTCCCGGTCAGTATATCATATTTGTCCAGAAAAGGGCGATCTCCCTCAGGTGAGGCACCTGTTCCGGATAGCAAAAGAGATTTCCCTTTGTCTGTAAAAAGAAGTGTATTTCTTCCGAAAGTATTCAGGCCGGCAATGAATCTTCCGGGATTCATGTACCCATCGTCCCTGTTGTATTCATGGATTTTCTTCTTTTCCGACATAGGGGCAGACGGGTTAAAAGAACTTACAACCCGCATCCTCGATCTTGAAGATTCTTCGGTAATTATCGCAAAATCATCCCTCCCCCAGGTTATGTTTCCAAATCTGAGATTTGTTGCTGCAAGTTTTACAGGCTCTCCTGTAAAGGGCTGATCAAGGGAAAACACCTGATCGTGAAATTTCATCTCCTTTTTTATATCGCCGCCGTCAAGTGCCTCAACCCAGTAGACTGTTGAAGGCCTGTCGGAGCGCCAGTCATAGAATCTCGGACCGGGAAGTTCCATGTCGTGACCCCTGGGTTCGTTTTCAATGAGAGGCCTCTCGCACAGGATTCTGATCTCGTTCCCGGCCACATCCCATATGCCGGTAACAGAAGTGAAATTGTAGTACGGCACTGTATATGAAAAAGGACGTTTCACCCATGAGACCAGCAGATAGTTGCCGTCAGGAGATGGTGAGACATCACTAATAAGGAACGGCAAACCTGTTTTTCGGCTGCTTGTGCCATCCCAGATCATGAGCTGCGATTTTGCAAAGAATTCAAATAAAGCCTCATCGACAGGATCCTTAAGCAGATCCTGGTATGTCGGGGCCTGACCTGTACCTCCGAGGTTCTCCTGAACAACAGGACCATCCGGTACGGTGTTTCGTTCAGGCTTCTTACCCCTTGAGGCATCAACAACAGGATAGACAAGACCTTTGTTTCCTGAAAGCCAGCCGATCATATTGCCAAAGATCATGTTAATATTATCTGCAATTTTCTCTGCTTTAAGCAACGAGACATCACAAACCCAGAGTTCAATCCCGCCCGGAAGAGTGTTTGTAAACGCGAACTTCTTCCCGTCAGGCGCCCATACCGGGTATCCAAGGTTCGGATTGGAAGGCATGCCTGAAATCTCCCTGATATTTGCGCCCCTGATGTCCATCAACCTGAATCCTTTGTTGAAAGTCTGCCGGCTTGGACCGTTTGTTGAAGGGTCAATCCTGAGGCCTGCAAGCCTTAATTCCTCAGCACTTAGTTCACGGATAGTCATCAACGGCGGACGTTCAATGATCAGCATTACAGATTTGTCGGGGCTTACTGATACCATTGGCGTTGCCGGAGCATCGACAATTTTTACAATTTCATCGGGAGGAAGCTGGTACTTAAGCGATTCCTGCGAACCGGCAGCAGAATAAAGCATTAAACAAACAGCTGCAAAAAAAGTGATCTTCTTTACCATTGTTATTGTTTTAACAGGGTGGAACATGTTATTCAAAGATATTCAATAAGGAAAACAGAATGGTATATTTTGGAGTTTACTTTCTGTACTGCGAGGTAGAAATACCTGTTTTACACCTCATTTCGCATGCATAAGATCCCACATTTCACTGGCCCTTCGCAGGCTCAGTATGGGAGACGCAAGTTCAGGGAAGCAGGACGCAAGGAAAAGATCCCCTCCTGGCAGGGGCAGGGGTGGATCTGAACAAAAAATGCCAGAAAGCGCGTGACGGGGGAATGAGGCGGGGCGTTTTGCACAGGTGGTTATTCACATTCAGCTCTTTCAGAGATGTTCTGCATGTTTAGGCAAGTCGTTGCAGGACTTTTCTCAAAACTACAGTTTCCCCGTTCCGAACCAGAAATATCTTTTATTACATTTGCGGCAATAACAGAATTCCTATTTTCAATAATTAATCCGATGAACAGCTTTTTTGACGATAAGATATCTGAACGGCTCGGAGGAATAAACTTCGGGAAATCAACCACGATATATAAGTTTGAACTCATTAAAAGGGCAAAGGCAGCCGCAAAAATTGCCCATCCCGGAGTGGAACTTATCGATATGGGCGTTGGCGAGCCCGACTGGCCGGCCGACGAGATTGTTGTAAATGAACTGGCAAAGGAAGCCGGCAAAGCTTCAAACCGCTGGTACGCCGACAACGGGATCCCCGAATTCCAGGAAGCAGCCGCCATGTACATGGAAAAGACTTATGGCGTCGGGGGACTGGTACCTTCCGAAAACATAATCCATGGAATAGGGTCAAAACCGATTCTTGCCATGCTCCCGATCTGTTTCATAAATCCCGGCGATATACTGCTCACAACCGTGCCCGGTTATCCTGTCACAGCAACCTATACAAAATACCTTGGAGGTGAAGTATATGAGCTCCCGCTGCTCGAGTCAAACGGTTTCCTCCCCGACCTGAAAAATATCCCTGAATCAGTACTTAAAAAAGCCAAACTGCTTTATATAAATTATCCGAACAACCCCACGGGGACCATTGCAACCCGGAGCTTCTTTGCCGAGGTAGTGAAGTTTGCAAAGGAAAATAATATTGTTGTTGTCAATGACGCCGCATACGGAGCTCTTACATACGACGGGAACAAACCTCTCAGCTTCCTGTCGGTCGAGGGCGCCATGGATGTGGGTATCGAGGTTCACTCCCTTTCAAAAGCCTTTAACATGACAGGCTGGAGGATAGGCTTTATCTGCGGTAATGCCAAAGCCGTCAGAGCCTTTGCCACAGTGAAGGACAACTCCGACTCGGGACAGTTCAGAGCTATCCAGAGGGCAGGGATCAAAGCACTGAACAATCCTGAAATCACAAAAAGAACAGTCGGGAAATATTCAAGAAGGTTTGACCTTCTTGTCGCAGCCCTAAATGAAGCCGGATTTAATGCAAAAAAACCGGGAGGCACTTTCTATTGCTATGTAAAAGCACCGTCAGGAACTCAGGATGGCATAACATTCAACACTGCATCAGAGTTTTCGGAATTCTTAATAAAGGAAGCTCTTATCTCAACTGTTCCCTGGGATGATGCAGGGAAATATGTAAGGTTCTCCGTTACTTTCGAAGCTGACAATCCGGAGAAAGAGATTGAAGTGATAAAAGAGCTGAAGAACAGGATCGGAAGGTTGAGACTGCGATTCTGAGACAGCCATATTCTGATTTTATGGATTACCGGGAAGATTTAAACGGGGCACTGAAAGCCCTCAGGGAAGGAGGTATAATAATATATCCGACCGATACAATATGGGGACTGGGATGCGATGCCACAAACCGGAAGGCTGTAGAAAAGATCTTTGCAATTAAGAAGCGTGAGGAGAGCAAAAGTCTTATAATCCTTGTTAACGGATACCAGATGCTGGAAAGATATGTGGAAAACATTCCGGAAGCTGCAGCAGGCATCCTTGAAGTAGCCGACAAGCCGATTACTATAATTTATCCAAAAGGGAAAAATCTTGCTCCTGCCGTTTTAAGCTCCGACGGATCGGTGGGGATAAGGATATGCAGCGACGATTTCTGCAATGAGCTCATAACCAGGTTCCGGAAACCACTGGTTTCCACTTCGGCGAATATCAGCAATACTTCTGCCCCCGGAAGCTTCACTGAAATAGATGATGATATCATCAAAGCAGCTGACTATGTCGTAAAGCACAGACAGTGGGAAACAGAAACAAAAACGCCGTCATCTGTAATTAAAGTTGAAGATGGCGGCGTTTTCAAAATTATCAGAGAATAATTTCGCTATTTCGATCTTACGTGGCCCGATCCTGAAACTTTTGCATCCACCCTCGGGTTGCCTGAATAAGTTATGTTCCCGCTTCCCGAAATATATGCTTTAAGGTTATCGCCTGCCCTGCACCTGCAATTACCGCTTCCTGAAATATGAACCTCAAGGTCGTCAATTTGGATGCCCTCGCCTGAAAAGCCTCCCGAACCGCTTATTGATATCTCTCCCCTGTCAATCCCTCCGGTTGCTCCGAGTATTACGTCACCCGATCCTGATATCCCGCAAACGAACCTGTCGACATCCAGACCGGATGTGATAAGTTTTCCGCTTCCGCTGACTCCGAAATCAAGGTCATCAGCGACAATATTATCCAGGATCTCAACCTTTCCGGAGCCTGAAACGCCCACACCCTTGAGCTCCGGCATTGTAAGATTTATCGTCACTCTTTCATTATTGAAAGACGGGTGCCAGTTTCTCTTCCTTATAATGAGCTTACCATCCCTTACAATGGTTTCGATATCCTCAAGCACATCCCTGTCACCCTCCATCACTAAATTGAATTCAGGCCCTATTTTAATAAAGAGCCCGCCGGAAATCCCGAAGCCGACACTTGTAAATCCACGTACATCCCTGGTTTCTCTTGACTGTCCCGATGCGATGGATGATGAAAGGGTTAAACTTAACAGAATCACTGCTGAACAGATTGATTTTTTCATTTTATTCCGGTTTAAATTATAGGCATTTGTAACTAAAGACGGATGAAATTCCGTTTAGTTGCACGAAGAAGAAATTCTGACTAAAAACGGGAGAAGAAAATCAGTTCAGATCGATAAGCCCTTCCGGCAGGCTGAGTCTAATTGTCTTTTTTTCCCAGTCGATTCCGATAATAAAATCATCATGTAATGGAACAAGGATCTCCCTGCCGTCAGGAGAAAGTATGCTGAAAAGATCCTGTCCCGGGTTCTCAATGATCGAACTGACAGTACCTATGAATTCAGATTCCTGGAGGAACACCTTAAATCCTTCTATGTCGCCGGAACGGCCCGCCTTTGGAACTTTCCCGTCACCGGCAGTAAGAAAGACCCTGCAGCCTGAGAATTCACCCGCTTTATCACCCGACTCATAACCCTCAAATTTAACCTTCAGAATGTCTGAACCGTTGTAGTCGGTCGATGAAATAAAAAATGGAACCGGTTTTCCGTCTGTTTCAACGAATACCGATTCCATTTCGGGTAAATTATCAATAAAGAACTTTTCGAGCCTGATTATTACAGAACCGTCATATCCGTTAACCCTGGATATTTTCCCAAGCAATATATGAGGTTTGTAAGTCAACGGATTCAGAATCCTTATGACTCATTGGTTATTCCTGTGCAGTTTCCCCTGCAGTTTCTTCCGACGGGGTTGTGTTTTCTGCGGCTTCAGCTGCCGGTTCAGGGGCCGTTTCTTCTGCAGTTGCCTCAGACTGGTTTTCAGCTGCTTCTTTGGCAGCCAGTTCAGCCTGTTTCTTAGCAAGAGAAGCGGCACGGGCTTCATTCACTTTCTTTTCAGCAGCAAGCTTTTTAACGATTTCTTCATCCCTTGATTTCTCAAGGCTTGCACGTTTTGCTTCAAGCTTCTCTTCATTCTGCCTGGACCATGCTTCAAACCTGCGTGTTGCTTCAGCATCATCAAAAGCACCCTTCTTTACTCCTTCGAGGAGATGCTTTTTAATAAGAACTCCTTTTGCCGAGAGGATAGCCCTGCATGTTTCTGTAGGTAGTGCGCCATTTTGCAGCCAACCCAGCGCTTTATCGAAATCGAGTTCGATAGTTGCGGGATTAGTGACCGGATTATAAGATCCGATCTTTTCAATATATCTGCCATCACGTGGCGACCTGCTATCAGCTACCACGATGTGGTAGTAGGCCTTTTTCTTGCGGCCTTTCCTAGCTAATCTGATTTTAACTGCCATTAAATTTTTACGCTTTTATTTAACCTACTTTTTTAAAATGTGGGTGCAAAGATAATCAAAAAATTAAACGAAACAATTAAAAATCATCAGACAAACAATAAGGCTGTTTCAAAAAAGATTCTGCCGCAAAAGGCGCAAAGTTTTTTGGCCACGATCGCAAAGAAAAGATTCTTAGAAGGTAAGCTTACCGTTCTTTGCTTCCCCTTTGCGAACTTTACGGTTTAATTCTTTATTTAAACAGCCTCTGTTATTTTTCACCCCTGAATCCCTAAAAGGGAACTTGCTTTATTACTGAATTTTACTCCCCCCTTTTGGGGTCGGGGGGGGGTAAAAGCCCGTTAGAGAGTAAGGGGGTGAAAGCCTATTGGCCGGTATACCATGGATTCTGTTCAAGCAGGTCGTTTACTTCCATCTCCCTGAAAGGAATCGGAAGAACCAGGTTTCCGGCATTGTAAGGCAGCGCCCCGATATTTGAATGCCATCTCTTAAGGTCGTGAAGCCTGTGTCCTTCCCAGCAGAGTTCAAAATAACGTTCAGCCCTTATCTGTGCCTGAGTAACTGCATCTGTATACACAGGGGCGAGCGACCTTGCCCTTACTGTATTAACATCCTGTGTGGGTGTATTCGGACCGATTGGTGAACCTCCTTTTTCAAAGTTCGCTTCAGCCCTTATAAGATACATCTCGGCAAGACGGATCAGAGGGATGTTTGCATAATAATCACCCCATTTCGAAGTGTTTATGCCTCCGTTATTCAGAATTGTTCCCACACCTATATAATACATATCTGTTATGTCGGCAATAGTATAAGAGGGGTCTGTATCCTCCTGCAGCCTGCCCCTGAGATCCGAAGGATCAAATTTCGCAAGGAACCCCGGCTGGATGTCATAATCGCCTCTTCCCATCCCATTGAGTGATGCATACATCACGGTTAAAGATGCAGTATTTGATGCTATGTTATTCTGAAGTGCAAAGATGACTTCAGGAGATGAACCTTTAATGTTAAAAGGCTGAAGTGGGTTGGCAGTCAGCGAGAACAGTCCGCTTTCAATGACTTTGTTGGCTTCGGTGGCGGCATTTGTAAAATTGCCCTGCTGAAGGTAAAGGCGGGCAAGGACCGCGCTGGCTGCATATGTGGTTGCATATACACCGTTTTGTTCAGGCAGAAGGTCTCTTGCAGCGGTAAGGTCCTCGATGGCCTGGGCATAGCACTGCTCAACAGTATTCCTGGCAACCGGCACTGCATCTGCAACATCTTTTGTCGGAGTAAGCACTAAGGGGATACCGGGCTGTGTGTTCTGGGAACCCGGCTCGTAGGGAAGCCCGAAAAGCCTGGTCATTTCAAAAATTACCCATCCCCGAAGGAATTTTGCTTCACCTTCAACAATGTCGCGGTCTTCCTGGTTTTCAAGTACCGAGAGTGTTTCAGGGTCAAGCAGGGTGTTACATATGTTTATCAGATCATATCCATCAATCCAGCAGTTCTCAACATAACTGTTAGTAACAGTGATCTCTTTCTGGATTATTTCCCTGGGCTGAGCATATGTCCCGATAAAATTCATGTCGGAGGTAGCAGCAAGGAGCTCACTGAACTCATTGAAGGAACATCCGAACGTATATGCACTTCTCGCCTTAAGATATGCACCAACAAGGGCGGTCTTGATATTCTCGGGAGATGTAAGGGCGGTAGAGGCATCTATCGATTGCTGCGGCTTAATATCCAGCTTGTCGTTGCAGGCAAAAAGCCCGGCGAAGAGCGGTAAAATCAGCAACCATTTTTTAGTGGCAAATAAAATATTTTTCATAAAATTCATTGTTAACGTTTAAAATGAGAGGTTTACACCAACAGTATAAGTACGGGCCTGAGGAGCAGTATAAAAGTCATAGCCCTGAATGATGTTTGTATTCTGGGTGGTTCTTCCGGTCCCGGTATAATTTACTTCAGGGTCCCAGCCTTTGTATTTCGTAAATGTGTAAAGGTTCTGCACCCCGACATAAATTCTTGTTGAAGAGAGCTTCATCCTTTTTACCAGCCCCGATGGCAGATTGTAGCCCAGGTTGATATTCCTGACCCGCAGGTATGATGCGTCTGAAAGGTATCTGCTCGAGTTGTTGGTGCCATTGCTGTCGCCAAGCCTTGCCTGCGGAACATCGGTAATGTCGCCGGGCTTCTGCCATCTGTTCATCTGGTCGGCAGTCTGGTTATCAAACCAGTCGGCATTAGCTGACTGATATCTTCCACCTCCGTTGTAAACCTTGTTGCCATAAACGAAACTGAGCAGAACATTCAGGTCAAATCCCTTGTATTCCATATAGTTGTTGAGGCCGCCGGTGAAATCGGGGTTAGGTGATCCGACTATCAGATCGCCTGCAAGATTATAGTTGCTTGTGGCTTCATCACTTGTATCGTTGATATAGTATATAGCATCACCGTTATCGGGATCAACACCTGCGTATTTTCTCATTTTAAACACACCTATAGGCTGCCCTTCAATGACATAATTTATCCCATTCGGAGTAATTTCCGGACCATTGATATTCAGGATCTTATTCTTGTTGAATGCAATGTTGAAGTCGGTCGTCCATTTGAAATCTCCCACGAAGTTGTTTGAATGAAGGGCAAATTCGAGACCTTTGTTTTCGAGTTCACCGATATTGCTCCAAACTCCTGTGAATCCGGAGGTTGAAGGCAGGGTCCTGTAAAGAAGCAGATCCGTGGTCTTTTTGTAATACAGGTCCAGTTCACCAGTCAGCCTGTTATTGAAGAGTCCGAAATCAATGCCAATGTCAGTCTGGGCAGTGTTCTCCCATCCCAGTTCCCTGCTCTGCAGCTGTGCCGGCTGGAGTGCATTTCTGCCTGCATAGTTTACACCTGAATAAAGAGCCAGATGAGCATAATCCGGAATTCCGGAGTTGCCGGTTATACCAAAGCTGGCGCGAAGCTTCAGGTAGCTCAGGGTGTTTTTGATCCCCTGCATGAAATCTTCTTCCGAAATTATCCATCCTGCCGATACAGCAGGGAAGAAACCATATCTGTTATCGATACCGAAACGGGATGAACCGTCAACCCTTCCTGATAATGAGAAAAGATATCTGTCCTTAAGCTTGTAATTTGCCCTTGCAAAATATGAAAGATAACTGTGCCCTTCATCCCAGCTTGAGAATTCAACTGCTTCGGCAGCATTTGCTATATTATGAAAATCGTCTGTCGGAAAACCTTTGCCATATACATTTGATCCCGTCGTCATCGATTCCTGGTACGACATACCTGCCACTACATTTATGTCGTGGACATCAAATGTTTTGGCATATGTGAAATAGTTTTCCCAATTGTAATTCACAACCCGCACCGACCTGTTCTGGGCCTCTCCTGCTGGTCCGGCACCTATTGTGAGCCTGCCCCAGAAATTCTTCTCGCGCATGTCCATGATGTCGGTCCCGAATTCTGACTTGAATGTCAGGTCCTTCAGTATCTTATAGGATGCATACGCGTTTGCAAGCGATCTGAATACTGTCTGATTGTTGAATCCATCCCTGAGCGAGATCAGGCTATTATAATATATGGTATTCGTATTTAGTTCACCCGTATCAGGATCATAGACCGGGGTTACGGGTGCCTGGGCTACAAGCTGAAGAGGAGTGGCGAATGCATTGTCATTTTCAACCCTGTCCATCTCGGTCCTAATAAGGTTCATCTGGATGCCGAATGCAAGCCTGTCGGTTGCTTTCTGGTCGAGGTTAAGACGACCGCTAAGCTTGTTCATATCGTTTCCGCGGAGGATACCTTTTGTGCGGTCATAACTTATACCTGCATAATAAGTTGTATTATCATCACCACCGCTACCCGAAACGTTTATCCTGTTGAGCATGCCCTTCTGAAATGCTTCTTTCTGCCAGTCGGTATCATAACCTTCGTTCCAGCGGGGCACGAACATATTCCAAATGTCTTCTTTTGGGAGCCATCCCCACACGAGCCCATCTTCGTCCGAGACGTTATCCATCGATTCATTGAGAAGCTCGAGGTACTGGTCAGCATTAAGCCATTTCATAAGATGGCTCGGCTGACTTATGCCGGTCGTATAATCAATATTGAATTTTGTGGCGCCTTTTTTGCCTCTTTTTGTTGTAATAATGACAACACCGTTTGATGCCCTCGACCCGTAAATGGCGGCTGCCGAAGCATCCTTGAGAACCTGTATCGACTCAACGTCGGCCATTGCAAGGTCAGCAAGGGGACTGACAGGCTGGTTATATTCATTACTTACGCTCTGTGTTGTTATCGGAACCCCGTCAACAACATACAGCGGCTGGTTATCGGCCGACACCGATGATGATCCCCTGATCCTCATTTTTACTGTCTCACCAAGCTTGCCACTTGCCTGCTCAATAAAAACGCCTGCTGTCTTACCCTGAATGGCCGATTCAAAACTTGCAGTCGGCATATCGGAAAGTCCTTTGGTGTCGACTTTTGTTATTGCACCAGAAACCGTTCTCTTGATGGCTGATCCGTACCCGACGACAACAACCTCATCAACCCCAAGCATTTCCATGTCAAGAGAGACATCTATAACATTGGATGTCCCAACTGTGACTTCCCTTGTGGCCATACCTACGAAACGAAACTCAAGTACAGCACCCGGTGCCGCGGAAATCTGGTACTTACCATTAATGTCGGTTGTTGTACCAACCGTGGTGCCTTTAAGCATTACCGTGGCACCAATAACCGGTTCCCCGTCTTCAGAACTGGTAACGGTACCCGTTATGGTTTTCTGCTGACTTACCGCAGGTAACAGAAAACCAAACAGGACAAAAAACAATAACAAAAACTTTTTCATAATTTTTGGTTTAGGTAGTTAATAAATTTCAGGAATCAATCAATTCCTTTTACTGTCCTTAAAAAACAATGGCTTTAAAAAGCAAAAATATGATTTTTTTCAATGTAAAAAATTTCAAAGTGTTATTTTCATTAAAAAACAAAATTTGTTTTGGTTTAAGGTTCCAGCAGCCAGGAAATATGGTCACTTTTGGCTATTTTTGTGTTCCAGTTCCTAATGATTCTTCACCACTATGAGTTCGTTCGCACATCTTCATGTCCACACGCAGTATTCCATACTCGACGGAGCATCAAATATATCACTGCTTATCGACAAGGTAAAAGCTCTGGGCATGGAGGCAGTTGCAATCACCGATCATGGGAACATGTTCGGCGTAAAGGAATTTCATGCCACAGCACTCAAAAAGGGTATTAAACCCATAATCGGTTGCGAGATCTATGTTGCCAAAAGATCTATATGCGATACATCGGGGAAGGAAGACAGGTCGGGCGATCATCTTATTCTCCTGGCAAAAAACCTGAAGGGCTACAAAAACCTCGTGAAGCTAGTTTCAACAGCCTGGATAAAAGGATTTTACTACAAACCAAGGATCGACAAGGAGCTTCTTGCACAATACAGGGAAGGACTTATCGCATCATCAGCATGCCTGGCTGGCGAGATTCAGGATGAGATACTTAACGGATCACTGACCGGGGCCGAAGAAGCCCTTAAAACCTATATCGACCTCTTTGGTGAGGATTTTTATCTCGAAATACAACGTCATGAGACCAATGACCCGGAAGCCGACAGAAAGGTCTTTCCCCTTCAGCAAAAGGTGATCGAAGTCTTTAAGAAGCTCTCTGAAAAATACAATGTCAGGATAATTGCAACCAACGACGTTCATTTCATCAATGCCGAGGATGCAGGGGCTCACGACAGGCTTATCTGCCTTAATACCGCCAAGGATATTGATGACCCCGACAGGCTGAGATATACACGCCAGGAATATCTCAAGAGCGAGGAGGAGATGAGGAGCATCTTCAGCGACATCCCCGAAGCTGTAGATAATGTAGCTGAACTGGTTCAGAAGGTTGAAAAGTACAAGCTCGACCACGATCCCATCATGCCTGATTTCGACCTTCCCGAAGGCTATAAAGACGACAATGAATATCTCAGGTTCCTTACTTACAAGGGAGCAAAGGAGAGATGGGGAGAACTGACAAAGGAACAGGTGGAACGTATTGATTTTGAACTCGACACAATCGCCAAGATGGGATTCCCGGGATATTTCCTTATAGTCCAGGATTTTTTAAGGGCTGCAAGGGAAATGGGGGTCTCGGTCGGGCCCGGAAGAGGATCGGCAGCAGGCTCAGCCGTGGCTTTCTGCCTGAGAATAACCGATATAGATCCAATAAAATACGGGCTGCTGTTCGAACGGTTCCTTAACCTCGACCGTATTTCAATGCCAGATATCGATATTGACTTTGATGAGGACGGGAGAGAGGATGTTCTTCGCTATGTAGTGAACAAATATGGACACGACAAGGTGGCCCACATAATTACTTTCGGATCGATGGCCGCCAAAATGGCCATAAGGGATGTTGCCAGGGTCCAGAAACTGCCTCTTCCTGATGCCGACAGGCTCGCCAAAATGGTGCCCGAACGTCCCGGAATAACGCTTGCAGCAGCATATGAGGAGGTTCCCGAGCTTGCAAAAGAAAGGAACTCATCAAACATGCTAATATCCCAGACCCTCAAATATGCAGAGGTTCTTGAGGGTTCGGTGCGTCAGACAGGGATCCATGCCTGCGGCATTATAATCGGAAAGGACTCACTCGACAACTATATCCCTTTATGCACGGCAAAAGATACGGACCTGTATTCGACACAGTATGAGGGCAGCCATGTCGAGTCTGTGGGGCTTCTCAAGATGGATTTCCTTGGACTGAAGACTCTTTCAATAATAAAAGACTGCCTCGAGAATATCAAACGATCAAAAGGTATAAATGTTGACCTTGATAAACTGCCGCTTGACGATAAGAAAACATACGAACTGTTCAGCAACGGGGAAACCACAGGTATCTTCCAGTTTGAATCAGCAGGTATGAAAAGATATCTCAAGGAACTTAAACCCAACAGGTTCGAAGACCTGATAGCAATGAACGCCCTTTACAGGCCAGGGCCCATGGAATACATCCCCCAGTTTATCCGGAGGAAACACGGACAGGAAAAGATAGAATACCTCCTTCCCGTAATGGAAAAATACCTAAACGACTCTTACGGCATTACCGTTTATCAGGAGCAGGTAATGCTTCTCTCACAGGAACTTGCAGGCTTTACAAAAGGTGAGGCCGATAGCCTGCGCAAGGCAATGGGAAAAAAGAAAAAGTCCATAATGGACGAAATGAAGGTCAAATTCCAGGAAGGATGCCGGAAGAATGGTTATGACGATGAAAAAGTAAACAAAATATGGTCCGACTGGGAAGCATTTGCCCAGTATGCGTTCAATAAGTCACATTCGACCTGCTATGCATTGGTGGCCTTCCAAACCGGTTACCTGAAAGCCCATTATCCGGCAGAATATATGGCTGCAGTTCTTAGCCGTAACATAAGCGATATAAAAAAAATCACCACCTTCATGGATGAAACCAGAAGGATGGGAATGGAAGTCCTCGGCCCCGATGTAAACGAAAGTAATGTTAAGTTCACTGTAAACAGAGACGGAAACATCAGGTTCGGACTGGGTGCGATAAAAGGAGTGGGTGAAAGTGCAGTCGTCCAGCTCATCGAGGAAAGGGAACAGAACGGTACATATAAAAGTATTTATGACCTTGTTGAAAGAGTGAACCTTAACTCGCTCAACAAGAAAAACCTTGAGGCTATGGCTGTTGCCGGGGCCTTCGATTGCTTTCCCGAGTTTACAAGGGCCCAGTATTTTTCTACTGATCAGAAAGGCATTAGCTTCCTCGAAAATCTTATCAGGTATGGAAACAACGTGAAGGCTATGAAGAGTTCGAGCCAACAGACTCTTTTCGGAGGTTCAGGCGGATTCGATATCATCAGGCCCGAAGCAACACCATGCCCCGAATGGCCGAAACTTGAAAAGCTCAACAGGGAAAAAGAAGTGATCGGCATATACCTTTCATCCCACCCGCTTGATGATTTCAGGCTTGAAATAAACACATTCACCACCGCCACGCTTGCTGACCTCCAGAACCTAAGCGAATGGGCCGACAGGGATGTCGTTGTTGCCGGAATGGTGACCGATGCTAAGAACGGCATTGGCAAAAACGGCAAGCCTTACGGATCATTCACCCTCCAGGATTATACCGATTCATTCAGGTTCATGATGTTCGATAAGGAATACGTTGAATTCAGCAAGTTCTTCGTTACAGGCTATTATCTCCTTGTAAGAGGACGGGTGCAGAAAAGAAAATTCAGGGAAGAAGAGCTTGAATTCCATATTAAGACTATAAACCTTCTGTCGAGTGTAAAGGACGAACTTATCAGGTCGGTAACCCTTAAGATAAATCCTGAGAATATAAACAGTGAGATGATAAACGGGCTCCTTGAGATCGTCAGGGAAAATAAAGGTGAGACTGAACTGAAATTCCTTTTTTATGATCCCGACGACAAGATATCAGTTCCCATGTTCTCAAGAACCCTGAGAGTCAGACTGAATAACGAACTGATTGCCTTTCTTGACGACTTCCCGGGAATAGAATATAAAGTTAATTAGTTATATTTGGCAGTTCATGTTAGATAAAAATCCTGAAAATTAAATATTATGGCATTAGAAGTAAATGACACCAATTTTGAAGAGATTGTATTAAAGGCTGACAAACCTGTCATGGTTGATTTCTGGGCAGAATGGTGCGGCCCTTGCAGAATGATCGCCCCATATGTTGAAGAGATCTCCCGAGAATATGAAGGGAAGGCAGTTGTTGCAAAATGCGATGTCGATAACAGCCCGGGAGTTGCCGCCAAATTTAATATCCGCACTATCCCCACTGTCCTTTTCTTTAAAAATGGCGCTGTTGCTGACAAACAGATAGGCGCCGTCTCAAAAGTCAATTTTGTAAATAAGTTAACCAGGTTGCTGCAATAGCGCTTAACCGATGACAGTATGTGTTTTTGCTTCCTCAAGCAGCCGTATCGACAAGAGATTTGCAGTGGCTGCCGCTGAGCTGGGAACTCTTTTTGCCTGTTCAGGGATCAACGTTATTTACGGTGGAGGAGGGATCGGGCTCATGGGCGTCCTTGCCGACGCTGTCATGGAAAAGGGGGGAACAATTACCGGTGTCATACCCGCATTCATGAATGATGAAGGCTGGGGACATCCCCGTGTCAGGGAAATGATAGTCACCGATGACATGGGTGAGAGGAAAAAGAATATGTTCGCCAGGGCTGATGCCGTTGTAGCCCTCCCGGGAGGGATAGGAACCCTCGAAGAGCTTACAGAAGCAATTACGCTTAAACAGCTCGGGCTTTTCAGGGGGCCTGTGATAATCCTGAATACCCTTAACTTCTATGATTCGCTTATTTATCTTCTTGGAAAAATGATAGAAGGAAACTTCATGCGCAACGAGCATAAGGGTATGTGGAACATTGCATCAACACCTGAAGAGGTTATTGGTCTTTTATCGAATGACAAAGGATGGATCGATAACCCCAGGAAAATTGCAAGAATCTGATGCCGGTCACTTTCCATATCATTTGCTGTTTAAAAATATCCTGAGAGTGCTTCCCACGAATACCTGTTCCCGGAAAAGCTTTCCTTCAACTTCCGGGGCTTTTACCCCTTCTTTAAATATCTGCTTCCCGTAAAAAACCCTTGCCTCATCCCATAATCCGTTAAGGATAAAATGGTTGATCACCCTTGCCCCGCCCTCTATGAACAACGACTGGATGCCCCATTGAAAAAGGTATTCAACGATCTGTGAAGCAGAAGATTCCCTGGCATTCAGCTTTACAACGACAGATCCCGGAAGTGTTACTTTTTCGGGGTAAAAGGTAAAAACGACCTGGGACCCGATCAGGCTGCTCATCGCGGGCTTTTCCGGAAGTGATCCCGAACCTGACAGTATCAGCCGCACAGGATTGTTGCCATACCATTCCCTGACATTCAACAGCGGATTATCCGTCCTCACTGTCTCTCCCCCAACCAGTATCGACTGCTCGGCAGCACGCCATTTGTGAACAAGCACTTTTTCAGTCTTGCCTGTGATCCAGACAGGGCCCCTGTACCCCGGCACACTCCTGTTAACATCAATGAAACCATCGGAACTCTGAGCCCACTTAAGTGTTATATAGGGCCTTTTCTTCTCATTAAAGGTAAAAAAACGCCTGTTGATCCACCTGCATTCCTCCCCTGCCACGCCCACCTTAACATTACATCCGGCTTCCCTTAGCCTTGCTATTCCTCTTCCCGACACCTTCAGACTCGTATCAGTGGTTCCGACAACAACCGAGGGTATCCTGTTCGAAATTATCATATCCGCACATGGCGGCGTCTTGCCAAAATGCGAACAAGGTTCAAGGTTTACGTAAATAACTGATGAGGCAAGCAGGCTTTTATCCTTAACCGATTCAACAGCAATTACTTCGGCATGTGGCCCGCCCGATTTAAGATGATAACCCTCCCCTATTACTTTTCCGTTGCAGACAATGACCGCCCCGACCACCGGATTCGGATATGTCATGCCTTCAGCTTTTGCAGCAAGGTCGAGGCATCGTCGCATGAATTTCAGATCTTCACCCGGGGTCATTTCCTGAGAATTGCTAATTTTGGCTTATGGCGGTTAAATTACAAACAATTAAGGATATCAGGAACTATCTGAAGAAAGAGTTGTCGGAGCTTTACCCCGAAAGTGAATCTTCGGCCATTGCCAACCTTGTAATTGCGGATGTATTTGATCTTAAGTCACTTTCTGCAGGCCTGCTGATGAATGATGATCCTCTGGAAGAAGAAAAAGCAGAAAAAATAACAGGCTATTGCAGAGAACTTAAAACGGGCAAGCCTGTTCAGTATGTCCTGGGCGTGACATATTTCCTTGACTGTATAATTAAGGTCAGGCCCGGAGTGCTTATCCCGAGGCCGGAGACTGAGGAACTTGCTGATCTTATCATAAGGGAAAACAAAGGGTTTCAAGGCAGGATTATCGATATCGGCACGGGATCGGGGTGTATTGCCATTGCCCTGGCAAAACATATCCCGGCGGCAAAGGTAACCGGAACCGATATCTCCGATAAGGCAAATGAAACAGCGAAACAAAATGCCGTTCTTAACGGGGTGGATGTGACTTTCCTTACCGCTGACATTCTGAAGAGCACGAAACGGGAAATACCGCCGGCTGGCATAATAGTAAGCAACCCCCCCTATGTGAGGGAATCTGAGAAAGTGCTTATGCACAGGAATGTTCTCGATTTCGAACCGTATGAAGCATTATTTGTCGCGGATGAGGATCCGCTCAGGTTTTATAAGGCAATTCTTGATGCGGCGCCCGAACTTTCCGAAAAACCCGGGAAAATCTATTTTGAAATCAATGAGGCCCTCGCGAAGAACATCTCTGACCTTCTCGAATCATATGGTTACAGTGATATCCTTATCGTAAAGGATATAAACGGGAAGGACCGAATTGCAAAAGCAGTAAAACATGAATGAGAATGACCTTTTCACGACAGCGCTTAACAAGGCTATGGCATTATGTGCCGGCCGCGAATATTGCACTGATGATATATCGGGTAAGCTTGGATCATGGGGCATCAAAGGGGATGATGCCGGAAAAATACTTGAAATACTTGTTAAGGAAAAATTCATTGATGACAGAAGATATGCCGAAGCATTTGTAAAAGACAAATACAGACAAAATAAATGGGGACGTCTGAAAATAGCTTCCATTCTGAAGATGAAAAACATTCACGGAGATATTATTAATCTGGCTTTACAGGCAATCGATGAAGATGAGTACAGGCAAACTGTCAGGGAAATCGTATTGTCGCACCGGAAATCGATAAAAGCAAAAAACGATTATGACCTTAAAGGAAAACTGATGAGGTTCGGTCTGTCAAGGGGGTTTGAAAGCAACCTGCTTTATGATCTGATAAATGAAATTGACTGAACGCCGGATCTCGTTTCCACCGCTCAGAACCCAATGAACTAAAGAAACAGAAAAATGCTTTTTATCAGAGGCAGGAAACAGACAATAAAGAGCATGAACGATACCGCCGAATCATATACGATAAGCTCACGTGAGATATCGTCATTTTTCAAATAAAAGAAAGAAAAAAATATGCGCATCAGAAATTGTCCCGCAAAGAAGATGAAAATCCTAAGACCATTTGCATTCCAGATACGGGCTTCTGAAATCTTTCCTCTTACAATCAGCGAGAAACTGTGCGATAGTCCGCACGAGGCACATGGCTGACCTGTAAGTTTCTCATGTATGCAGGCAACAGGATAATTGTTCCTTTCGGGCGAAAAAATGCCGGAGTAAATGAAAATCAGAAATATTACCCCGGCAAGTATAAAATTTACTGTCAGATAAGGTTCATTAGCTATCCTGTGCTTCGGATATACCGCTGAATCACTTTTTTGTCCTGAGAGAATCATTTTTCAGGGAGTCGGCCTTTTCAAGTTCTTCAAGTTCCTTCACTCGGCTGTCGTTGTTGTTGCCGGTTGATATTTCAATTTTATCTCCCCCGCTTTCAACCTTGATATTAACGTTTGCATCTTCAAGCCCATCAAGGACATTTTCCTGTACGTCGTTAATCACGTTTTCGATTTTTCCTCCGAATTCCTTATCAAATTTGTCTCCTATTTTTCCGGCCACGAATATCTGCGACACAGAGATCATAAATGCTACGACACCGATAACGAGTGCAGCAATGATAACACCCCTCGGAGCGCCGCTCCTGGATGCCTGAGATAATCCGACCGCAGCAAGTACAATGGCTATTATTGCGGGAATAATGGCTATAATGCCCACGCACGGGATAACTGCCAGAACAAATGTAACAATGGCTGTGATGAGAGCTGCAATACCCAGATTCTGGCCGGCAGGCCTCGGCTGAGGACCCGACGGCTGACCAGTATTCTGTACGGGGTTATTTGTGAAGTCTTCCATAACGAATATTAATTTGCGTTGTTTTCATTCCGTGTCAGGATATTCAGCATATCCTGTTCTAAAGACGTTACAGGATTTTCAATGATGCGTCCTGTTTCAATTTTATTTTTCATTATGATAAATGTAGGCACTCTTTCTATTCCAAGCTCCTCATAGCCTCCCACGGGTGCATTTTTTGAAATGTCAACACCAATGAAAGTCACTTTTCCTGAAGGGAAACCCCATTGTTCAAGAACTTTCATGAAACGGGGAACCTCCCGCCGGCTGTCAGGGCACCATGTACCCAATACTATCTTTATTGTAAGGTCATCCTGATTTATTCCCTTAAGCTTTTCAATGGCATCCCCGGCCGGGCTGTATGATTCAAATCCTTTCAGATACCATTCGGCATGAGGCATCCCCGTGAACTGGAATGGTTGAATATACCCGAGAAGCCATGTTGAAGGTTCCGAGAAATTTGTCATTGCCGTATTTTCTGCATTGGGTTTGCCAGAAGAAAGATTCTCAAGTGCGGGCTTTCCTGTGCCGCAACCTGCTGAAATCAGTGTCAATAAGGCAACTGTAAAAACACATTTTCTCATAACTGCCAGTGTTTAATCAATTCCACTACGGTTAACAGCAGGCAATTTAATTAATTTTTATTCACATACATGAATCAGGATCTCAAGTATCTGTAGGGCTGCCTTTGCAACAGAAGTTCCGGGACCAAATATTGCGGCAACACCAGCATCATAAAGGAATTTATAATCCTGCGGGGGGATCACACCTCCGGCAATTACCAGTATATCCTCCCTGCCAAGCTTCCGCAGTTCTTCTATCACCTGGGGGATAAGAGTCTTGTGGCCTGCCGCAAGACTTGATATCCCCAGTACATGGACATCATTTTCGACTGCCTGTTTTGCCGCTTCAGAAGGAGTCTGGAACAATGGCCCGATATCGACGTCGAATCCAAGATCGGCATACCCCGTTGATACTACTTTGGCTCCTCTGTCATGTCCGTCCTGCCCTATCTTGGCAATCATGATCCTTGGCTGGCGGCCCTCCCTGGCGGCAAACTTCTCCACCAGGGCTCTTGCTTCTGCAAAATCTCTGTCCTTTTTATATTCCGATGAATATGCCCCTGAGATGGTTCTGATCACTGCTTTATACCTCCCGACAATTTTTTCACAGGCAAAAGAAATCTCCCCGAGGGTTGCTCTTTTCGCGGCAGCATCGACAGCAAGCTCCAGAAGATTACCATTGCCCGAAGTTACACATTTTGTTATAGCATCGAGCGCTTCACGGCAATCCCTTTCGTTTCTTCCGGCCTTCAGCATTGCAATCCTGCGGATCTGCGACTCTCTAACAGCTGTATTGTCAACTTCAAGGATCTCGAGGGGTTCTTCTTTTTCGAGCCTGTATCTGTTTGTGCCGACAATGATCTGCTGGCCCGAGTCGATTCTTGCCTGGGCCCTGGCAGCTGCTTCCTCTATCCTCATTTTGGGCAACCCCGATTCAATGGCTTTGGCCATCCCCCCCATGTTTTCTATCTCTTCAATCTGTTCCCATGCCTTCCGTGCAATCTCATGAGTAAGGCTTTCCACATAATATGACCCGGCCCATGGATCTATCGACCTGCATATATTTGTCTCTTCCTGGAGATATATCTGGGTGTTCCTTGCAATCCTTGCCGAAAAATCAGTCGGAAGAGCAAGAGCCTCGTCAAGGGCATTTGTGTGAAGGCTTTGCGTATGCCCCATGGCAGCCGCCATAGCTTCGATACATGTCCTGCCCACATTGTTGAACGGATCCTGCTCGGTAAGGCTCCACCCCGATGTCTGACAATGTGTCCTGAGAGCAAGCGACTTTGGATTGGAGGGATTGAAGCTTTTTACAATTTTAGCCCAGAGCATCCTTGCAGCCCTCATTTTTGCTATTTCCATGAAATGATTCATGCCGACAGCCCAGAAAAATGAGAGGCGGGGAGCAAAATCATCAATATCAAGGCCGGCATTTACTCCTGCCCTGAGATATTCAAGGCCGTCGGCAAGGGTATAGGCGAGCTCCAGGTCGCAGGTGGCTCCTGCTTCCTGCATATGATAACCTGATATGCTGATAGAATTGAATTTTGGCATCCTGGCCGCTGTGTAGCGGAAGATGTCGGCAATTATCCTCATCGAGAAATCAGGCGGGTAGATATATGTATTCCTGACCATGAATTCCTTCAGGATATCGTTCTGGATTGTCCCGGAAAGTTCTTCAAGCTTTGCACCCTGCTCGAGAGCTGCAACAATGTAAAATGCCATTATTGGCAGAACGGCCCCGTTCATTGTCATTGAAACCGACATCCTGTTCAGGGGTATCCTGTCGAAGAGTATCTTCATATCGAGTACAGAATCGACGGCCACCCCTGCTTTCCCGACATCGCCGGCCACCCTTTCATGATCCGAATCATATCCCCTGTGCGTTGGCAGGTCGAAAGCGACTGAAAGACCTTTCTGCCCGGCAGCAAGATTCCTCCTGTAGAATGCATTCGACTCCTCGGCAGTCGAAAACCCGGCGTACTGCCTTATTGTCCATGGCCTTGTGACATACATGCCCGGATACGGCCCCCGGAGAAAAGGAGGTATTCCGGCTGCATAATCAAGGTGCTCCATGCCACGAAGGTCTTCCTCACTGTAAAAAGCTTTTACCTCGATTTTTTCAGGAGTCAACCAGTTTTCACCGCCGCTGAAATAATGGTCGCCCGACTCGCTGAATTTCTTTGAGCTCAGGTCGGTATATTTAAATTGTGGTCTCATAAATTTTCGTGTAAGTTGATCAGTCTTTTATTCCCAGGCAGGAGTTGTAATAGCTGAGTGCCGCGACCATGTCGGAACGGAGGTTAATAAAATTGAGGCCTTTTGCCTTAAGTTCCTCCGTTTCCGGAGGATTTCCGGCAATAACTATAATTGCCTTTCCGCCGGCCCTGGCAAGTATGCCGGGAACCATGCCCGCGTATTCCTCATCAGAACTGCAGATCACAATAATATGTGCTCCCGCTCCCAATGCATCCTCAACACCCTTTTCAGGATTGTCGCAGGCATCATTTTCAATGATCCTGTATCCGGCACAACCGAAAAAGCCCGCGGAAAACTGTGCCCTTGCCCGCCTCATCGTATGGCTGCCTGTCTGGAGGAGGAACACGACGGGCCTGAAAGGAGCTTTTTCGACAGCAAGCCTGATCTTTTCAAAATCTTCTGAAGCTCTTGACAGCTTTAATGGTCTGACAACCTGAGCACTGCCTGCCGGATGAACGGTATCGGAACATGCCGTGAACGGAAGTCCGCTTAGCTCTTCAGGATTTGGATACTGGTTCGTGCCAAGGATTATCTCCTTCCTCCTGCTTACATTTTCCTTTTTCTCCCTGGCCGATTTTTCAATGCTGTCCTGGATGATGCCTGAATTCAGAGCGGAAAGGAATCCGCCTCTTTCCTCGACTTCCAGGAAAAGTTTCCAGGCATTCCCGGCGATCATGGATGTAAGGTTTTCAATATAGTATGATCCTGATGCCGGATCGGTGACCCTGCCAAAAAAGGCTTCTTCCCTTAGGATCAGCTGCTGGTTCCTTGCGATCCTTTCAGAAAATTCACCAGGTTTGTTAAATGCAATGTCGAAATGATTCACTGTAAGCGAATCAGCCCCTCCCAATACTGCCGACATTGCCTCTGTCTGAGTGCGGAGCATATTCACGTAGGGATCAAATATTGTGGCGTTCCAGCAGCTTGTAACCGAGTGTATCTCCATCCGGGATCCTGATGTCCCAGAAAATCCATATGCATCTGCCACAAGCGACCAGAGTATCCTGGCAGCACGGAGCTTGGCAATTTCGAGGAAATAATCAGTACCTGTGCCGAAGCTGAAGCGCATTTTCGATGCTGCAGCTTCAGGGCTGATCCCCCGGTCGGTGAGCTGTGAAAGGTACTCCACTGCCATGGATACTGAATATCCAAGTTCCTGCACGATTCCGGAACCTGCATCCCTGAAGTATGAGCCGTTTATCTGAATGTTCCTGTAGAACGGAAGCTGAGCTGTATCCCTTGTCAGAGATGCCAGATAGTCAAAACCTGCCCCGGCAGGGACGCACAGAGCACCGTTAATCATCAGCCTGCCAAGCGGATCAGCTTCAACCGCGCCCCTGATTGTTTCAGGGGACATTCCTCGTTTTTCAATGATCCGTATGAGATATTTTATTATCTCCCGTGCTTTCCCTTCCGAAAGGAAATTTATTGCCGTACCTTCCGGGATGATATTGTCGAGAAGGACTCTAAGGTTGTCTTCAGTTACCGATTCCGGATCTTTAATTATAAAGCCAAGTGAATCAACACCCTTCATAAGGACATCCAAAGCTTTTGCATTGGAAATCCCGTAATCATTAACTTCAATATCCTGCCTTACAAGCCATTTTTTATCGACACTTTCTTGCCGTTTATCAGTGTTTTTTACCTTTACATCGACAACTTCAAGCAGTTTGCTGAACCCTTTCACATGGTTCAGGTTATCAAGGTCTTCCCTCCTGTAGAATGGCATTGCCTCGAATCCTTCACCTGTTTTCCAGACCATTTTCTTACTGAAATCAGCGCCTTTAAGGTCGGCATTGATCTTATCGATCCATTCCTGTGTTGCAACAGGGGGAAACTGGTCAAACAGTTTCTTTTGTTTTAAATCTGACACCTGGTTATCTGATTATTTCGTTAATTCTCCTGTCATTAATAGCTTCTGATAAAAACATGAATTATCCCGAGAAAGCGCAGGGTATTAAATAGCTATACTTATTTGCCGGCGAATTCCATTAAATAAGATTTGATGAATGCATTCAGGTCACCATCGAGTACGGCAATTACATTTCCCGACTCGTGGTTGGTTCTGTGGTCCTTAACCATTTTATAGGGATGGAGGGTATAGGACCTGATCTGGGAACCCCATTCAATCTTTTTCTTTTCACCTTCTATCTTTGACTGTTCTTCCCTTCTTTTGCTGAGTTCCATTTCATAAAGCTGCGATTTAAGGATTCGAAGGGCATTTTCCTTGTTGTTAAGCTGGGAACGCGTTTCCTGGTTCTCTATCACGATGCCCGTGGGATGATGCCTGAGCCTTACTGCAGTTTCAACCTTATTTACATTTTGCCCGCCTGCTCCGCTTGAACGGTAGGTCTCCCAGGTTATATCGGCCGGGTTGACTTCTATTTCGATATTATCATCAACAAGGGGGGTCACAAAGACTGAGGCAAAAGTTGTCTGCCTCTTGCCCTGGGCATTGAAAGGGGATATTCTCACAAGACGGTGAACACCGTTTTCGCTTTTAAGGTAGCCGTATGCCCTCTCACCTTCTATCTCGAGTGTGACAGATTTGACTCCAACCTCATCACCGGGTTGAAAATCAAGTTCCCTGACCTTGTAATTGTTTCTTTCGGCCCATCTAAGATACATCCTGAGCAACATTGAAGCCCAGTCGTTACTTTCAGTTCCCCCCGCACCAGAATTTATCTTAAGGATCGCGCCAAGCTGGTCTTCTTCCTTCTGGAGCATGTTTCTGACCTCGAGATCCTCAATAAGAGTCAGGCTTGTTTCATACTGCCTGTCGACATCCTCTTCAACAGCTTCACCCTCCTTAAAAAAATCATAAATAACCTGAAGGTCTTCGAACCCCCGGTTTACCTTCTCAAATTCAGTGGTCCAGCTCCTGATCTGTGAAATTTCCCTCAGGAGTCCCTCGGCCGACTTCGGATCATTCCAGAAATCCGGCCTCTGAGTAATAAGCTCCTTTTCAGCTATTTGTTTTAGCTTCCCGTCGATGTCAAAGATACCTCCTCAAAGCATCCCGGCGTTCCGACAAGCTTTTGATCTGCTCTATAGTAATCATTCAGTTTCAGATTTTGGGCAAATTTACTTTTAATTGAACTTTCTTCCAAACTTCATGTGATATGGATTCTTTGTTTAATTTTAGAAGTCTTGTTTTATTAATTAAACGGATAATTTTAATTATTGAGTATGAGATTCTTCGCTTCACTTCGTTGCCCTCAGAATGGCAGTTGTTTGCTTGTCTGACAAGGGGCGGAGGTGTCTGTTGGGGGCCTCACCTCCAACAAACACCTTCGCGCCGACACCGCCTCAGTAAAAGTCTGTCATCCTGAGCGATGCGAAGAATCTCATCCTTTTTATCGGACACTATTAATTTATTATAAAGGATGCTCCGATCATTTCTATACCATAATCTCACAGAGGCCGGGTGTGACGAGGCCGGAAGGGGATGCCTTGCCGGACCTGTAACGGCTGCAGCCGTGATACTTCCGAAAAACTACAAACACCCTGTTTTGAATGATTCAAAAAAACTGACGGCCCGCCAGAGAAACGAACTGAGAGAGGAGATTACCGGTTCAGCGATAGCGTGGAATGTTGCTTTTGTCACTAATGAGGAAATTGATGAGATTAATATCCTGCGGGCCTCGATAAAGGCCATGCATCTTGCAATCGGGGGTCTGGCAAAAAAGCCCCAGTTCCTTCTTATCGACGGGAACAGGTTTTTCCCTTACGGGGACATAGGGTATAAAACGATTGTAAAGGGCGACAGCCTTTATTTTCCGATTGCCGCAGCTTCGGTTCTTGCAAAGACGTTCCGCGACGAATACATGGAAAACATCCACAATGAATATCCCGAATATGGCTGGAACAGGAACAAAGGGTATCCCACTTCATTTCACAGGCAAGCGCTTTTAAAACACGGCCTTACCCCATACCACAGAAAATCATTCAGCCTCTTTAACACCCAGTTAACGATCGAATTCTGATTTCTCATTCAAATATTACAATTATCTTTGACGCTTAATTCTAATTCAAATTAACTATCATGAAAAAAATCCTGACACTAATTCTGATACTTGTTTCCGGTTTCGGCTTAAAGCTGAAGGCAGATGAGGGGATGTGGGTTCTGCCGCTTATTGAGAAACTCAATATAGGGAAAATGACCGAACTCGGCCTAAAGCTCTCTGCTGAGGATATTTACAGCCTTAACAAGGCGAGCCTGAAGGATGCTGTTGTACGCTTCGGAGGAGGATGCACGGGCGAAATAGTATCATCGGAGGGGCTCCTTCTTACAAATCATCACTGCGGTTACGGACAAATACAGGCTCACAGCACAGTCGAGCATGATTATCTAAAGGATGGGTACTGGGCCATGACAAGAGACCAGGAGCTTCCCAACCCGGGGCTTTCAGTTACCTTCCTTATTAAGATAGAAGATGTTACAGACCAGGTTCTTGCCAACGTAAAACCAGGCATGAGCGAGCAGGAAAGAAATTCAGTCATCAGCCAGGCAAGGGCCGCAATCGAGAAAAAGGCCTCCGAAGGGACCGGCTACAGGGCCGACGTAGCTTCTTTCTATGGCGGAAATTATTTCTATCTCATTGTATCGGAACGCTATAACGATGTAAGGTTTGTTGGTGCACCGCCATCATCGATTGGGAAATTCGGATTTGATACAGATAACTGGGAATGGCCGCGCCATACCGGCGATTTCAGCGTTTTCAGGGTCTATACCGGTCCTGATGGTAAGCCTGCCCCATATTCAAAGGATAATATCCCTCTCAGGCCAAAACATTGGCTGCCTGTCTCGATAAAGGACCTTAAGGAAGGTGATTATGCAATGATCCTCGGATACCCCGGCAGAACACAAAGGTATGCCACATCGTATGAAGTTGATGAACTTCTGAAAATCACCCATCCAAACAGGATAAAGATACGCGGAATGCGCCAGGAGATACTTATGGCCGACATGCAGGCCGACCAGAAAGTTAATATTCAGTATGCCTCCAAATATTCAGGCTCATCAAACTACTGGAAATATTCAATCGGCCAGAAGGCAGGTCTTGAAAGACTTAATGTAAAAGCAAAGAAACAGCAGATTGAAGATCAATTCAATACGTGGGTAAATGCAGATCCTTCAAGAAAAGCAAAATACGGCGAGTCACTGAACATGATCCGAACAGCTGTTGAAGGAAGGGCAGAATTTGCAAATGCCCAGCAATATATAAGCGAATGCTTTTTCCAGGGCTGTGAAATCCTCAGCCTTAATTCTGTTGCTTCGGCCCTTATTGAAGCAATGAAATCAGGTGATGCAAACAGGGTAAGGGAGCTTGCATCAAACCTTAAAGGAAGGATCGAAATGTTTTACAAGGATTACAATCCACCCACCGACCAGAAAGCAATGAAAGCCATGCTGAAACTTTACAGGACAGATGTCCCTGCCAAATTTCATCCCGACTTTTATACCGCCATTGTCGACAAAAAGTTTAAGGGCGATATCGACAAGTATGTTGATGATCTTTTTGCAAAGTCAGTATTTGCAAGCGAGGCCAGACTTTCCGCCTTCCTCGATAAGCCAAATCTTAAAACCCTTGAGAATGACCCTGTAAGCCTGGCTGCAGCTTCAATAAACAAGACCAGCAGCGATGTTTCAAAGGATCTGAGCCAGTTTGATGAGAACCTCACAACAGGAAGAAGATTGTGGATAGCTGCCCTGAAGGAGATGATCCCGGGAAAAACACTCTATCCTGATGCAAATTCAACAATGCGGCTTACCTATGGGACTATCAAGGAGTATGATCCGAAGGACGCGGTTACATATAAGTACTACACGACTCTTCAGGGTGTCGTTGAGAAATACAAGCCCGGTGACTATGAATTTGATCTTCCCCAAAGGCTTATCGATCTGAACAACCGTAGGGAATTCGGGAGGTACGGATCGCCTGAAGGTTATATGCCTGTCTGCTTCCTCACTACAAACGATATTACAGGCGGCAACTCGGGAAGCCCGGTGATAAATTCCAACGGAGAGCTTATTGGTCTTGCCTTTGACGGGAACTGGGAGGCAATGAGCGGTGACATAGCCTATGAGCCTGAGCTCCAGCGAACAATCGCGGTCGATATCAGGTATGTTCTCTGGATTATGGATGTATATGCAGGAGCAGGGCATCTTGTAAATGAAATGACTGTTGTCCGTTAATTTTTATCTGTTCTTTTAACAATTCATTGCCATGGGTATTGATTTAAGGGAAATAGTTGCGGCTTTCATGGTACTATTTGCAATTATTGATATTACGGGATCGATCCCCATAATTATCGATATAAAGGCAAAATCAGGTGCCGTCCATCCAATGAAGGTGACGGTGGTTTCGTACGTTATTTTTCTTGCATTCCTTTTCATAGGCAACCCTCTCCTTGGTGTTTTTGGAATAGATGTTTCATCGTTTGCGATCGCCGGATCGTTTATTATTTTCCTCATAGCCATGGAGATGATCCTCGGTATTGAATTGTTCAAGCAGGAATCTCAGGGGGAAGGAGCAGTCTTTCCAATTGCCTTTCCCCTTATTGCCGGAGCCGGATCACTTACGACCATCCTGTCGTTAAAAGCCGAATTTCATACGATTAACATATTTATCGGGCTTACACTCAACATGGTCATTGTTTATCTTGTTCTCCGGCTCACCAAAATGTTTGAGAGGTTTCTTGGCAAAGGCGGACTCCAGATACTTAAAAAAGTATTTGGTGTGATACTTCTCTCAATAGCAATAAAGCTTTTCCTGACGAATACGGGTATAGTCATTTATAATGGCAAATGAGATAACTATCTATACGGATGGCGCTTCCAGTGGCAATCCCGGTCCCGGAGGCTACGGGGTTGTGCTGAAATCAGGCAGCCACCGTCGTGAGAAATCGGAAGGATTCAGGCTTACAACAAATAACAGGATGGAGCTTCTGGCAGTAATTGTCGGGCTCGAATCACTCAGGATCCCGGGCAGCAGGGTAACAATATATACCGACTCGAGGTATGTTGCCGATTCTGTCGAAAAAGGCTGGGTATTCCGATGGGAAGCCAAAGGTTTCAAAAACAAGAAGAATCCTGATCTCTGGATCAGGTTTCTTAAGGTTTACAGGAAGCATCATGTTAAGTTCGTCTGGATAAAGGGGCATGCCAGCGATCCGGAAAATGAACTATGCGACAGGCTGGCGGTTGAAGCATATAAAAGCGGAAAATTATCGGAGGATACGGGATATAACCCTGATAATTCGGATGAAGATATGTTTATTCAGCAATAATGAGAGGGCAGGCGGAACTATATCAGTTTTTTGAGAAGCTCGGAATAAGCTTTGAATATCACGAGCATCCTCCTCTTGCCACTATTGAGGATGCAAAGATTTATTGGAAAGACTATGACTCGGGAAGATGCAAGAATATTTTCTTCAGGAATCACAAAGGCGACAGGCATTATCTCGTCGTCCTGGAGCATCTTCGCCAGCTTGATATTCATGATCTTGAAAAACGGCTGCACCAGGGGAAACTAACATTTGCATCAGATAAGCGCCTGAAGAAATACCTTGGCGTCGAACCCGGTTCTGTTTCACCTTTCGGGCTTATAAATGACAAAGAGAACCATGTTCATCTTTTTATTGATGAGAAGCTTAACGAGTTTGAGCGTCTTGCTTTTCATCCAAATGTAAACACAGCTTCTCTTGTAATATCGCTGACAGATTTTCTGAAGTTTCTCGACAATACGGGCAACACATACGAGTTTATAAAGCTCTACGATTGAAATCCTTATAAACAGGCTGTTTCCATTCTTCGAAAGGTTCATATTTGCTCATGCAGGCCCATATTATGCCTCTTTTTTGTATTTCAAGGGCCTGCGGAACATTAAAGTCGGATGCCACATGCCCGAGCGAGGAATAAAATACCCTTCCTTTGCCATAGTATTTTTTCCATGCGACAGGTACAACATTGCCTCCGATCCAGTCTGAATTCTTATCGGTGAATGTTGTTGTGGCAAGGACTTTAACATTCGGATCGAGATGTACATAATATTGTTCCGAATGCATGTCAAAATCCTGTAGTCCCCGGGTCACAGGATCCTCATGGTCGACTATATTCACCCTGTAGTCTATGACCCCTCCCGGGTGGGCAACCCATTGGCCTCCAACCATGAATTGATATTCAGTGTTATTCCTGAACGAATCGCCCAGGCCTCCATGCCATCCGGCAATACCTGTCCCGCTTTTGACTGCTTCAAGCAGGGCTTTTTCCTGGTCGTTTTCGATTGTCCCCATCGTCCATGCCTGAACAATAAGGTCAAAGTCGGTCTTTAAATTGTACGTGGTATAGGCTGTCAGTGTATCAGAAACTGTTACCGATGCGCCTTCCGACTGCATCCAGGGGACAAAAATATCACGGCATTTGTCAGGTTCATGACCCATCCAGCCTCCCCATACATACAGGACTTTTTTCCCGTTCAGTGGTGAAGGAGTCCGCCTCCCCGTAATACGTCCGGATAATGAGGGAGTTATTATTGCAGCAGTGGCCAAGGCTGCTCCTTTCATGATAAAAGATCTGCGTGAAATCATAGCTGATAGAATTTAGTCTAAGATAGAAATTTTCCTGATTTGATTGACCGGGGAGGAAATTTATACTCTTTAAATATCATAATATCAGGCGCGATAACAATGTTCTGAAACAAAATTTATCTTTTCCTGCATCAATTCCTGCTTTAATACGTCTTTACACCGGACAGTTAAAACTTACTTTTTCCATGAAAAGGACACTGATTTCATTTTTTGCATTAATATTCCTGTTAACATATGTTGAGGGCCAGAGGCCGGAAAAAAAGCAGTACAAGGCAGAACGCACTACTACAGCACCGGCAATAGACGGTATTTTGAATGATGAAACCTGGAAGGAAGGTACCTGGGCCGACGATTTCATCCAGTTTGAACCCTACAACGGCAGCAAGGTTTCGCAGAGAACAGAATTCAAAATCCTTTATGACGATGATAATATTTATGCAGCCTTCAAAGCATATGATACAAGTCCCGACAGTATAGTGAGCAGGCTCACAAGGCGTGATAATACCGACGGTGATGTGGTTGCAATAATATTCGACAGCTTTCATGACTTGCGTACCGGATTTCTTTTCGGAGTCTCAGTAAGTGGTGTTAAATTCGACCAGATGTTTACAAACGACGGCCAGGATGAAATAAGTACATGGGATCCTAACTGGTGGGTGAAGACGTCCATCAATAAGGAAGGCTGGATAGCAGAGATGAAGATCCCTCTCAGCCAGGTAAGGTTTGATAAAAACTCTGCCGGCCTCTGGGGTCTGGAGGTGGCAAGGACCCTTTACAGGAAGAATGAGACAAGTTTCTGGCAGCATGTTCCCAAAGATGCCCCCGGGCTTGTTCATATGTTCGGTGAGCTTACTGGGCTTGAAAAGATAAAACCAAGGAAGATTTTCGATGTAACTCCTTATACGGTGGGGAAGGCCGAAACTTTTAAATCCGAACCGGAGAATCCATTTCTTGCCAAAGGCAGAAAATTCAGTCTAAATGGCGGCGTCGACGCCAAGATCGGAGTCACAAACAATATGACGATGGACCTCACAATAAATCCCGATTTCGGCCAGGTTGAGGCCGACCCGTCGCAGGTGAATCTCTCGGCTTATGAGACGTTCTTCAGTGAAAAACGGCCTTTCTTCATTGAAGGGAACAACATAACAAACTTCAACATAGGCATAGGCGACGGGGATGTGGGAAACGATAACCTTTTTTATTCAAGGCGTATCGGACGCAGACCCCAGGCAGATACGGACCTCAGCGACGGAATGTATGCCGATGTTCCGTCATATACAACTATTATCGGAGCAGCAAAACTGACAGGCAAGACAGCCGACGGGCTCTCGCTCGGATTCATTGATGCAGTTACTGCCGAGGAAAAAGCAGAGATAGACAATGGCGGTGAGCGGACCTACAAGACTGTTGAACCCTTGACAAATTATTTTGTCGGCCGTGTACAGAAAGATTTCAATGAGGGGAAAACCATTGTGGGAGGGATTTTTACCGGAACCAACAGGAAGCTTGATACAAGTCTTGACGACATCATGCACAAATCAGCATACTCAGGAGGAGTGGATTTCACACAGTATTTCAAGGATAAAAAGTGGGAATTCAGGATCAATGCCGCATTAAGCCAGGTCAGGGGAACAAGGGAAGCACTATCTGAAACACAGAAATCAAGTGCTCATTTCTTCCAGCGGCCCGACAAGGATTATGCAAAATATGATCCCGACCGGAAATCCCTTACCGGATCAGGGGGTAAGGTCCAAATAGCAAAAAACGACGGGCACCTCAACCTGATGGGAATAGTAATGTGGAAATCGCCGGGATTTGAGATAAATGATCTCGGATACCTTCAGCAGGCCGACCAGATTATGCCTATAGTATGGGCCGGATACAACCAGTGGGAACCCAAAGGCATCTACAGAAGGTACAATATTAATGCTGATGTATATTCGATATATAATTACGGCGGCATAAACGTCCAGAATGGATTTGAATGGAATATGAGCATGACGTTTAAAAATTACTGGAACGCCTGGACAGGCGGCAACCTTGGATCAAAAGGCAATGACCCCTCTATGCTGAGAGGCGGGCCGGTAATGAAGATGCCTGGAAGGATGAACGCCCGTATCGGTTTCGGAACCGACAGCAGAAAGAAATTCGAAGTGGAATTCTTTACAAATTTCAATAAAGGCTTTGAGAATTATTCCAGGAATAATTATACTGAAATTGATCTCTC
>DAOOUQ010000031.1:0-41174 GCA_035390825.1 Bacteroidales bacterium | reverse complement strand
TCTCTTTAGCGAGACGCATGTCTCGCCTGGTTGCTACTTCATCATTTCAAAGAACTTTTCTCACCTCTTGTAACCAGAATTTGTTATTCCAAAAACGGGTTACTTTTGGGACGTCAAAGATAATGCTTCAATTATTCCCTGCAAAGAAAAAAACAAAAATTTTCCTCACATAAATAAATAAATTCTTTAATGCCCTTACAATCAATTGAAAAATGTATTTTCGCAAATATTTATATATAATGTCGAATCTGGTTATTATCCCCACATACAGGGAAAAAGAAAATATAGAAGCCCTCCTGAAGGCCATTTCCTCACTCCCTGTACCTTTTGATATTCTTGTAATTGACGATAATTCTTCCGATGGAACTGCCGAAATTGTCAGAAGCCTGATAAGGGATTTCCCAAACATATATCTTATTGAAAGACCGGGCAAGCTCGGACTTGGAACAGCATATATCACCGGATTCAAATGGGCTCTTGACAAAGGATATAAATATATATACGAAATGGATGCCGACTTTTCCCACAATCCCGACGATCTTGTCAGGCTTTATCATGCATGCAATGATGAAGGGGCTGATGTCGCAATAGGATCAAGGTATATCAGCGGCGTAAATGTTGTAAACTGGCCTCTTTCCAGGGTGCTGATGTCATATTTTGCATCAATTTATGTAAGGATGGTGACAAGGATGAAGATCAGGGATGCCACGGCGGGGTTTATATGTTACCGGAAGGAAGTCCTGGAAAATATCAGGCCTGCACAGATAAGATCACGTGGATACGGGTTCCAGATTGAAATGAAGTTTGCAGCCTGGAAGCTTGGATACAGGATAGTTGAGATTCCCATTATTTTCACCGACAGAAAGCTTGGCACATCAAAAATGTCGGGCGGAATCTTCAGTGAAGCGTTATATGGTGTTCTGAGGATGAAGATCCGCAGCTTTTTCATCAGGTATAAAAAGAAGTGAGCAATATCCTTATTAAAAATGCCACCATTGTAAATGAGGGCTCGTCCTTCATCGGCGATCTCCTTGTGAAAGGAGAAATCATCGATATGATAGGTCAGATCCCGGGAGCAAAGATCCCCAGCGATGTACAGGTCGTTGATGCATCAGGAATGCTTCTTATTCCCGGGGTTATTGATGACCAGGTTCATTTCAGGGAACCTGGCCTGACCCACAAGGGGGACATCTCGACCGAATCACGCGCTGCAGCCGCCGGAGGTTTAACTTCCTTTATGGATATGCCGAATACCCTTCCACAGACTGTCACCAATTCTCTTCTGAAGGAAAAACTTGAAACTGCCGCCTTGAATTCATTTGTGAACTATTCGTTTTACATAGGGGCCACCAACGACAATCTTGATGAATTGCTTAAGGCCGATCCTTCAGATGTATGCGGCATCAAACTTTTCATGGGATCATCGACGGGCAACATGCTTGTTGATAATGAAACGACTCTCAGGGAACTGTTCTCAAAGGCTCATCTTCCTGTTGCGTGCCATTGCGAATCGGAACCAGTGATCAGAAAAAACACTGAGATATACAGACAGAAATATGGAGAGGATGTCCCGTTTTCGATGCATCCTTATATCCGAAGCCGTGAAGCCTGTTTTCTCTCTTCCTCTTATGCTGTCAGCCTGGCTCAAAAGTACAATACCAGGCTCCATATCCTGCATCTGTCGACAGCTGATGAAATGAAGCTTTTAAGAAACGACATGCCTCTTTCACAAAAAAGGATAACGGGGGAAGTATGTGTTCATCATCTCTTTTTTGATGAGTCTTCATATCAGGAGAAAGGATCATTTGTCAAATGGAACCCGGCAATCAAGACCAGGTTCGACAGGGAGGCTTTACTTGAGGGCACTGTCAATGACCTGATAGATGTCGTTGCCACCGATCATGCCCCTCATACCCTGCAGGAAAAAAATAATTCATATTTCAAATCTCCCTCGGGAGGACCTCTTGTACAGCATTCTCTTGTTGCCATGCTTGAATTATGCCACAGGAATGTGATTTCCATCGAAAAGGTGGTGGAGAAGATGTGCCATAATCCGGCCATACTCTTCAATATTAAAAAGCGCGGGTTTATCAGGGAAGGCTATAAGGCTGACCTTTGCCTTGTCAATCCCGACAGTCAGTGGACAGTGGCAAAGGAAAACATTCTGTATAAATGCGGTTGGTCGCCATTCGAGGGCATGACCTTCAGTTCAAAAGTCATAATGACAATTGTAAACGGGACAGTTGTTTACGACAACGGAACTTTCAACGAGAGTTACAGGGGCAGCAAGCTGGAGTTTGAACGATGAACTGAATTCCGGCAACCATCAGGTTAATCCTTTCTTGCCACATAGCGGACAGTGCTTCTGGTCTTCTGCTCAAGCAGTATTTCCCTGCCTCTTGTTATCCTTTCGATAGCTTCGGGTGTATAGTGGCGGATCGAAAGCATTTCAACATTCTCATTGTAAACGGTTGAAAATTCAGTTCCCAGGTCTTTAATAAGGGATTCTACCTTCGGCCTGTCATCATCAATGCATACATCGATGCTGACAGCACTGGCTTCAACAATATTTACCTTGATCCCATGACGTATGAACAGATAAAAGATCCTGCTCAGGTTTTCTCCCATTGCAAATGAAAAATCCCTTGGAACAAGTGAAACCATTATCTGGTTTTCCTTTTTGATAAACACCGGCAAGCCGTGCTTCAGAACGTTGTCTGATTTGACGACTGTCCCTTTTTCTTCAGGTGCGATAAACGACCTTACATGAAGAGGAATGTTCTTGTTATGAAGCGGTTTAATGGTTTTGGGGTGAATGACCTTTGCCCCTGAAAAAGTCATTTCGACAGCTTCCCTGTACGACACTTCATCAAGACGCATTGCATCGGGGAGCCATTTAGGATCAGCATTCAACAGTCCGGGAACATCTTTCCATACCACAACCTTCTCAGCATCAAGGATATTTGCCAGCAAGGCTGCTGTATAATCAGATCCTTCCCTTCCAAGAGTCGTTGTCTGGCCCGCTATTGTACTGCCAATAAAGCCCTGTGTAACATAAAGATTTGTATCATTAAAGCTGAAAACGGATTTTATCCTTGATGAGCTTTCGTTCCACAGGATATCTGCATCCCTGAACCTGTCGTCAGTAATCAGGTTTCCCCTGATGTCGATCCATCTGGGTTTCAGGCCGCAGTTTTCGAGGAACCTGGCAACTATCACGGTTGACCAGATCTCACCATATGAAACAATCTGGTCGTACTCATAATCATAATCGCGTCCGGCAGGTCTTGAAAGATATTCTTCAAGCCTGGCAAAAAGCACATCCACCCTTGACTTTCCCGCATTGTCGGAAGGGAACAACTCTTCTGCCACCCTGTGGTGGTTGCCATAAAGGTCTTCAAGCATGCTGATGTATTCTTTATCCCCCCGGATCCATGCTTTAAGCACTCTTTCAAGTGCATTAGTCGTTTTACCGAATGCTGAGACCACGACAACAAGTTTCTCTTTCTCGCAGGAAACAATTTTTGCCAGATTTCTTATCCCGTCTGCATCTTTAACTGAAGCCCCGCCAAATTTATAAACAATCATCTTTTGCGTTTTGATCCAAAATTATCATTTCCTCTTCATATAACACCTGAGGTCTGAATGTAATTATCAAGTTCATTTTTGTAAATTTGCGGCTTTATTTCATCTGATGAAGGAGAACCGTTTATCGCAATTGTATTCCGGTCACCCTGTTCTGAAAGAAATCGTAGATTTTATCGATTCCGGCGAAGATATCTGCAGATGCAGGATCGAAGGATTGTCCGGATCATCCAGGGCCATTGTGCTCGGCCGTATTTTTCAGGACATGCAGCATATACATGTTGTACTTATACCTGAAAAAGAGGATGCTGCATATTTTTACAATGATCTTGTTGCACTTAACGGCGATGAGGCTGTTTTCTTCTTCCCGTCAACTTATAAAAGATCAGTACAGTACGAGCAGACTGAACCTGCAAATATCGTCCTGAGGACAGAGGTCCTCAATTTCCTGGCCTCAGGTAAAAGGAAGGGGATAATTGTAACCTACCCCGAGTCTGCGATGGAAAAGGTGATCAGCAGGAGGAACCTGAAAAAGAACACATTCCAGATAAGCAAAGGGGACAGGCTGTCGCTGGAGTTTCTTGAAGAGATGCTGCGTGAGTACAACTTTGAAAGAGTCGATTTTGTTTACGAGCCAGGGCAGTATTCTGTCAGAGGAAGCATTGTTGATATATTTTCATATTCAGCAGATTTCCCATACCGTATCGATTTCTTCAGCGATGAAGTCGATTCGATAAGGACATTCAATCCTGACGACCAGCTGTCGGTAAGCGCTCAGAAACAAATCTCAGTAATTCCTAACATCCAGGATATTTCGCTGGAAGAAATTAATGATTCTTTCACCGATTTTCTGCCACCTTCATCAATAATCTGGACCGATGATGCTGAACTGATAAAGGAAAGAGTCAATTCAATTTACAATCAGACTGTTCAGAGGGAGGAATCAGGGCAGATCGCCGGTAAAAGTGCTCTGGTGATGACCGGCAACAGGCTCATCAGTGAGCTTGAAAAGTTCAGGACCATTGAATTCGGGCGCCAGAGAAGTGTATTCGGAGCCGAAACAAGTTTTGAATTTCATACAGCACCGCAGCCCGTCTTCAATAAAAACTTTGAGCTTCTTTCGGAAAAAATCTTATCCAACCAGGCCGGGGGCCTTCAGACTTTCATTGTCTCCGAAAGTCAGTCACAGATCGACAGGCTCAACGATATCTTTGCAGAGATCAACCCCGGGGCACATTTTGATCCGCTTCTCCTAAACCTTCACGGAGGATTTACGGATAATGATCTTAAAATAGCACTGTACACTGATCACCAGATATTTGACAGGTATCATAAATTCCGTATAAGAGGATATTTCTCCAGAAAGGAAAGCATTTCTGTCAAAGAGCTTACAGGATTAAATCCGGGAGATTATGTTGTACATATCGACCATGGAATCGGAAAATTCGGAGGGCTCGAGAAAATAGAGGTGAACGGGAAGATGCAGGAAGCCATTAAGCTTGTTTACAGGGATAATGATATTCTTTACGTTGGCATTCATTCCCTTCACAGGATATCCAAATACACCGGCAGGGACAATGCAGAACCGAAGATTTACAAGCTTGGTTCAGGAGCATGGCAGAGGCTTAAGCAGAATACAAAGAAAAGAGTAAAAGATATTGCGAAGGATCTGATCCGTCTTTATGCAGAACGCATGTCGGTGCCCGGATATTCATTTTCTCCCGATTCATATCTTCAGCGAGAACTTGAAGCTTCGTTCCTATATGAGGATACTCCCGATCAGCTTACTGCAACCATGGCAGTAAAAAATGATATGGAAGCCGAGCACCCCATGGACCGCCTTGTTTGTGGCGATGTTGGATTTGGCAAAACAGAAGTGGCGGTGAGGGCTGCATTCAAATCGGCAGCCGACAGCAAGCAGACAGCTGTTCTGGTTCCCACGACAATCCTTGCTTTACAGCATTACAAGACTTTCTCATCACGGCTAAAAGGATTCCCGTGCAAAGTGGATTATATAAGCAGACACAGGAAACCAGCCGACCAGAAGAAAATATTCAAAGATCTTGAAGAAGGGAAAATAGACATAATAATAGGAACCCATAAACTTGTTGGAGAAGGGGTTAAATTCAAGGACCTGGGACTTCTTGTAATAGATGAAGAACAAAGGTTCGGGGTATCAGTGAAGGAAAAGATAAAAAAGATGAAAGCCAGCGTGGATACTCTGACGCTGACTGCCACACCGATTCCGCGAACCCTCCAGTTCTCGCTTATGGGTGCGAGAGATCTTTCCATAATCAACACTCCCCCGCCCAACCGGATGCCAATTGTGACCGAGATTCATGGCTTCAACGAAGAAATAATCAAGGAAGGCATTGAGTATGAAGTATCGCGCAACGGACAGGTGTTTTTCATACATAACCGGGTTGACAATATCAGGGAGATTGAACTTAAGATAAGAAGGATCTGTCCGAACGTCAGGACTGCCGTTGTACATGGCAAGATGGAAGGGAAAGACATCGAAAACGTCATGTTCGATTTTATCCAGGGCGATTACGATGTTCTTGTCGCCACCACAATAATTGAATCGGGTCTCGATATTCCGAATGCAAATACGATATTCATCAACGATGCCCATCATTTCGGGCTTTCCGAACTTCATCAGCTTCGCGGGCGTGTCGGCAGATCGAACCGGAAGGCATTTTGTTACCTTCTGGCTCCTCCCGTCGAAAATCTTACGCAGGATGCAAGGAGAAGATTAAGGGCCATTGAGGAATTTTCAGAACTTGGCAGCGGTTTCAATATCGCCATGCAGGACCTTGATATAAGGGGATCGGGAAACCTGCTGGGTGCTGAGCAGAGCGGGTTCATAGCAGATGTCGGGTTCGAGACATATCAAAGGATCCTTAATGAAGCGATGACAGAGCTCAGGGAATCGGGCCAGTTTGAAAACATACAGGAAATCAAACCAGGTGCCAGACCTGAACATGAAGAAAAAGATAAAAGTTTTGTGGCCGATTTCCAGATCGACACCGACCTGGAGATAATGTTTCCGGATGAGTATGTTTCAAGTATTTCAGAAAGGATAAGGTTGTACAAGGAATTGAACGAAATTTCAAATGATGAGGCACTTCTAAAGTTTGAAAACAAGCTCACTGACATGTTTGGTCCTGTTCCTCCTCCGGCAGCCGCACTTCTCGATATTGTAAGACTGAAATGGATTGCAGTCAGGCTTGGTATTGAAAAAATTCTTTTGAAGAACAGCCTTCTTATTGCCTACTTTGTATCAGATCCCGATTCGACTTTTTACCGTACTTCATTATTTGTTTCCATGATGAATTACGTGAACAGGCATCAGAAACACATGTCGGTAAAGCAGAAGGAATCGAAGTTAAGCCTGACCATAAAGGGTATTGAATCGGTAAAAACGGCATGCGGAATTCTCAGGAACATTCAGGAAGATATTCAAAAGGAAAATGCCTGAACAACTTAAGGATATTGTTTGAAAGCTAATACACCCACCCTTCCACCCGCCCCCGTTGCAGCCTGGCAGGCTTTGCCCCGCCCGTGGGGGAAACGGAAAAGGGGGTCAATAATATTGTAAGACGCTTAATTGCAAGATTTGCAATTATTGTAAATTGTCTTTTATGAATATTCCGGAAACCAGATAATTTTTATTCAAATTTGATCTTCAATAATCGTTTCTTTTTAGGCTCAATTATGTTTTTTGCCTACCTTTGGAGCCGGAAGGGAACATGAATCTGATTTACGATATCGGCAACACATCAAACAAACTGGCTATATACGACAGGGGCGTAAAGGTATTCTCCATACGTACAAAGCAGGTTTGTTGTGAAGATCTTCAGAAACTGATCTCTCCCTATACGATTACAAAAGGGATTATTTCTTCCGTAAAGGACCTTCCTGAATTTATTTATGATCTTATCAGCGTAAATATACCCCGGGTTCATATACTAAATAATAAAACGTCACTCCCTTTCAGGAATGAATACCTTACACCGGAAACTCTTGGTCCTGACCGGATCGCTGCTGTTGCAGGTGCATATTATCTCTATCCCGGAAGGAATGTTCTCGTTATCGATGCCGGAAGTGCAGTGACATATGATTTTTTGTCGGGGAAAAGCTATAAAGGCGGGAATATCTCTCCAGGTCTGAACATGAGGTTTAAAGCCCTTCACAAATTTACAGACAAACTCCCGATGGGATCGGCCATTGATAAATTTGAGTCTCCGGGAAGGAACACTATTGAAGCAATAAGTGCCGGTGTGGTTAACGGGCTTGTCTACGAGATGGAAGAATATATCAGGAATTTTGAGGAAAAGAATATTGACGCAGTAGTCCTGCTCACGGGCGGCGACGGGCAGTATTTACGCGACAGGCTTTCGCTTAAAGTGAACTACCAGCCCGATCTTGTTTTTGACGGGTTAAATCATATTCTGGAATACAATGCAAAAGAGTCTTAGTTTATTTGTAATTCTGTTAACACTGCTCCTCAGCATTGAATCGTGCGAAAAAAAGACCGTCACTTACGATAAGATTGACATCCTTTCACTTCCCTCACTGACTGCCAGGAATTTTACCACCACCTATACCGACTCCGGGAAACTGCAGCTTGTCTTGTCGGCGCCTCTTATGGAAAGTTATGATAAAGAAGAAGAGCCGTATTCTGAATTCAGGGAAGGCCTTGATGTTAAGTTCTATGACGGACACAAGGACCCGGTGGCCTCAGTCACTGCAAAATATGCAAAATATACAACCAATAAAAACTTATGGGAACTACGCGACAGCGTTGTTGCAATAAATGAGGCGGGTGAAAAGCTGGAGACTGAAATTCTCTTCTGGGATCAGAAAAAAGCATTGATCCATACAGACAGGTTTGTGAAGATTACAACACAGGATCAGATAATCCAGGGATATGGTCTTGAATCGGATCCGAGGCTTTCAAAACGCAGGATTAAAAACCTCAGCGCCACAATATATATCGATGAGGAGAAATGATATATGTTGTTTTCACTGCCACATTGAAATTCAAATACTTTTAAATCTTTATTGTAAGACGTATTTTTGAAGGATGAATAGCATTGCAGTAATATTGACAGCGATGGTAAGTTCAGCCTTTTTCTCGGGTATGGAAATTGCCTTTATTACTGCAAACAAGGTAAGGATAGAACTTGATATTAAACAAGGCGCATTTGGTTCAGGGTTTATAAGGAGATTCACCAATAATCCGGGGCAGTTTATTGCAACAATGCTCATCGGCAACAACATTGCCCTTGTTGTTTATGGCCTTTTCTTTTCAAGGCTTCTGACACCGTACCTTACAGGGATAATTGGTTCCGACATTATTGTACTCATAATAAATACGGTAATTTCGACAGGAATAATACTTATTGCAGGCGAATTCCTCCCAAAAACAATATTCAAGCTCTCACCAAACTTTTTTTTAAAGTCGCTGAGTCTTCCTGCTGTTATTTTATATTATTTATTTTATCCCGTCAGCAGGTTCACTATTGCAGCTTCAAATCTGTTCATAAGGATGTTCTTTGGCAGGAAAAATGACAACAGGGATCAGGAAAACCTTGTTTTCAGCAAGCTCGATCTTGACCATTTTGTCAATCTTAATGAACCTGTTGCAAAGGATGAGGAACCATTTCGCAGCAATATCCAGATATTTAAGAATGCGCTGGATTTTTCCAATGTGAAGGTAAGGGAGTGCATGGTGCCCAGGACGGAGATTGATGCCGTAGAAAGCAAAAGCAGTCTTTCCGCATTAAAGGAAAGATTCATTGAGACCGGGCATTCAAGGATACTCATTTATCAGGACACAATCGATAATATAATAGGTTATTTCGAGCTGAAGGATATCTATAAAGATCCGCCCGATATTATGTCGTGTGTCAGGAAGGTGGCCATTGTTCCGGAGACCATGGCTGCAAATAAGCTGCTAAAGCTGTTCTTTGATGAGAAAAAGTATGTAGCCCTGGTTGTGGATGAATTCGGGGGCACTTCAGGAATAGTCACAATTGAAGACGTTCTTGAGGAGATAGTCGGTGATATAGAAGATGAGCATGATACGAATGAACTTACCGAAAAGAAGTTAAATGAGAAGGAGTATGTTTTTTCAGGCCGGCTTGAGGTAGATTACCTTAATGACAAATATAATCTTGATCTTCCGGAAGAAGGGGATTATGAAACACTGGCCGGTCTGATCCTGTATTATCACGGGAGCATCCCTTCAGTAAATGACGTGATAAGGATAGAAAAGTTTACTTTTCGGATATTAAGGGTAACGGCCACAAGGCTTGAGCTTGTGAGCCTGAAGAAAGACTGAACCCCTACAATTTGTTATAATATGATATCAGGCGGAAGAGATCTTCTTCATCTTTTAATTTCAGCCTGTTCTCCCTGATAAACCTGCTTATCTCATTTTTTCTGTCAGACAGAACAGAAAGCAGTACATTCCTGCCGCTTATTTTTATTGCATTTTTGTCATGCGTTTTCAGATAATATGTATCAGCCGTATTAATGAATCTGGCAGGTTTTGCCGGTTGATAGGGCTTTGGGAGTTCCGGGTCCTGTATTCTGATGTTTTTACGCACAAGCAGTGAGCATTTCCCGTCAACTCTCAGGATGAAAAATCCCCCATTGCTTTTGGTAATTTCATTTCCCTTATTTGCAAATTCTTCATAAACGAACTTCACTGAATCAATGATTATTTTTGCAACCTTTTCAGGATGAATTAATCCATAAACTGCATTTTTGTCTTTCATATGCATTTGATCGGCATAAACATCATACCTGAATTCAAGATTGAATTCCTCACCTGATTTCAGAATGAGTTTCCCTGGTTTGAAATCCCTGAACATAAAAGGATTGCCGGAAATATTTGCATAAGTTACTTCCTTATCCCCATCCATGCTCCTGTTTAGCCTCATTTTTGCGAGAACATCTTCAGAGCCAGGAACGATTATCTGTCCGAAGGAGGAAAAACAAAATAGTACAAGACCGAAGGTCAGTCGGGAGAACTTGGTGATTTTCATAGTTTGATAATTATTTCCAACAAAAAATATTGAGGCTGTCCGAATGGACAGCCTCAAATATCAGGACTTCATTATTATCTTATCTTGGAGTATAAACAGCCCAGAAAATTCTGTTTCCACCCGAGCCTGGATAAAAATAGAAGAGTTTAATAATTCCGGTAGCCGGATCATACGAGCACACGTTTGCGGGGTTGTTGGGATCACCAGCAACGGCATCCGAACGTTCAAATGTAAGAGTCACGGCATAATTGTTTGCAGGATCGATGTGAATTATCAGTTTGTTATCTTCCCAAACACCGAACCAGTCGTCGCATTCATATGCATTCTTTGCTACAAGGTCGACTTTTTCAGTATATGAAGAATAAGGTGTTGTTGGATAAGAACCTCCTGCGGTCGGATGGAAATACTTAATGTTCTTATCATAAGAGCCTGCAAAAAAGTTGGCAACAGCAACCTTTGTTACAGCAGCGTTATCAACTTTCCTTCCATCTTCCATTACAGATACATACCTGAGAGTCCAGGCATCACCAATCTTAAGTTCACCCTCATCTGCCGGCATATTCAGGCCTGCAATAAGCTGTGAATATGTATACGTCAGAGTTTTGGAGACATCGGCAGTGGCGTTGGCAAGGCCAACATCAACAGTCTGGTCAAGAACCTCACCTTTTCCTGTAAAGGTTCTATATACTTCTATGGCATCAATTCCCGGTCCCTTTGGAACATCAATTGTGACGGTAAAACTTGGTGTGCTACCCAGTTTATAAGGGATTGAAGAAGTAGGATATACCATACCCCCGGTTTTTACATTGGCAGTCATCAGGTCCGTGAAATTGTCATCGCACGATACAAACAACAATGATGCCAGCAGGAGGTAAAAGCTTGAAAATATTGTTTTTTTCATAACTCTTCTTTTAAACATTAATAATTATCTTTTGTATCCCACCATACCCTGGTATTCAGGTTATCCGGGCCCTGTCGCTCAATTGCAGCAGCCAGGTTGGCAGGGTTTCTGCCAGCCTCATCTGATGGATAATAAGCCCTTACAGGGATTTTTCCATTATTCTGGTTTGCAATTGCCGGAACGAGTACAGGGTATCCTGTTCTTCTCCATTCAAATGCAGCCTGAAGTCCCTGATCAAATAATGCTACCCATTTCTGTGTGGCAATTTGCTCGAGGCCTCGTGAAGGGACGTAGTCATAAGTTCCGCCGTATGCTACAAAATCTTCCCAGGCATATTCATAAATATCGGCATTGGGATCCATTCCCCAACTGATGAATGTTGCTTTCCATGTAGCAAGTTTTGCGGTAAAGGTACCATCCTGGTTATACTGATCCCACGATGCTCTTATAGCGGCATGATAGGCTTCCTCCGCAACAGCATCGCCGCCGGGAATAAATCCTCGTTTTGCAGCTTCTGCTTTTATGAAAAGGAGTTCCGAATAGCTCATCAGCATGCCCGGGGCAGTTGCTTTTGAAAAATATGAACCGATTTTAGATGTATTTGCGAGTCCGTTACCATTATAAGCTGCAGCATCGGCGGTCAGCATACCATTGGGTAATCCGATCCAGTCTCCTTTGCCGGCTGCAAGTTCAGCATAAACAACTATCCTGTAGTCGGGGCTCGGCGCTTCTGCATAAAGATAATCAACGATGGTTTTTGAAACACGGTGGTCGTCCCTTGTTTTTCTGTTTTCGTTTATCGGATTATTATTTGGAGCTGAACCCAGGTACTGGAGAGCTGCATTGTCGGCATTGCTTTCAAATACCGGGTAAGTATCAGGATCGGCAAACATCTTTGTCATTTCCTCAGTAGGGTCAACCCTGTCAGATCTGCGAAGCAATAATCTCAATTTGAGCGAGTTGGCAAATTTCTTCCATGCCATCAGGTCATTTCCAAAAAGAATATCGCCTTCAATTTCTGGAGCATCTTCAGTAAGAAGCTCATTAGCAACCGTCAGGTTTTCGATTAAAGCTGCATAAATTGACTCCTGAGTGTCATAGACCGGTGAAAGGATTGGTTCTTCCGAGCTACCCCTCCATGCTTCGGAATAAGGGACATCGCCGAACTCATCAGTAAGTACTGATGTGATGTAACTTTTCAGAATAAGGGCAACAGCCTTATAAGATGCATGTCCTGAAGCTTCTGCAAGGTTAAGGATAGTCTGAACGTCGAAACCTGAGGCAGCGTAAAAGCTTGTCCATGTGTTATTGATAACGCTGATACGGGGAACGTATTTATCCTCATCGGTATATTGAACCTTTGCCATGTGTTGCACCCAGCACGAACCCATCTCATGTCCGAGAAATATTTCATGAACACGGTCAGTCATTGATTCTATTGCATTCGTCAGCAACATATTGGGAGCGGCCTGATTAATTCCTGGATCATTCGGGTTTGTGTTGATCTCCTCAAAATCCTTTGTACAGCCGGAGCTCAAGATTACCAGCCCCATTAGAAAAGCTGCAAAACTATATATTAATTTACTTTTCATATTAATTATTTTAAAAGGTTAAAACTTGCAACCTATGCTGAAACCAATACTTCTTGCTGATGGCAGTTGTCCGAATTCGAGACCCTGAACGTTACCACTGCTGAAAGCTGTCTCAGGATCAATATGAGGCACATTGGTACTTAGAATTGCAAGGTTTCTTCCGACGGCAGATATATTAAGATCTTTTATCGGCAGGTTACCAATCTTCCTGAAAGTGTAGCCAAGGCGGATTTCGCGAAGCTTAATATAAGATGCATCGAACACGCTTGAATAAGCAATATCGCTTGTATATGAAGCTTTATTGAATTGTTCACAGTCTGCAACGACAGTATTCGGTGCGTATCCGTCGCCCACAGGCATAACGCCTTCACCTACGATACCGCCTTCACGACCGATAAGTGTTTCCTCAAGAGCGCCTGCGTAACGACCCCAGGTTGTTGTCATTGAATAAAGATCGCCGCCATGTTTCATGTCGATAAGGAAACTTGCATTAAAGCCTTTCCAGCTGAACTCATTGAGGACACCGCCAATCCAGTCGGGTGTAACGTTACCCAGGTATTTCAGGTCTCCCTGGCTTGGCAGACCATCGTAGAAAATGACGTTGCCGTTACTATCTCTTTCAAAGTCATAACCATAGAGGACACCGTATGCCTCGCCAGGAACTGCCAGAACCTGAAGGCTCCAATATGAACCTAACAGGAACTGCTGGATTCCTTCTGCAAGTTCAACAACCTTATTCTTGTTCTTTGACCAGTTAAGAGTAATATCCCACTGGAAATCACCACTTTTAATCGGAGTAATAGCCAACAATGCTTCAATACCCTTATTGTCAATCCTTCCGGCGTTGATCATTTTATTAGTATAACCCGAAGCGGCAGAAACAGCAATTGAGACAATCTGGTTAATAGACTTCTGCTGATAGTATGTAAGATCGAGTCTAACCCTGTCCAAAAAGAATCTGAGGTCGGCACCAAATTCGAGAGATTCATTCATCTGGGGTTTCAGATCAGCATTCGGGAGGGTATTGGGAACAGCCAGGTTAAGCAATTTTGTACTTGCATTCCAGCCATCTCCAAATGATACTGTCGGCATAAGCTGGTAAGGATCGGTATCGCCACCAACTTTTGCCCAGCTTGCACGCAGTTTTGCAAATGACACGAATTTTGATTCAAAACCGACAAGGTCATTGAGTACGGCGCTTAAAGATACAGCGGGATACATATACGAATTATGCTTTTTCGGAAGTGTGCTTGACCAGTCATTTCTCAAAGAGTAATCAAGGAAAACTGCATTTTTGTAACCTAACTGTCCGAATCCGTATAAGCTGTTTATCCTCTTGAGTGTGTGTTCATTTGTAACTTTAGGTGTAACAGCCGAGTTTGCAACGTTATAAACACCGGGAATTGCGAGTTCAGGTGCTTCGCCTGTATTTGACTGGTATCTTCTGTCCATCCTGTTTCCACCGACATTAAGGCTGAAGTTAATGTCTGTTCCGAACTGTTTCTCGAATGTAACAAGAAAATCGCTGTTGATTTCCCTGAAAAGCCTCGATACTTCATAATAGTTACCACGCGGATAGTCCATGTCACCTACAAACCTTCTCTCTGATGTGGCATTAGAATAAATGTCACCACCTGTTCTGATATAGGCGCTTAACCATGGAGTAAATTTATAGCTGACTGTTGCATTACCAATAAACCTGTCACGGTCGAGAGTGTTAAGGTTCTCGTAAAGTGTCATATATGGGTTATTGTGATAATTGTGGTTCCAGTTAAATATCGATCCGTCGGCATTATACTGCTTGGCTTTTAACAGTTTATAATCGACTTGCCTGCCTGTCCAGGAAAACTGCTGCATAACGTTGTTAGCGGTGTAGCCGTACCCGGGCTGGTTATCACTTTTTGCACCAATATAACTTCCTGATGCTGAAAAAGTGAGCTTATCTACAGGATTGGTGCTGGCATTGAAGGAAAGGGTATTCTTCTTAAAGTCTGTGTTTGGGACCATCCCCTTCTGAGTCATGTTTGTAAAGGAAAGTCTGAAATTTGATTTATCAGTTCCGCCTGTAAGTGAAACGTTTGTAGTTATTGTATGTCCAACTTCAAAGAAATCCTTTACATTATCCGGGTGAGAAACCCATGGAGCCGGCTGAGCAACGCCATTTTCGTCGACAGAAGAAAACTGAGGGATCATTAACCCCACGTCAAGCTGAGGTCCCCAGCTTTCATCAACTCCGTCATTGATACCTCCGCCTGCACCATCAACATACCAAAATGCACCACCGTTACCCTGTCCGTATTTATTCTGGTAATCAGGGAGTCTGAGAGGTGTTTCAAAGGTGGTAGAGTTACTTAGATCAACCGTAAGCTTTTCACCTTTCTTTCCTTTTTTTGTAGTAACAACAATAACACCGGCAGAAGCTCTTGAACCATAAAGGGCAGAAGCGTTTGCACCTTTCAGAACAGTCATGGTTTCGATGTCGTCAGGGTTGATATCAGCAGCACCGCTACCTTTGTTAACACCATCTGTTCCGGTATCACCAAAGTTGGAATTGTCGATTGGAATACCATCCACAACAAAGAGAGGCTGATTATTACCACTTAGTGAGGATACGCCCCTGATCACAATTCTGGACGATGCACCAACAGCACCTGAAGTAGCCGTTATCTGAGCACCTGAAACACGACCATGCAATGAGTTAATGATGTTTGTTTCTTTAGCCTTGGCAATTTCGTCGCCGGTCACATCCTGGACAGAATATCCAAGAGCTTTTTTCTCACGGGATATCCCGAGTGCTGTAACTACAACCTCATCCAGACCAAGGATGTCGGATTCCAGGACAGCATTGATTTCTGAACGTCCTGCAATTTCAACCTCCTGTCTTTTCATCCCAATGTAAGTAAAGATGAGGGTTGTTGCATTCTGCGGTACAGAAAGGGAGTATTTCCCGTTTATATCGGTTACGGTACCAATTGTGGTCCCCTTAACCTGAACAGTTACACCTGGAATGGCTCCTTCCCCTTCAACAGCGGAGGTAACCGTACCAGTAATGACTTTTGTTTGTGCAAACAAGGCCGTGATGCCTGTAAACACAAACAATACAAACAACAGTAATAGTTTCTTCATACGAAAATTAGTTTTAGGTTTGTATTTAACCAGCCAAAGATACTGTTTATTAAAAAAAAACAAAAAAAAATGATTCTTTTTATGAAAACTGTAAGCAGGTTTATCATTTTTTAAGAGTTTTCATCATTTGAATTAATGCCATGAACCGATTATTCATTTAACATCCGTTCAACAAGGAAGCTGAACCGACATCCCTATATATAATAATAAGGTATGGCTTTGTGGAATACGCCTGAAACAAGATTCAGGTTTCCTTTCTCAACTCTTCCGCCGCCAGACAAAGATCGTCATAGACTTCCTGCCCGAATGCCCTTATCAATGGAGCTTTCAGGAACTCATAAACGTAAACATCCTGCGATTTGCCGCATCTCACAGCTGAATGACAAATTGAAAGCTCCTGATAATTTATCGCCGTTAAACCTGAAAAATGCTTTACCCTGGCAGGAAAGAGATGACATGATAACGGTTTTTGAAATGATATCACACCTTCCATCCAGGCTTTTTCAATACCGCACATGAAAATACTTCCCTCAAGAATTGCGTATGCACATTCTTCATTTCCCACAAGAGGTGTGACAAGGTCGTTCTCAAAGTCGAGGGTGCTTGTTCCCTGTAAGTTTATTGCTTCAATCCCCTCCCGCCTCAGGTATGGTTTTACATCTTCCCTGATTTCTTCCAGTATGTCAGCTTCATTTTGAGTGAGAGGCGCTCCCGAATCGCCATAACGGCAGCAGTTTCCGAGACATTGCGGCAGGTCACATTTGAATTTCTTTTCAAGAATATCAAGACTGAATATATAATTGCCTATACGAAGCATTGTTCACCTCTCCCTAGATCCTTCCCCCAGGAGGGAGGAACTTTAAGCCTGTCAAAAACAACCACCTTCCCCAGCTCTCCTGGGAGTGGGGAACAGGGGAATAAGACCCTCTATATAAGCACTTTCCCGGTCATTTCTTTCGGTATCCCGATACCCATTATAGTAAGCAGGGTCGGTGCAACATCTGCCAAAATACCCTCTTTGATCGATTTGTAATTATCGCTTACAAGTATTGAAGGCACAGGATTAAGTGAATGTGCCGTATTCGGGGTGCCATCTTCATTCAGTGCTTTATCTGCATTTCCATGGTCAGCGATTATAAGTACATCGTATCCTTTGCTTCGTGCAGCATTTACAACTGCTCCCGCACATTCATCAACTGTAGCAACTGCCTTTTCGATTGCATGATATATGCCTGTATGCCCTACCATATCGCCGTTGGCGAAATTAAGGCAGATAAAATCGTACTTTTCTGTTTCAATAGCCTTTATCACTGCGTCCTTTACTCCGTATGCACTCATCTCAGGCTGAAGGTCATATGTAGGAACCTTTGGTGATGGGATCAGTATCCTGTCTTCATTCCTGAATATTTCTTCTCTTCCGCCGGAGAAGAAGAATGTAACATGCGCATATTTTTCTGTTTCGGCAATGCGCAGCTGGGTTTTGCCAGCATCAGATAAAACCTCACCTATTGTATTGTCGGCATTTTCCTTGGGATAAATTACATGAAGCCCGGTGAAAGTAGCATCATAAGGTGTCATAGTACAGTAATGCAGAGGGATTGTCTTCATCCCGAATTCAGTAAGGTCTTTCTGGGTAAGGGCAATAGTAAGTTCCTTGGCTCTGTCGTTGCGGAAGTTAAAGAAAACTACCACATCGCCCTCTTTCAGTCTTCCGACGGGTTCTCCTTTTTCGTCAACCACAACTATCGGTTTCATGAATTCATCTGTCACACCCTCATCGTAAGAAGCCTGCATTGCTGCAACGATGTCTGTCGCAGGTAAGCCAATTCCGTTTACAATCAGGTCGTAGGCCTCTTTTATCCTTTCCCATCTTTTATCCCTGTCCATGGCATAATACCGGCCTACAAATGAAGCGACCCTGCCGTTGGAAGTCTTAAGATGATTCAGAAGATTTTTCATGTATCCGACACCGCTCCGGGGATCAGTATCGCGTCCGTCGCCAAAACCATGGATGAACACGTTTTTCAGGCCGTAATCCAATGTCATGTCACACAATGAATAAAGGTGCTTGTCGAGCGAATGGACCCCTCCGTCGGACAGCAGCCCAAAAAAATGCACCTGCCTGTTGTTTTCCCTTGCGTATGAAAAAGCTTCGGCAAGGACGGTATTTTTCCTAATATCTCCTGTTTTGCACTCCTTATTTATTTTTACCAGGTCCTGATAGATGACTCTCCCGGCACCGATATTCAGATGGCCCACTTCAGAGTTTCCCATTTGTCCGTCGGGCAGGCCCACATCTTCACCTGAAGCATGAAGTCTTGAATTAGGAAAGTTATTCTTAAAATGTGTAAGATTGGGAGTAGGGACCCTGCTAATAACGTCTGCAATTGAACCGTCACCTATACCCCAGCCGTCGAGTATCATTAACAATGCTTTTCTGTTTTTCATTTTTCTATTGATTTCTATGTCTATAACATATAAATAAGAACCTTGTTCAGGCAGATACCAGTTGGGCAAAAATAGCTAAATTTTGGAATCGGGCTCTATAGTGCAGGAAGTTGTTTGTATGAGGGGCCCTTCTTATCTTATTTCCCTGATTTTAATCCTGTACTCTGCGTCAGGACATGTTTTTTCGTATGTGATGTCCTTTCCGACGTATGCCAGCCACTCATCGGGTGTAAAGTTCCTTGTCACATAAGAACATCCGTCTGCAGCAAATGAATCGGCATAAGCCGGGCGTGTCATGATTTTTGTTTCTGAACCGATGCTTCCCGAGAGTATCACATCTCCTTTCTGACTGAAATCAAAACCTATGACAATGCCGTCATTATCGTTAAAACAAACAGGCGGACTGATGAAATCACCTGTATCCCAAAGCTTCAGTGTCTGATCATCGCCTGAGGTTGCCATCTGTGCATCAGAGCCGTTGAACCTGATTTCCTTTACTGCCCCGCTGTGAGCCTGGAATCCTGAGACCTTTCTTCCGGCAGAAACATCCCATATCTCGATAAGCCCGTTGTCATAGCCAACGGCAATACGCGCCTCATCAGGCTTGAATCTGATACATCTTATTTCCCTGTCTGCAGCTTCTATCCTGAACTTACCTTCTGAATTTCCCGGATTCCAAACAACACCGCTGCCCTGGTCAGTTATTCCGGCGACAAACTTATTATCAGATGAAACATCAAGAGATGTGATCACAGTCCTGTCGGTTTCAATTTCGACAGAGTTTCCTGATGCCAGGTTCCACTTGAGGACTGTTCCATCGACAGACGCAGAATAAAGAAAACTGCCGTCGTATGAGAAGACCAGCGATTTTATTTTCCCTGAATGGCTTCTGAGTTCATAATTTTCACCTGCATCATCAAGGGAGATCAACTTTACCGTATTACTCGCACTGCCGCAGGCCAGCCAGTCGGCTTTCGGGCTTACAGCCATCACTTCGACTATTTCCCTGTCAGTGTACAGAAGTTTGTAATTCTGTTCCATGTCGGGTTTATTCAGATCGTACAGCAGTATCCTTCCTTCAGAATCTGAAGTCAGAAATGCATTCCGGCCCGGGACAAAAAGAACACTTTTTACAGTACCTGAAATTCCTTTAAATGTTTTAATCTTATCACTGTTTCTTTGTTTTGCCAGAGTATAGAGCCCCATATAAATGTCGGCATCATTTCTGCTTCCGCTGTTCTTCTTATTGAAGAGGAAAGACTGTAATGCAAGGAGAGCCTGCAGGTCACCCGTGATGCCCGGTTGTTGCGACCTCAGCGACATGGCTCTGGCGACAGAGATCATTCTGAGACGTTGAATTTCGTTGCCGGCTTTGGCAGCAGAATCGGCCTTCATTGTTGCCAGGATACGGGCCCGACCGGCTATCCGGGATTCTTTTAACGCCTCATCGGCGGCCATTTTTGATGAAATGACCCGATTTTCAGCATTCCTGCGCAACATTCTTTCCATCTGTTCCCTCCTCGATGCTGAAACGGCCAGTGAATCAGATTCGACCGATCGCCTGAGTGCCGTCACCGCATATTCTTCCGCGGCCTTCTTCTGTGATTCAATTAGTTTGCTTTGCCGTTCAATGTCTTTTCTCCGGATATCAGATGAAATTTTCAGGGAAACCGTGACGAGCATAGCTGTTGCCGTGAGGATGGCAATGGCTCCCATGATCGCAGATATTAACCTGATCCTGTGAAGCCGCCATTTTTGATGTCGTGCTTTCCTTTCCTCCGATTCAAGATGTTCCCTTTCACTTGTCCGGAGGTAGACCATGGCCCTTTCAAACGCGGGATCATATTTACGGGCCCATCCCGGAGTAGGTTTGTTTTTATCGCGCCATGAAATTGCAGCCTGAAGATCGGGCTCCTTCAGAAGACCAGCCCTGCCCTGCTGGTAAAGGGCCGATGCCTCAGACAGCCTGAGATAAACCTGGGCTGACGAAGCTTCCTCCTCAGCCCAGTTGTAAAGCCTGTTCCACAGGCGAATAAGGCTTTCATGAGAAAGATCAATTATTGTTTCGTCAGTCAGGGGAACTGTATAATCCGGGGTCAGGAATGAGAAAGCCGGGTTGCGGAATTCTTCAATTACTTTTACGAGTTCATCCTCGTTGCAAGGTATTGCCAATCTGAAATCCCTGAGTGTTGAAGGATAACGTAAATTAGTGGAAGGATTCTTGCCTGTTATGATCCTGAACATTTTTTCACAGATAGTTCTTCCGTTCTGGTCAAAACCAAGATAAACCTCATCGGCGAATCTCGAAATTGAATCTTTTATGGTGCCGGCCGAACCGTAATCCGTCATATCGACTGGCCGTCCGGGATCATTCATTTCCTTCCGGCCGATCCATAAACGCATCATGAAATGTTGAAGAACGAGAAGCTGGTCACTGCATTCGCTGACCTCACTTACCAGGAGTTCAAGAAGGTCGCTGTCAATCTCAACTCCGGCAGTTTTAAGCGGTCCGGTTATTGCTTCCCTGATTCCTTTCCCTGACATCGGGGATACAAGAAAACTGCTGTTGTTCAGAATATCGCTGAAACCTCTGTAATGTTCACAAAGTGAGATCACATCGGATCTTATGGCAACAATAAGATAAAAATCCGGATATTTGCCATTTACAACAGAAGCCAGCAGACCAATAAATCCTTTTATATCAGTTCCCGGATGGTCGCCGATTTCGGGATCTCCATATCTGAAGATCTCTTCAAACTGATCTATAAACAACAGAGTTTTCTCTTCACCAGTCTGTCGGGCAAGTATTGAAGAAAGCTCCCCGGGCGAATCCTTACCGGGTTGCATTTCAATAAAACCCCACTTTTCTCCGGTTTCGGAAGCATGGTGCTCTATCAGGGGAATCAGTCCGCACCGCACAAGAGATGTCTTTCCGCATCCCGTGGTTCCTGTTATGGCAACAAATCTGTTTCTTAAAAGCTTTCCTGCAATCCCGGCACTCTCTTCTTCACGACCGAAAAACAAGTTTCTTTCCGAGGGCGCAAACGGTCGTAATCCGGGGAAAGGGTTCAATTTTTCGTCTGCCAGGTTAACTGATGCCATAATTCACTTTATTCTTCTTTTTTGTCGACGTATCTAAGGATCTCAAAGGTATTTTCAGGGTATTCAAATCCAAATTCCCTGATGGAAGCGAGCGGAAGCATATAACAATATGATGAATCTGCCTTCAGATCTTTTACCATCTCCCTTATGTCTCCCCATTCGTCGTTCTTAACGAAAACTTCAGGTGTGGTATTGTCCTTGGGGAAAGACCATAAAATGGAATCATTAGGCTGGGAATAGATTCCTTTTTCATCATTTCTTACAAATATGGTCTTTTCAGCCAGAGTTATCAGTTCGTTCTCGTCAATGTTACCGAAGCATGCCGAAAGAAATTTTACCTTCTCAAATATCAGTTCCCTTAATGAAACTTCACGGGAAATAATTTTTTCAATGTTTTTCCGTGAATACACGGGAATCCTTCCCCGGGCAGCTTTATAAAGATCTTTACCTGAACGGGAAATAAGCAATGCAGCCTCCTCGCGGAGAATTTCTTCCGGACTGAAAAGAAGGGCCAGCACTGATTCATGCATATCAGATCCCTCTATCTCCGGGATGCTTCGTAAGGCGCATGCTTTTGTCCAGACTGTAAGAATGTTGTAATCGCAGTTTACAATATCTTCAAGTAAAATATTATATGGGGGGATCTCACCATGAAGAAAGCGCTTGAGCTTTTTGAATTTTCTCTGATATACAGATATCTCCTGTGAGTCGGGGGTCTTTTCATTCCCCCTGTCAGAGAAAATAATCTCTGCCAGTATTTGAATAAGTCTGTCATTATCGCCTTTATGACCAGGGTCTTTTTTCTCTCCGGGTTTTATGGCGGGTCCGTAAGCAAGGTGGAGGAGACCGAGGAGATGATCCTTCCAGCGGAAATGTTCCTTTTCGATTTGTTCTGAAAGCAGGGTGTTGTTGTTATTCAGCAGGCATATTTTTGCAGATATGATCCACGACAATATCCCGTAAGTTTCAATGATATTGCTTTTAAGTTTCTCCTTTTCATCTCCATCAGGCTCGTATTTAAGTTCAAGCAGGGTATTGAGTACAGTCTCCCTGGCCTGCCTTGATGTTGACCATAATCGTTCGACAAGGAAAGAAAAATCGTTCTGACCCGTGCATTTAGCCAGAAGTCGTAATATTGCCTTATGCGTGGGCTGGTTACCGGCAACAGCAAGATAACATCTGTCAATCTCCCTTCCTCTCATTTTTCCGAAGCTCATCAGTACCGCATGCGCATCCTCTTCCAGGCCTTTTATGTTGAAGCACGCGCAAACCTCCTGTATCATATCGGTGATTTTGAATTTGCCGATAAGGAACAGGGCAAGCCTCTTGAGCTCAACCGAGGTGTCTCTCAGCAGACGGAGTATTTCAGTTGTTTGCGGATATCTTGTGCCATAAAGGAGCCGTCTTGCATATTCGGCTTTTTCCGCTTCAGTGGAATCGGCAAGGTTCACAGGAAGCTCATTTTTGTTTCGGATAAGTTCCTCAAGGATCTCTGCCATTTCAGATGCACGTTGCCTGGTGCTTTCATTAAACCGGGCCGAGCCTGCAATCTTCTTCATGGCCGGCAGCATGTTTATGTCGCGGGTATTCTGTGAATACCTGAAGAGCTCCTCAAAATACCATTTGTTCTTAACCAGGTCAATAAAAGAAAGGTTCCCGGTTTCAATCTCGAATAATTTTGCCCTGAAGAGTGTTTTTCCCGAATACTTGTTTTTAAGATTTCCCCATGAATTCAGATCAGGCAAATTCTTTTTCTTGCGTTCAGGGAGTATATAGGGACTTTTTCCCATAAACCAGGCATTAAATAATCATAATAAAATTATGAAATTTATATCAATAACTAAATGATCAACTTCTTAACCATACTACATAACCCACGAAAGCCTGTTTTATTGCAATCAATTATCAACTTTGCCGAGGAATACCATTTTTCCCGTTCTCCAAGTTTCGCCGAAATATATTGTTCCAGATTGTCTTTATCAATACCTTCAAGAAGTGGACGTTTTCCGTCGGGCTTTGCCAGACGATCCTTAAGCTTATCGGGAGGGAGCTTCAGGTAAATTGTCAGGCCATTGTCAAGCATGAATTTCATATTTTCCCCGAAGCAAGGTGCGCCACCGCCCGTGGCTATCACGGTATCGGACAATGATTCAGTTTCTTTAAGTGCTTCAGCTTCAGAAAGCCGGAAGTATTCTTCACCTTTTTCTGAAAAGATATCCCTGATTTTCATACCGGACTTCTTCTCTATGAGCTCATCGAGGTCGACAAACGACCATTTGAGAAATCCGGCAAGTTTCCGGCCCGTTGTTGATTTTCCGCTTCCCATGAAGCCGATGATGTATATCTTGTCGGTTTTTTGCATTACAGTTCCAGCTTCATCTGTGCAGGATCATCATGGGAATCAGGATGTGTACCTTCCTCGTCATCTGACTCTTCCGTGGCCGGAGCTGATTCACGACGGACGACAGGTTCGATCTCATTGATATTTTCCACCATAAAACTTGTCAGTCGTTTCCCTTTTGCCTTGTAACTTTTGATCCCGATGAACTCGGCAACTTCGATGATCTCGGTATCGCGGTCCTTGTGCTTTCCCCCGAAATGGATCTCGAGGCGGGGATATTCAACCTCGGTGAGGCTTACAAGTTTTGATCCCGGATCTTCGTTAATAAAACACAGCGGACGTTCAGATTCTTCGATTGTGAATCTTTTCACATAATAGAACGACTGTCCGGCATCCCAGTAAACAGCAGAATATACTTTGCCGGGACGATATTTTTCAATTATAAGGATGTCATCCTCAAAATGATTGGATAGGTCAAACCCCGTTATCCTGAAGAAACCGCTTTTGGTTATGACAAGTATCTTATCATCGGCGCTGAATTCTCCGAGATACATTCCCCTGCCGTCGACATTAAGCCTGTAGACGGCATCATCGAACCAGATTTTTCTTCCGCCGAGAGTTGACAGGCCTTTCTCTTTAAGGGTGATCTTGTGTATGGGATTTCTTGTAAGGATATTTCCCATTGATGATTTCCCTTTAATTGCCAGTTGTCCGAAATCAAATTCAAAAACCAGCTTTTTGAGCCTTGGCTTCGGCTTGTGATGGACCTTTATCACTTCCGCCTCTCCGTTTGGATTAGCGCTGAAATAGACTATCTTCGAACCAGGTGTTCCCCGGGTAATGTTATACTCCTTGTCGCGGGTAAGCCCTGTAATGGCACAGCGTTTGACAAGCAAAGGTCCGTCCTTGCCATCCTGGTAAACAATATTGTAGATGGTGCGCTCGTCATTTTTCAGAAAAACCTGTGCGTGGATTATATCATTTCCCACAAAGACTTTGTCGGCAACTTTTGTAATGAGATAGCCTCCGTCTTTCTTAATGACCAAAATGTCGTCGATATCGGAACAGTCGCAGACGAACTCGTCTTTTTTAAGGCCGGTCCCGATGAATCCTTCCTTGTAATTTATATAAAGTTTTGCATTATTAGCGACGACCTTGGTTGCAAGAATTGTGTCAAAGCTTCTTATCTCGGTAAGTCTTTCCCTTCCTTTGCCATATTTCTTTTTGATCTGACTGAAATAATTTATCGTATATGGGACAATATTACTGAGATTGTTTTTGACCTCTTCAAGTTCAGATTCGATTCCTTTTATGTGTTCATCGGCTTTTTTGGAATCGAATTTTGAGATCCGTTTTATTTTGATTTCAGTAAGCTGTATTATGTCCTCCCTTGTAACATCCCTCAGCAGTTTGCTTCGGAATGGTTTCAGCCCGGCGTCAATTGTATTGATAACTGATTCCCATGTTTCGCATTGCTCAATGTCGCGATAGATTCTTTCCTCGATGAAAATCTTTTCAAGAGATGACATGTGCCAGTCCTCTTCAAGTTCCTTTTTCCTGATCTCAAGTTCGAGGGTCAGCAGTCTTACCGTGTTGTCGACATTATAACGGAGTATGTCGCTGACACCCATGAAAGAGGGTTTGTTTCCGGCAATCACGCAGGTGTTTGGCGATATGGTGTATTCGCAATCAGTCAGTGCATAAAGGGCGTCAATTGTCTTGTCGGGAGAGACTCCGGGAACAAGATAAATCACAATCTCGACTTTTGCGGAGGTATTATCGTCAATCTTCCTGATCTTGATCTTTCCCTTTTCGTTTGCCTTGATTATCGACTCGATAAGGCTCGAAGTGGTTTTGCCAAAAGGTATTTCAGTAATAACCAGGGCTTTTTTATCTATTTTTTCGATTTTTGCCCTTATTTTGACGACGCCACCCCTCTGCCCGTCGTTGTATTTTGAAACATCGACAAATCCTCCGGTAGGAAAATCAGGATAAAGAACAAAATCCCTCCCCTGAAGGTAATCTATTGAAGCGTCAATTATTTCATTGAAATTGTGAGGAAGTATCTTTGATGCAAGTCCCACGGCAATGCCTTCAACCCCCATTGTCAGAAGGAGGGGAAATTTCACCGGGAGGGTTACGGGTTCCTTGTTCCTTCCGTCATAGGATAATTTCCATTCTGTTGTTTTTGGATTAAACACTACATCGAGGGCAAATTTTGAAAGCCTTGCCTCGATATATCGCGGTGCAGCAGCATCATCGCCGGTGAGAATGTTACCCCAGTTTCCCTGTGTATCGATCAGAAGGTCCTTCTGCCCCAGCTGGACAAGGGCATCTCCGATTGACGCGTCCCCATGGGGATGGAACTGCATCGTGTGTCCTATGATGTTTGCAACCTTGTTGTAACGGCCGTCATCCATCCTTTTCATTGAATGGAGTATCCTTCTCTGAACCGGTTTAAGTCCGTCATTGATATGCGGGACAGCACGTTCAAGAATGACATAGGAAGCATAATCGAGAAACCAGTCCTGGTACATTCCCGACAATGCTGTTACCGAATGCAGAGCAGCGGGGCCCTGGGATATCTCTTCCCTGCCCTCGGTTTTTTCTGATTCAAGTTCCTGATCGTCCATTGAGTGATTCATGATGATTTACGCCAATTCTTTTTCCTCCTCCACAATATCTTCTTCAATTCTCAGGTTTTCAATAATAAAATCCTGCCTGTCGGGTGTATTCTTCCCCATATAGAATTCAAGATAACCGTTGACGGTATCGTTTTTCTTCATGCGAACCGGTTCGAGACGCATATCCTTTCCGATAAAGTGCCTGAATTCATCCGGAGAGATCTCGCCAAGCCCCTTAAACCTTGTAATTTCGGGGTTCGGCCCCAGGTCTTTGATGGCCTTTGCCTTTTCCTCGGGGGTATAGCAGTATATTGTTTCCTTTTTGTTTCTTACCCTGAAAAGGGGAGTCTGAAGAATATATACATGGCCCTTCCTGACAAGATCGGGGAAGAACTGGAGAAAGAAGGTGAGAAGAAGCAGTCTTATGTGCATCCCGTCGACATCCGCATCGGTGGCTATCACAATGTTATTGTATCTCAGATCCTCGATGCTTTCTTCCACGTTAAGAGCTGCCTGCAACAGGTTGAATTCCTCATTTTCATATACAATCTTCTTTGTCAGACCGTATGAGTTGAGCGGTTTGCCTCTCAGGCTGAACACAGCTTGTGTTTCAACATCTCTCGATTTGGTAATTGAGCCGCTTGCAGAATCCCCCTCGGTAATGAAAATAGTGGATTCAAGCTTTCTTGCGTCATTTGTATTGAAATGTATTCTGCAGTCGCGGAGTTTCTTGTTATGGAGGCTTACTTTCCTGGCTCTTTCACGTGCAAGTTTTTGAATGGAAGAAATAGCTTTTCTTTCTTTTTCAGATTCCTGGATCTTTTTAAGGAGAATCCCTGCCGTCTCCGAATTCTTATGCAGAAAGTCGTCAAGCTGTTTCTTGATGAACTCACCTATAAAATACCTCACCGACGGTCCTTCCGGGCCCATATCTTTTGATCCGAGTTTGGTTTTTGTCTGTGATTCAAAGATAGGTTCCTCGATCTTGACACTTATCGCAGCAATTATAGATGACCTGATATCGGCAGGGTCAAAGTCCTTTTTGTAAAAATCCCTTATTGTTTTTACATAAGCCTCTCTGAAAGCCAGCAGATGTGTCCCTCCCTGGGTGGTGTTCTGACCATTCACGAAGCTGTAATAATCTTCGCCATATTGAAGCCCGTGAGTAAATGCAATTTCAATATCCTCTCCTTTGAGATGTACAATAGGATAAAGACCTTCCTTGCTCATATTCTCATTGAGAAGGTCAACAAGACCGTTGCGGGAAAAGAACTTATTGCCGTTGAAGTTGATCACAAGTCCTGAATTCAGATATACGTAATTCTTCAGCATCGAATCCACGTATTCCGATATAAAGTGATAGTTTCCGAACATGGCCTCATCGGGTTGAAAGATCACTTCAACACCGTTTTCTTCATCGGTGCTTTTCACAGGGTGATCCTTTATGGTAATGCCGTGTTCAAACTCGCTTACCTTGATCTGTCCGTCACGGACTGATCTGATTATGAATTTGCTCGACAGGGCATTTACAGCTTTTACACCGACTCCGTTAAGCCCGACTGATTTTTTAAACGCCTTGGAATCATACTTGGCGCCGGTATTCATCTTTGATACAGCTTCGGTTACCTTGCCAAGCGGGATTCCCCTGCCGTAATCTCTTACGCGTACCTCCTTGCCATTTATTGAAACATCGATCTTCTTTCCGAAACCCATCATGAACTCATCAATGGCATTATCCATAACCTCCTTCAGGAGAACATAAATCCCGTCATCCTGTGAAGATCCGTCACCAAGCTTTCCGATATACATACCCGGTCTGAGCCTGATGTGCTCACGCCATTCAAGAGTTTGAATATGCTCCTCAGAGTATCCTACGACTGACATTTTTCAGAATTTTGGGGCAAATATAGCTTTTTTAAACAAGGCCGGATTTCTCATTTTTCAACAATAAGTTATACTTATAAACGCCTGAGAACACCGAAAGACCAATGGCTGAAACTTTTAGACGCGGTTTTGGGTGTTATCCCCGACCCGGGAATGTTAATAAGTGGGGATGGACATGCCTGATCTCCCAGCCATAATTGGAGAACCGCTCAGGTTTTTGTAAATTATCAGATCATCAATGCTTTTACTTTAAACACAGATTTCTTTCTGTAATAATCCGATTTCCTGAGATCAAAATTCCATGTCCATTCCTGTGTCACAATGGCTTCGGGCAGATCGGCCAGCAACGATGGTATCTCATCGGAGCGTCCTGAACTATCCCTGATTACTTCGGAACAATCTGTTATGAGCACTGCCCTGTGTTTTTTCAGAAACTGTAAATGCATTTGCTGCACCCGCTTTCTGAAATTGACGATTTCGTCAGCATTCACCTTCGACTTTTTGATAAGAAGGCTGACGGGCAGAATTTCGAGCTGGGTAAGTATGTTCAGGGAAATTACCATCCCAGGGTCGAATCCGGGTTTATATTCATTCACTTCTATGTCACTTATCGTTTTCAGCCTGTTGAAGATTGTCCTTTTGCCGGCTTTCTTCCAGACTTCACCTATCAGGCCACCTGAAACATCATCTTCTTTAAGTGTCACATTAGCAAAATCTTTAACCTGGTCCTTTACCTCCGGGGGATGAACAATATCGACAAGATTAATAACACAGTCATTTTCGACCATTTCAGCAAGAGGAAGGTCGAGAAGCCAGCCGCTGCCCAGGACAGTGACCACCGAAGGTTTAAATTCACCAATTGCCTTAAGGATGAAGTTTCTGCAGTTAATCAGATGACCATTCCAACTGCCCTCTTCAGCCAGATGATGATATATCAGGCCGCGCTGGTAGTTGTAGTAGCCCATTCTATGAAGCATTCTTCTGTACGAAAGGTCTTGAGTCATCTCAGGATGTAACTGCTCTCCAGTTTTTAAGAGTCTCCTTCATAAAAGTACTGAATTTAACCGAAAGGACATCAGGGTCGTCTGTGCCGAATGATTCAGGATACACGGGATCAAAGACTTCGATGCGGATTTTGTGGCCAGTGCTGAAAACAAGCCCGTGTTTGGGCAGAACTCCTCCCGAGCCGTCAAGAACAACAGGGAGTATTGGTGTTTTTTCACTGATTGCAAGCTGGAAAGCCCCTCTTTTGAAAAAACCTATTTCTCTGTCGGCTGACCTTGTTCCCTCGGGGAAGATCATCACTGAAATATTGTTTTTAAGGCAGTAAGATGATTTCTCAAGCATTTTTTCCTTGCTCTCCCTGTTGCCCCTGTCAACACTTATATAACCGGCCATACGAAGATACCACCCGAGGACCGGCACTTTCGTATTTTCGATTTTGGAAATCCATTTATAATTGAAACGCAGGCAGTTGATAAGCAGAATGTCGAGTATTGACTGATGATTGGAAATTATTACATACGTCTGCCCTTTTTGTGCCTTTTCACGGCCGGTTATTCTGACTTTCCAGATTGGCATCATCTTCACAAGCAAAAAGCTCTGCCACACCAGTACCTTATGCGTTATCAGTCTGTTGTTGTCGAAGGGCAGAACGATTAGCCATAATATGAATGTAGGCGGGAAAAGGACCACCATAAAGAACACACCTGCCAGCCACACAATGGCAGACTTTAGGATATCCATACCATTTTCCGTTAAAAGAAGTCAAAAACGTCAATTTCAGTCATGTCAGGGCTTTCTTCTCTGAAAACAGAAAGAAGATCTTCAGGCATATGCCTGCATCCCGGAAGCTTTCCGGCAATTTTAATAAATATGTCGCTCCCTCCGGCTTTGCATTCTGTTATTATCCCATCCTTTACTTTAAGAAGGCAGAAGGATTCTTTTCCAAATGCCGTGAATTTATTAACAAACTGGTATTCCGGACCATACGCATAGTTCCACTCCCATGTCATATATCTTGACAAGGCTAATGATCCGATAGTTTTGGATTCGGTTTCAGTAAGATCAAATTCCTGCATGCCCGACAGGTTGTTAAAAAACCATTGTATCATTTCTTTTCTGAAGTCGTCTATCCCATCAATGCCGGCCCGTTGAATCATGCTGCCCAGATTTCCGACCGGGGAAGGATTTGAACTCACAGCCCTTGTGGCATATGCTGATGTATCTTTCCTTAATATCCTTCCCAGTACAGAAAGGTCAGCCCTGAACAGAAGTGTTCCGTGATGAAGTACCCTGTTCCGGAAAACATGTTCAGCATTGCCTGATATTTTTAAGCCGTCTACCTTCAGATCGTTCCTTCCTTCCAGTTGTGCTTTGATGCCCAGCGAGTTAAGAAATGCGATGACAGGAAGAGTGTATTTTCTGAAATCTATCTGTTTTCCCACGGTACTGTTCAGGATAAATGAGAAATTCAGGTTTCCTGCATCATGGTAAACTGTGCCCCCGCCCGAGATCCTGCGAATCAGAGGAATTGAATTCTCGAAGGCAAATCTTGTATTGATTTCCCTGTGTGCAACCTGGTGTTTTCCTGTAACAACCGAATTGTTGTTAACTGAAATCACCACGAAATCCTCATCTCTGTGTTTAAGGAGATATTCATCAACAGCAAGGTTGAAGTAAGGGTCGGCCGATTTGAGATTCAGGCAGTACATTAATCCGGATTATTCCTCAAGAAGTTACCAGTCCAGTGCCGTTAATTAATTTCGGATAATGGAATTCAAAAGCCCGGTTCAGGCTGACGGTTCAGGTTTATTCTGAAATTTCCTTGCATCATATATCAAAAACAGTCTGTAAACGCTCCATCCGATCATTGTTCCAAGGAGGGCGCCACAGATTACGTCGGCGGGATAATGAACGCCAAGGTAAATCCTGCTGTAGCTTACCCCGGCAGCCCAAACAAGAATGAACACAGTGTACCACCTGTTCCGGATAAGCAGCAGGCTCAAAAAGGCAACATTGAACGAATTTGCGGCATGTGAGGAGACAAATCCGAAAGATCCTCCGCAATGGCCTTTAACAGTATGCACCAGTCCCTGAATTGAAGACTCCCAGCACGGCCTCGGCCTCGATACAAGATCCTTGATCAGCCCCGATATCTGGTCGGCCAATACGACCGACAGAAAAACAAAAAGGAGCAGTATAATGAATTTCCCTTTATATATCCTTGCCAGCCAGTATGCTATTGCAAGGTACAGGGGAATCCACACTGCCCTCAGGCTCATGAAATACATAATACCATCCCAGCTTTGGGAGTTGGCAGAATTAAGGATCAGAAATAATTGTCTGTCAAACTGTTCCACTTTGCGATTAATAGTTGTTGAGAGTTTTCCAGATCATGTCTTTGAGTGTGGTGATCCCTTCGCCAGTAAGTGATGAGAAGAAAACTCCTGATATATCCGGAAGTTCATTTCTTATCTCATTTTTAAGTTCCTCATCGAGCAGATCTGATTTTGAAATCCCGAGCAACCGCTTTTTGTCAAGAAGCTCAGGATTATATTCCCTGAGTTCATTTACAAGTATCTCGAACTCTTCCTTTATGTTTTTACTGTCGGAAGGCACGATGAACAGAAGTACCGGATTCCTTTCAATATGCCGAAGAAATCTAATTCCAAGGCCCTTCCCCTCGTGGGCGCCTTCAATTATGCCAGGGATGTCGGCCATAACAAACGACCTGTCGTCGCGGTAAGGGACAATGCCCAGATTCGGGACAAGTGTTGTAAAAGGATAATCGGCAATTTTCGGACGTGCGGCGGAAACAACGGAAAGAAGTGTCGATTTCCCGGCGTTCGGGAAGCCAACAAGGCCGACATCAGCAAGAATCTTAAGTTCAAGGATGAATGCATCCTCAACACCCGGTTCTCCGGGCTGGGCATACCTGGGTGTCTGATTTGTCGGCGACTTGAAATGGACATTCCCCAATCCGCCGCGGCCCCCTTTTGCCAGTATCTTTTCGTCACCATGTCCCGTAATTTCGAAAAGGACATCATCAGAGTTTTCCCTTCTGGCAATTGTTCCAAGAGGCACTTCGATTATTATGTCTTCCCCGTCGGCGCCTGTCGATTGCTGAACCCCTCCGGCTCCGCCGTTTTCTGCAAAAATATGGCGCCTGTACCTCAGATGAAGCAGTGTCCACATCTGGCTGTTACCCCTGAGAATGATATGACCTCCCCTTCCGCCGTCACCTCCGTCGGGCCCTCCTTTCGGAATGAATTTTTCCCTTCGGAGATGGGCCGATCCCGGACCTCCGTTGCCGGCACGGCAATAGATTTTAACATAATCAACAAAATTGGAAGAGGCCATTTTTTTCTGTAAAGGGATACTTAAAAATGTGAGAGGGAGTATTATCTGCACCTCCCGCTCATCAATAAAGTGTCAAACGGATTCTAAAAATACTCTTCCATAAGCTCACAGAGCCTTTCAAAAATCTCCTCAATGGAGCCGACACCGTTAACAGGCTGGTATATCCCTCTTTCACGGCAGTAATCGATGATAGGTTCTGTTTTTGACCTGTAAACCTCTATCCTGTTCTCTATTACGGCAGGATCCTTGTCATCGGGACGACCTGACAGGTCGGCCCTTAAAATGAGACGTTTAACGAGCTCATCATGATCAACATCCAGTACCAGCATACTGTCGATCTTCATTCCCCTTTCATTGAGCATCTTTTCAAGCTCTTCCGTCTGTGCAACTGTTCTGGGGAATCCGTCGAAAAGAAAGCCGGCAACACCTTTTGTGGAATCGATCTTGTTTGCAATCATTTCAATAACGACCTCATCCGGAACCAGTTCTCCCTTTGACATGATGGAACTCATCTTTTTGCCAAGCTCGGTACCGGCAGCTATTTCGGCCCGGAGCATGTCGCCGGTTGACAGATGTTTCAGATTGAATTTTTCAGCCAGTTTTACCGACTGGGTTCCCTTACCCGATCCGGGAGGGCCAAAGATCAGAAAATTAACCATAGAATGAATTTTTATTATTTTACAAGTTTATAAATAGACGGAACATTACGTCCGAAACCATCATAATCAAGTCCATACCCTACAACGAAGTCGTTTGGTATGCTGAATCCCAGGTAATCTATTTTTATGTCCTTTGAATACGCGTCGGGCTTAAGAAGTAACGCTGCTATCCTGACATCTCTTACATTCCTGATAATAAGATTGTTCACAGTATGTTCAAGAGTAACCCCAGTGTCGACAATGTCTTCAACGATAATTACCGATTTGTTTTTAAGATCCTCGTTCCATCCTATAAGTTCCTTTATTTCCCCTGATGAGCTTGTTCCAACATATGAAGCAAGTTTAATGAAAGATATCCGCGCATCAACGGTTATCCTTCTGAAAAGGTCGGCAGCAAACATAAATGACCCGTTCAGGACGCCAAGAAAAAACACATCGCGTCCTTCATAGTCCTTATTTATCTGATCTGCAATCTCATCGATCCTGTTTTGAATTTCGATCTCGCTTATGAATTCGCTGAACTTTTTGTCGAGGATCTGTACTTCTTTATTTGCCATGATTTTTGAATAATCAGCCCCTGCGAAAATATGAAAATAAAAGCTTATTTTTGCCCTTATCAGAATGTTAAATGAAAATTTTGAGATGGAACCACTTGTCAGTATAATAATGGGAAGCACATCAGATCTGCCTGTGATGGAGAAAGCCGCGCAAGTGCTGAATGATTTCAAAATACCTTTTGAGATTAATGCATTATCGGCACACAGGACTCCTGAAGAGGTCGAGAAATTTGCAAGAGGTGCTGCTGCAAGAGGCATAAAGGTGATAATTGCCGCTGCCGGCATGGCCGCCCATCTTCCCGGTGTAATCGCGGCCATGACTCCCCTGCCGGTAATCGGGGTGCCGATAAAGGCTTCACTCGAAGGGCTCGATTCCATTTTTTCGATACTTCAGATGCCCCCGGGAATTCCCGTGGCGACTGTCGGTGTCAATGCAGCCCAGAATGCAGGCATACTTGCCGCCCAGATCATTGGTACTGGTAACCAGGGAATAATGGAGGAGATCATTAAACACAAGGAAAACCTCAAAAAGAAGATTGTTGAAGCCAACGAAGAGCTGAAAAAAGTAAGTTACCCTTATAAAACAAACTGAACAACACCACTGCCAGGCTTTTAACCCAAAGGGAGGCTCCCTGATTTTATCTGCAGTTTAAAAGGCGTTATCAAACAGAAAAACAAGAACTGTTCAGATACAAAAAATATGATCCGTTTCAGTACACTGAAGCGGATTTTTTTGTATCTTGTAAGAAATTACTGAAACATTTTGCTCTCGCTGCGCAAAATATCAGTTTTAACTTTATCAGTTTTTCTCTTTCTCACAGTCTCCGGCTCGGGGCCATATCGCTTTAAGGCAGGAGCTGCAGAATCAGGGATGAACTTTTCATGCATAATGAAGCCTGGTTTCTGGTCATCGTTTCATAATCAGGCGTTGCTGCCGGCTCATTCAAATTCAGCAATCGCAATAAACTACATGAACAGTTTCGGGATTCCCGAACTTGGAACAAGAAGCGCCGGATTCATTTTACACAATCCGGGAGCAACGCTCGGGGCCTATTACAGCAACTTCGGTTACCGCGATTTCAGGAGACATTCGGCCGGATTGGGATGCGGCATGAAGCTTTCGGAAAAAATAACGGCAGGCGTTCAGGCTGATTTCTTTGCTGAAAAAACTCCGGGTGAATACAATGAAAGGAAATCCATCACTTTCGAAGCGGGCATTCTGATCACTGTGCCTGAGAAAGTAAGGATTGGCATACATTTAAGCAACCCGCTGCCAAATTCATTAAGGAAAAACATCCTGCCGGTATCATTAAGGACAGGTGCGGGAATTTATCTGGGCAGTTCCCTCTTTGCGGGCGCCGAAGCGGAGATGACCACCGGAAAGGCTTTGACCATAAGGACCGGCTTTGAATATGAGGCCGGAATGAACTTCAGGGTGAGAGCCGGCTTCAGCACTGAAAATTGTTCCTTCAGTTTCGGGGCCGGATATGTGATAAAGGACATCGTGGTTGATATCGGATTTGCATCCCATCAGAACCTTGGGATCAGCTCGTCTGTCTCGCTTATTTTCAACATTAAAACCAAATGAAGGAAAATTCTTAAGCGCGGAGAACCGGCAATGACCGAAAAGAAAAAATCAGATAATCAGGATCATGAATGAAAATGAAATAAAGAAGGTTTTAAAAGAGTTGTAAACCGGTTATGAAAGCCCGTGCAAACAAAGAGTCTAAATTCAGTCATAACTTAAGCTCCTTCGCGAGAGACTTTGCGCTTTTTGCGGTTAAAACAGAAAACTCAGATCTTCTGAAAATCATTTGTCTGTCATTAAGCCTTTCAGTAACATCTCCTATAACTTTATGTCAGGAAGATAACATCCCCGGAATAATAGAATCGGTTGCGGAGGGACTTGCCAGTGATGAAGACGATCCGGAAGCAGCAGCCATATTTACCGAACGGCTATTTGATCTTGCCGAAAAACCCGTCAGGATCAACTCTGCCGATGAATCAGAAATATCCCGGCTTTTCTTTCTTACCGACTTTCAGGTCAAATCGTTAGCTGATCATATCCGTTCCACGGGCCGGATATTGACAAAATATGAATTAGCTTCAGTAACCGGCTTCGACCGCGGCCTTGCAGAAATGATATCGCCATTTATTTCTCTTGAGCCGGTCAAATCTGCAAAGAAAGACGAAGCCACAATGCGCTGCAGCTTTGTCTCGAACTTCTCCCTGAAAAATAATCGGGCCGACACCACGTACCCCGGACCTCCATGGAAAGCGCTCAGCAGGATGAACTTTTCAGCAGGTAAATTATCAGGAGGGATCGTTGCCGAGAAGGATGCGGGTGAAAAAATTTTATCAGGCAAACCGCCTTTGCCCGACTTTTTCTCTGCAAACCTGTCTTGGTCGGGAACCGGGATCCTCAGAAAGATTATTATAGGTGACTTTACCGCGCGCTTCGGAACCGGAATCGGACTCAATACCGGGCTTCGGACGGGTCTTTCACTAACTCAGGCCGGTTACATTTCAGGCAATGACGAAATAGTGCCTTACTCCTCAACATGCGAATATGGCTTCTTCCGCGGAATAGCCGGCCGGTTCATGGCGGGCAGGACAACGGTTTCACTTTTCTTTTCGGCTGACAAGATCGATGCAGCCATTGATTCGATTCCTGGAAACAGCACGAGATTCATAAGAACAATTTACAGGACCGGCCTTCACAATACCAGTTCGTCGCTTCTTTCAAAAGATGCCATTTCAGAGTATGGCTACGGATTGAATGTGCTCTTCGATATCGGAAATATAAGGACAGGATTGCTGTTTACAGGGAGCAGGCTCTCTGTACCCGCGGCAATAAATGAAGGTGATCCTGAAGAAATATTCGACTTCCGGGGAAAGGACAACTACAATGCTTCAATTTATTACAAAGCTGTGACGGGTAAAATCATTGTTTTTGGTGAGATTTGCACCGACAGAGGCATGAAAAAAGCCTTTGTTCAGGGTTTGTCATTTCGACCCGACAGCAGGCTAACGATAAATTCTCTTTACCGCAATTATGAGCCTGGTTTTGCAAGTTTTCACGGGAAAGGTTTGCTGAGCAGTTCTTCAGGCGATAACATAAAGGGCATATTCGGGAATTTCACCTATGAGGCAGCAAAGCATTTGTTCATATCAGCAGGATGCGACCTCCGATATTATCCATGGCTGAGTTACAGGTGCAGCAGTCCTTCAGCGGGTCTAAGCGGGGAAGTCAGGCTAAGATACTTGCCGGCCGATGATCTTTCATTCGAAGGCATGTTTTCATACCGCCGTTATCCATATGATAATCCTGAAGCAATGGGAGTAAAAAAGCAGCACAATATGATAACCAGGTCATTTAAAGTTTCTGCCAGATATTCTCCTGCAGAAAATATTTCAATAGCCACCCGTTTGGATTACAAGACAGGCGGGTACGAGTCGTCAAGCTCAGGGACGATGATTGTGCAGGATATAAGTTACAGGTTAAGATCTCCTGCACTGGCAATATGGTTGAGATATGGCATTTTCACGACAGGAAGCTGGGATGCCAGGCTTTATGCTTATGAAAATGATCTTGTTTACAGTTTCAGTGTTCCGGCATTTTCCGGAACAGGAGAAAGAATATATCTGATGCTTGACTGGGAAATAAGAAAATCGATGAACTTAAGAATCAAATACGGCATAACGGATACTTATTCGACATCAGATTATCAGGTCGAGGCCGGAGAAGTACGCGAATTAAGGCTTCAGCTGAGATTTAAATTTTAGCTCTCCTGACCGGGTACTTTAATATCCCTTATGTTGAGCTGAAGGTTCCTGTTGCCGCGGAATTCATTCATCTCTACAGAATAACAGATATCAAAAGGTTTTCCCGCCTTTATATGCTCAAAATGTTCCGACTGGCTGAATGCAATTGCCGGGAATATTTTCTGCCTTGTTGATTCATGGCAAAGGTCGAGTTTAAGATGTTCCCCGCTTGAGCCTACCATTCTTCCCGATCCCGCGTCGTACACATTTCTTGACACAAAAATCGGCGACATATTTTCAGGACCGAATGGCTGGAACTTGTTGAGGAAATTGAAAAAATCTTCATTTATCTCGCCGAACGACAGTTCGGAATCAACAAAAATCCTTGGAACAAGCTGATCTTCAGATATTGTGCTGTTTACATACTGTTCAAACCTTTCCATGAAAGGTTTTATGTTTTCCTTCCTGAGTGTCAGTCCGGCAGCAAACATATGCCCGCCGAAGCTCTCAAGAAGATCGCTGCATGCTTCAATTGCCTGGTACAGATCATATCCCTGTACCGAACGTGCCGATCCTGTCGCGAACCCGTTGGATTCAGTCAGGATCACTGTAGGGCGGTAATAAGTCTCAATAAGGCGTGACGCGACTATTCCGATAACACCTTTTTTCCATGATGGATTGAAGAGCACTGTCGTTTTTGCATTCACATTTCGCTGATCGTCGGAGATCATCCTCATTGCTTCGGTGGTAATCGACCTGTCGACATTCCGGCGTTCGATATTGAAATTATTGATTTCCTTGCTTATTCCGGTGGCAAGTTTTGAATCATTGGAAATGAGCAGTTCAACCGCCTTTCGCCCGGTTTCCATTCTGCCGGCTGCGTTTATTCTTGGCCCGATCTTAAATACGACATCTTCAACTGTGAGTATCCTGCAAACCTCCGCCTCCCGGATTATTTCCTTCAGCCCCGTTCTTGGGTCCTCATTCAGCTGTTTCAGCCCGAAATATGCAAGCACCCTGTTTTCTCCGGTAAGCGGAACTATATCCGAGGCGATACTTACAGCCACGAGGTCGAGATACCCGGCAATGCGGCTGAAGGGCATCCCGTGTACCCTCGCATATGCATGAACCAGCTTGAAGCCCACGCCACATCCCGAAAGCTCCTTGTACGGATAATTACAGCCCGGCTGCTTTGGATCAAGAACTGCGGCAGCTTTCGGAATCTCATCACCCGGATAATGATGGTCGCAGATTATGACATCAATTCCCTTTGCCCTGGCATATTTTACCTTTTCCACAGCTTTAATGCCGCAATCAAGTGTGATCATCAGCCTGCAGTTATTCTGGAAAGCAAAGTCAATGCCCTGGAATGAAACGCCATAGCCTTCCTTGTATCTGTCGGGAATATAATAATCAACGTTCGAATGCAATTCCTTCAGGAAGGAATACATTAGTGCCACAGCTGTGGTTCCGTCCACATCATAGTCGCCGTAAACAAGTATCCTTTCGTTCTTTTTAATCGCGGTCGAGATTCTCTCAACGGCAATATTCATATCCTTCATCAGGAAAGGATCATGAAGGTATCTCAGGTCGGGTTCAAAGAATGTAAGAGCCTCCTCGCTTGTGGTGATATTCCGCTGAACCATAAGATTGGCAAGGGATTCAGATATTCCCAGGGTGGAAGCAAGCTGCCTGACAACAGCCGGATCACCTTTTTCCTTTATCACCCACTTTTTCTCCATAAGAATCAATTGATCCAGTTAAGACCAAAAATTTTCCCAAGGTTCTCCCTTACAAGTAATTTTACATTTTCAAAATCCTGTCTGTTACCAAGTTCCCTTTCAAGTGATGTAACGCCTTTATCAGTAAACCCGCACGGGTTAATATAATTAAAATAATTCAGATCCGTATTAACATTAAAGGCAAATCCGTGCATCGTGACGTAACGGCTTGCCTTTACCCCGATGGCACATATCTTTCTGGCTTTGCCTTTTGTATCGGGGTCCAGCCAGACACCGGTTGCACCATCAAGTCGTGAACCTGTTATTCCGAACTCCCGAAGAGTGTCGATAATTGCTTCCTCGAGACAAAAAATGTATTCTTTAAGTCCGATTCCGATCTTTTCCAGGTCGAATATCGGATACCCGACAATTTGACCCGGACCGTGGTAAGTAATATCTCCTCCCCTGTCGGTTTTTACAAAACTGGCCCCTTTTGCCTGAAGCTGTATATGGTCGATGAGAAGATTATTTTCCGACCCGCTTTTTCCAAGTGTATAGACATGCGGATGTTCAACAAAGATCAGGGTGCCTGCACAGCCTGTTTCATCAGGCTGACCTGCCGGATTTCTTTTCAGCTTGCAGTCAACCAGTTTTTTGAAGACAGACTCCTGAAGGTTACGGGTTTCGTCGTAATCCCTTCTTCCAATATCTTGATATAAAACATTATAACTCAATATCTCCCTGGTTTTGAAAAGCTGATGCAATATACTAAAATTTAGTCTTTACCCACGTGTTTTCCTGCATGAAATGATGATCGCACAAGAGGGTGGCATTCCACGAATTTAAAACCCATTTCGAGGGCAGCCAACCTGTATTTCTCAAATTGTCCGGGAATCACAAATTCCTTTGGCTCGATATGGCTGAATGTGGGCTGGAGGTACTGGCCTATGGTAAGGACCCTGCAGCCTGCATGATAAATATCAGATATCGTTTCAAGAACTTCATTTTCTGTCTCTCCCAGACCGACCATAAAACCCGATTTTGCAGTTACGCCGCTTTGTGAAATATATTCAAGAACATTAATGCTCGTATCGTACCTTGCCTTTGTTCTGATTTCAGGTGTAAGCCTGCGAACTGTCTCCATATTATGCGAGATCACTTCGGGCCCTGCATCGATAACTTTCCGGATGAATTCAGGTTTCCCGTCAAAATCAGGTATAAGGGTTTCAACAGTTGTAAGCGGATTTATCCTTTTAACTGTCTTTACTGTTTCTGCCCAGAATGAAGAGCCTCTGTCAGGAAGATCATCCCTGTCGACAGATGTTATGACACAGTGTTTAAGCTGTAAAGTCCTGATCGATCCGGCCAGCCTCCCTGGCTCACCAGGGTCAGGAGGCAAAGGCCTTCCCGTTGAGGTGGCACAGAACTTGCAGGCGCGGGTACATATGT
>DAOOUQ010000030.1:0-49748 GCA_035390825.1 Bacteroidales bacterium | reverse complement strand
CTTCCACTCACTATTGGAATTCAGACATTGATTGGGAAGATAATCTGGTATCAGATAGTATTAATGGTGTTAAGATGTTTATTTACAGTGTCTTCATTACAGGAGCCTGAAACTGGTATTGAGACATAAATGCCTGATCCTGTCAGCCTGTTGCTTTCAATAACGACCGATCCGTTCATAATCCGGAGAAGTTTTCGTACAAGGGAAATATTCACTGCCAGAACCACATCATTGTATTTAGCCATCGATTTTGTAAGATTCTCACTGCTAAAGAATTCGCTGCATTTGAAATAGCCCTGGCCAGTGTCCAGAATATAAAAGGTAAGATTATTATCCCTTAGATAATAACCTGCCTTTATGTAGCCTGATTTTGTATTATACAGTGCAAGGTGAAAAAGACTCCGTACAATCCTCGAATACCTGTTTGCATCAATAAGACAATTGCCACACTGAATTTCAGGTGTTTCAAACAAAAAGACGAGATCTTCGCCGGGTTCATTTTTTATCTCTTCCCGGAATTCCCTGAAAATATCGCTGAACAACTGATCGGGATTGCATATTACCGGTTCGGCTTTAAAATTACCTGCATCAATGATTGCCGAATCGAGAAAATTGTCAAACATGGATATTATCTGTTCACACGATGCAAAGATCATATTGCTGAAATCTTCTCTTTCCTTTGTCGTAGCGTCAGGTTTTTTCAAAAGAAACGAAAATGCGACTATAGCGTTCATTCTGGTTCTCATTTCCCGTGAAAGCCCTGAAAGAACCGAAGGGCAATCAGAGATGCGCTGCATGAACGCGTCGTCATTTCTGAAAGGCTCCCTGGCTTGATCAGCTGGCTCACGTTGTACTCCAGCACCATATCCGGAAACGTCAAACATTGCTATTTCTTTTAATTTCTTATTTAAGAGCTCTGAGTATTTTTCTTGCTTTTTTGGAATAAATGCTTCTGGATTTATCAACTATTGACATCTGGTCCATGGCCTTTTGTGTTTCTCCTGTCTGTATATAGCACAGGCCCAGATACCATTGGGCATGATCCACAAAATAGTTGTTATCATCGGCAATGACCTTTTTAAATGAGCCTTCAGCCTCAGGATAGTTTTTAATTTCATAGTTTGAGATTCCATTCATCAATACAGATCCCATATTGGCAGGCTCACTGTTCAGGACTTTGCTGAAATAAACCGCAGCCTGCCTGAAATCACCTATTTTATAATATTCCAGGGCTGTGTTGTAATCTTCGGACGACACAAGGGCTCCGGATCTTGTTGTTGATGAAGCTTCATAAGGCCTGTAATACTTCTCGATGATTTCTGAACCTGTCATTCTTCTTGGCTGCAGCAATAAAATGCTGCTTGCGGTAATCAGCAGCGTGGCAACTGCAGCAGCGTATTTTATTCCTGATCTGCGTCTTGTTACGGATATTTCAGTTGCCCGTTCCGCCCGCTGCTTTTCTATTGCCGCCAGTTTCGATCTGAGATTCAGGATGTTTTGATTCTGCAGCACCGCATCAGTCCTGCGGCGAAGATCCACTTCCTTCCTCAGTTCCTTATTGCCCTCGAGCTCTTTGCTGAACCATTCCTTTTCAGCTTCATCCATCTCTCCGGCAATGTACCTTTCGATGAAATAAGAAAAATCGATCGTTTTCATATATAATGTATTTCAAATTTAATATCCGCTAAACCAGATATTTTTACTACAAAGCGATTATTAAAACCCGCTCACAAATCACACTCTCATGATATTCCGACTCGTATCAACGATCCCACCAGCCTTCCGACAATTTAATGTCATGAACCTGAGCCTCGATATCAGAATGCAAAAAAATTCCGCACAATATAATCTCTATGTCGTCATACAAGTAATAATATCACGTGATACAATCAGGCAGTCATGATGATATCATTACTTTTCTCCCGAATTGCAGGCATCAGCCGGCAACAGCGGTTCTTTTAGCCATCAACCCTTGAGTATTCTGATAAACGACAGAAATACTCAGTTATTTGGAAAACCTTTCAAATAAGGCAGATATTATCCTTTGATAAAGAACAATTATGTTTTTGACAACAACCTTCAGATTTTAACCGGAGGAACTGATGGCAGAATTATAGGTTCTCCCATGTCACCGCCTTTTACACATATCATTTCTTCAACTGTAAGAGCATAAGCGTTAAGACTCTCTTCGATGCTGTTTAAGTTCATGTTTTTCATTTTTTTTCTGTTTTTAATCGTTGATATTATTAAATCGGGTAATTCATTTTCAAAGTCTCAATTTTCTGTATCATGTCGGAAAAGGCTGTTTTGTGACAATGAAAAATCAACTTTTTTTTAAAAAAATTCTTAGATAAAGATTATCAGTCACTTACAAAAAGTAAATTTCAGTCGTATAATTAATTATTTTGACATTTTTTGTAAACTTGCGTTCTGGGAAGGGGAATGAAAAATCAGCTTAACCGCACCACGATGCCGGAAATTCGACGAAGATTGGTTTTGATAATGCTGGCTTGCTTAAGCAATGTGATGACAGTCAGTGCTGTGAACGACACCGCACCTGGTACTGACGCGGCACCTGGCTCTTTAAACACGGAAATGTTCCAGACTGATCCCGGCACTAAAGGAGATGAGCGTCTGGATAACCTTATAAAAGCTATCCTGATTTCCTTTAATTCAGCAGATTCAGTAAAGTCAGGTATTCTTCTGAACGAGATTCTGGAAGAACTCAGGGCAGGTAATCACAGCAATCTTAAAACGTCGACAGCACAATATTCTGTTGGGATATACTACCTTTTAAAGAACAAAGCAGGCGAGGCATTGAACTGGTTCCGGCTTTCTTCCTCAATTCGGGATCAAATGAAGACCGATGATGAGATCCAGGCAAAGTGTCTTTTTAATATGGGCCTGGCATATTATTCAATAGGAGATTACCGGCGTATGGCTGAAGCAATTCTCAGATCCCTGGAGATTGAGAAAAAATTGTTCGGGACTAATGATCCCCGTCTTATAAGCGGACTCTCATCACTTGTAACTGCATATCTCAATCTTAACGACTACCGTAAAGCTATCTCATATGGCAATGCGGCCCTGAATCTTACAAATAAGGCTGATGAAAGCAAGATCCCGGATGTTGCCGTCCTTTATATGAATATCGGAGTATGTTATACATGGTTGTCGGATTATTCCAAGGCAAAACTGTATTTTGAACAGGCTGAATCGCTTTACAGGCAATACCATCTTTCTGAAGACATAAATTACATTAACCTTCTTAACAGTCTCGGAGCCACCTGTTATTTTCTTGGGATGGAAACAAAATCAGAAGAGTATTTTAACAGGGGCTTCAGTAAAATAAAATCTTCGAATTCAACACTGGCCTTAAATTTAATTAACAGTTTTGCCATTATTCTGGGCGATGCCGGAAAAACTGACAGAGGAAATAAATTGCTTCTCAGTTCCCTGAGTAAGGCAAGATCATTTTACGGTGAAGGGTCAAGAAGCTATTTTGAGGTTCTTAAAAACTACGCCGATTATCTTCGAAACTACCGTATAGATCTTAAGAAATCACTTCAGCTTTACGAAAAATGTTCCGTATATGCATTTAATAATCCGGATGATGTTCAGCTTTCTAATTCGATCATGGTTGGATATGCCCTCGCTCTTGACGATAATGGTTTTCCGGAGAAAGCCCTGAAGTTAATTCAGGGTCTTCTGTTTCGCGGAGTTGCCGGAATGAATTATGTCCCTGAAACAGAAAACCCTGATTTCACATCTGTTGAAGCGACTCAGTGGTCAATTAAACTACTCAGGGCAAAATACAACGCCCTGTGGAATATCTATACCAAGACGACGGAAAGGAAGTATCTTTTTGCAGCTGCCGCTACAGCAGAAGCAGTTATCGGACTGATCGACAGGGTGAGGATCAATATAAGTGAGGATGAAAGCCGTCTTATCCTTGGTGACCGGTTTCGCGATTTATATCTTTATGCAATGCGCGATTTCGATCTTTGCTATAAGCTGACACATGACAAAGGTTTTCTTGAAAAGGCTTTCGTCTATTCCGAAAAGAGCAAGGTGGCAGGACTTCTGGCTTCCACACGCGAGCTGAAGGCTACTCAGTTTCATATTCCCCCCGACATTGCCGAACTTGAAAGAAAGCTGAAAGCTGAAATAAGCTTCTATGAGGCCAGGATTGAAGAGGAGAATTCCATCTCAAATCCTGATCTGGCAATGGTGACAGAATGGAAGAACCTGGTTTTGAATTCAATAAAGAGACGTGATTCACTTGTAAAAATTCTGGAGGAGCAATATCCTGATTATTACATGATTAAATACAATACAAGCGTTGTCAGTTCCGATAAGGTTCCTGATATCATGGGAGGGAGAACAACTTATCTAAGCTATGTCGTTTCCGACAGTGTACTTTACATATTTCTTAAAAACAAAAAGTACATGCAGCTGGTCACTGTCCCGATTGATACTGCTTTCTTTAATAATGTCACAGAATTCCGTGAGCTGGTATCATCTCCCGGAAATAATGCAAAATCGGATTTTAACAGGTTCATGAAAGCTGGCAGCATTCTTTTCAATACTCTTGTTGAACCGGTTAAAAAATATTTCATTTCCGACAGGCTTCTGATATCACCTGATAACATACTGTCGTATTTGCCGTTTGAGGCCATACCTGTCGGAATGAGTCCGGAAGCTTCTTCACAATTCAGCGGTATATCCTACCTCTTAAATGAATACAGGATTTCATACACCTATTCGGCAACCTACCTTGCCGAATCAAAAACCAAAGACAATTCCTCTCGGAATAAGGTTGTGGCTTTTGCCCCTATATACACGGGCACTATTGACGTCGACTCAATACTTGGAAGCCGGCAGGCCGGTGTGTCTTCCCTTTCCGATCTTCCATTCGCGAGGACAGAGGCACAATACGTTGCCGATATTACTAAAGGAAAGCTATATATAAATGACAAAGCAACTGAGTCGGTTTTCAAATCAGTTGCCGGAGACTATGACATAATACATCTCGCCATGCATACAGTCCTGAATGATCAGTATCCTATGTACTCAAAGATGCTTTTTTACCAGGTAAGTGATTCGGCTGATGACGGAAACCTGAATACATGGGAGGTTTATGGCTTGCCCCTGAAAGCCAGGATGGTCATACTTAGTTCATGCAACACAGGAAATGGTAAGCTCCATTCAGGAGAGGGTATCCTTAGCCTGGCCAGAGGGTTTGCCTATTCGGGGAGCCAGTCAGTTATAATGTCAATATGGGAAATTGAAGACTGGTCAGGTACAGAGATCATAAAGGATTTTTACACCCGGCTTAAACGTGGGATGTCAAAAAGTGATGCCCTCAGGAAAGCCCGGCTCGATTATCTTGAGAAAGCCGATATGCTCAGATCCCATCCCTATTTCTGGTCGTCGCTGGTAATTTACGGGGATAATGCCCCACTGTACCAAAACAAAGGCCTTTCAATAGCTTATATTGCCCTTGCTTTAATGATCGTCGCCACAATTTTGTTTACCTACATCAAGCCCAGATAATCAAGGTATTCAGGATCCTCCCTCATCAGATCGAGTAAGGCTTCCTTGCTTAGGTATTTCTTTCTTCTTGCATATGTTTCATTCTTGAGGTTCATTTCCTCGGCAATCTCCTGAAATGAAAGACCCTCTGCAAAAAGCGTAAGAATTGTTCTGTTATCATCGCTGAGCATGTTAAACACTCTTGCTATGATCCTTTCAAGGATTTTGTCCCCGGCCTCATCCAAGGCCGAGTTGTCGGGCGTATCTGAATCTATTGCTGTATTTGGCATCTTCTTTCTCAACTGTGAACTCCAGATGTTCCTGGCAATTCCGAAGAAATAACCCTTGAGATCAGTTGTGAGGTTCAGATGGTTTTCAGTGATTTGTCTGTAAAGTGCTATTATTGACTCCTGGAAAACATCATGAACGTCTGCTTCAGAGCCGCTGTTGCGAAGAACATGATGTCGCACCTGCTCCATGTAATTGTCATAAAGCCAGTTGAGTATCTTTTCATCCTGGCGGCGGATACCTTCAATTATTGCGCTATCTGAAAATTTCCGGAACAATGGCTGATTGTGTTTCCTGTAATAAGTTGACAAATATAATATTTCTCGTCGGATGCATGTCTTACTGAAATCTCAGTCAGTCATGTCATCAACGAAATACAATGTTATCTTAAAATAAATATCTTTACTTATCATTATGACCTACTAATCTAACTAAAACGGAAAGAGACCGGAAAATGTTATTCCCATTTGTAAAACAATACGATGCCATGGATTGTGGTCCCGCGTGTCTAAAAATGATCGCGGGATTTTATAAAAAGAATTTCTCCCTCGATTTTCTCAGAAAAAGATGCTTTATAACACGTGAGGGAGTGTCTTTCCTTGGATTGTCGGAAGCAGCTGATTCAATAGGATTTAAAACTCTGGGCGCAAAATTGGATTTTGATCTGCTAGAGCAGAAAGTTACACTTCCATGCATTGTTCACTGGCAGCAAAAGCATTTTATTGTTGTTTATAAGATAAAGAATGGCAAGGTGTGGGTTGCTGATCCGGCCTCCGGTCTGGTAAAATACACCAGGCAGACTTTTGAAAAGGGCTGGTCACATTCGGTTATTGACGGCAAGAAAACCGGGCTCGTACTGGTCATGGAACCTACACCTGCACTGTATGAAAAAGACGACCAGCCTGAGAAAAAGGGCGGATTCAGGTTCCTTCTTGAGTATTTCAGGCCTTACAAGAAATATGTAGGACAGCTTTTTATCGGTCTTTTTGTCGGCAGCCTTATACAACTTATAATACCCTTTCTCACCCGTTCGGTAATAGATGTCGGGATCAACAATAGCGACATTGGATTTATTTACCTCATCCTTTTTGCACAGTTGTCGCTCGTTCTGGGAAGAATGTCGGTAGAGTTTGTACGGGGATGGATACTTCTGCATATAGGTTCAAGAGTTAATGTGGCAATCGTTTCGGGGTTTCTTCATAAAATGATGTCATTGCCAATAGCATTTTTCGATACAAAACTGACGGGTGATATTCTGCAACGGGTTGAAGACAATAACAGGATTGAGGAATTCCTTACTTCGGCCAGTCTCAGTATACTTTTTTCATTTGTAAACCTTCTTGTCTTCGGCATTGTCCTTGCAATGTTCAGCTGGAAGATATTTCTGATTTTTCTTGCAGGCACCATTCTTTATGTAACCTGGGTCTCGCTTTTTATGAAATCGAGAGAACGACTTGATAACCAGCGATTTCGTGAGATGTCTGCTGCAATCTCGAAACTTATCCACTTAATAAACGGCATGCAGGAAATCAAGCTTACCCAAAGTGAGCTGAGCAAGCGTTGGGATTGGGAAAACAACCAGGCTGCATTGTTCGGACTTAAAGTCAAAAGTCTTGGGATTATTCAGTATCAGTCGGCCGGTGCGACCCTTATAAATGAAATGATGAATATTCTGATTACTGTTATTTCGGCAACTGCGGTTCTGAAAGGGGATATGACACTGGGTATGATGTTGGCCGTTCAGTTTATAATCGGGCAGATGAATGTTCCGGTAAGCCAGATAATAGGCTTTTTCCGGACAGCCCAGGATGCATCAATGAGCCTTGACAGGCTTGCAGAAGTGCACGGTATGACGGATGAAGAACCGGTACCCGAAAATAAGGTAACACAGATGCCATCAGAAAAAACCATCAGTATTAAAGACCTGTCGTTCCAGTATGAAGGACCAAGATCTCCCTATGCCCTGAAAAATACTTCACTGCTTATTGAGGAAAACAAAACTACTGCAATTGTTGGTGTTAGCGGAAGCGGAAAAACAACCTTGCTGAAAATGATACTTGGTTTCTACGAACCTGTCGGTGGCAAAATCAGCGTGGGAGGTGTCGACCTTTCGAAAATCAGCCTTAAACTATGGAGAAGAAAAGTAGGTGCAGTCATGCAGGATGGATACCTGTTCCCCGATACCATAGCCGGAAACATTGCTCCTGGTTCGGAACCGGTTGATGAAAACCGTATGATAAAGGCTGCCGAGATCGCCAATATCAGGGAATTCATAGAATCGCTTCCGCTTGGCTATAATACAAAAATCGGCGCAAACGGGCATGGACTCAGTGAGGGCCAGAAACAGAGACTGCTTATTGCACGGGTTGTCTATAAGGATCCTGACATATTGATCTTTGACGAAGCAACAAACTCTCTTGACGCAAATACTGAAAGGGCAATTGTCGAGAACCTTTCAGGATTCTTCAAAGGTAAGACCGCCGTTATCGTGGCTCACAGGCTCAGCACAGTGAAAAATGCAGACCTTATTGTTGTAATGAACAAGGGAGAGATCGTTGAAACCGGCACTCATGAAAGTCTTATCGAAAAACGGGGGGAATATTACAATCTCGTCAAAAACCAGCTTGAACTTGGAAACTGAATGAAAATGGACAAAAAAAAGTACGATATTGCTTATTCAGAATCTGTCAACGATATAATGGGAAATCCCCCGTCATCAATAGTAAAGCGGGGAAACACAGTGATTTTGTCAGTTTTTCTCATTTTTATAATCTTCCTGTGGGTTGTAAAGTATCCCGACATCATTACGGCACCTGTGGAAGTCACTACTGTGAATCCCCCGGTTACAATGGTCTCGAAAATTACGGGAAGGATACAGAGGCTGTATGTAAAGGATAAGGAGCAGGTAAAGGCAGGTCAGCTAATTGCAGTCTTGGAAACAACAGCTTCCGTGGATCAGGTCAGAACGCTGCGACAACTGACCGATACCGTAACCAGGCCTGAAACTATTCAGCTTTCATCTCTTCCCTTGCTTGACAGGCTGGGAGAAATCCAGAATTACTGGGGCGCTTTTTGCAAAAGCCTTTCAGATTATAACAATTTTGTTGTGAATGATTTTTATGGGAACAAGATTAAATCGCTTTCCGAAGAAATAGATGGCATAAAAGCCTATATAGGCAGGATAGAGGTAAAAGAGAGATTGTATGCTGAAAATCAAAGGATAGAAACAAAAAAATACAAAAGAGATTCTGTTCTTTATGCCACCGGAGTCTATTCCGAAAGTGAACTGGAAAAATCTCTTCAGTCTCTGCTTAAGATAAATATTGAACTTCAGCAGGTCAGGCTCGATCAATCCGCAAAATCAATAGAACTTGCCGAGAAAAAGCAGCTTCTTCAGGATTATAGTATCAGCAGGGCTGAAAACAGGGAGAAGTATATTTCTGTCCTTAATGAATCCTTCCTTAATTTTATTGCACAGCTTAAAATATGGGAAAACACTTATACCATCGTTTCTCCTGTTAACGGAGTGGTTACTTTTACCAGGTACTGGAGTGAGAATCAGACTGTGGCCAGGGACGAACCGGTTCTCAGCATCATTCCTCTTGATCCGGGTGATTATGTGGGAAGGATAAATCTTAAGATGAACAGGTCGGGAAAAGTGAATGCCGGTCAGACAGTAAATATAAAGCTGAGCGGATTCCCTTATCTTGAATTCGGAATGGTGAGGGGAGTCATAAAATCCAAATCCCTGGTTCCCTCCGGTGATTCATATATTATTGAACTCAGGCTCCCTTCCGGACTGACCACCCTCTACGGGAAAAAGCTTGAATTCACACAGAACATGCAAGGTATGGCAGAAATTATGACAGATAATACCCGTCTGCTTCAGAAGATTGTAAACCCGTTGAGATATATTGTTTCAAGAAACAGGGAATGACCTATTTACCTGAATACGGCTCATAATCATCCTTTACCGAATGCACTGAACCTGAACTGACACTTTTCCCTTCATTTTTATGCCCCGTCTGATTTCTTTTAGAATATTTCCTGTATAAACTGAATGAAAGGGCTGCAAACGCTATTGCAAAAATAACAATATCTGAATTTTTCATTTTATAAATATGTGGTCTGTTAATTATTTAACAATCATCTGTCAAATATATTATTTAATCAGCAAATGTCGGACATTTCTGAAAATCTGTCATAAATGAAGCACACAAAATTTGGAAATCCGGCTATCCACTTATCTGATTCCGGAATTTCTCCGACTCATATTTTGGATAAAACTTTGAGTTTTAATAAATAATTCAATATTTTCGTACTCTGAAAACCCATGGATAAATCATGGGAAGAATTTCTATTTAAATTATTGAACCATAAGGGATTGATTATGATTAAGGAAAATCCGGAAGACTCTGTTCGGGACGAACAGAACGGAGCAGAAGAAATTGCTGCCGGTACTGAAGATGCTATTAGATCTGAGAAAACAGATGAAGTTGTGGCAGATGCTGAAAACGGATCAGCGGAGGAAATGAAGGAAACTGAAGAAGCTAAGTCAGTGGATGAGGAAGCTGAAAAGGAAGTCGCGGTTACGGGAATAAATCAGCAAACGGACGAGGAAATTCAGGCGCTTGATGAAATTGAACTTCCTCCGGTCGACTATTCGGGCTATTCCAAAAATGAGCTTGTCGAAACTCTTGCCCTCATTATAGAAAACAGGCCTCCTTCGGAAATACGTGACGATGTTGAACGGATAAGAACATTGTTCAGCAAAAAGATTAAGCAGGAAGCCGAAGAACGAAAAGCAAAATTTCTTGAAGAGGGAGGGAAACCTGAAGATTACAAAATCTGGGTCGATCCTCTCGATTACCGTGTAAAAGAGCTTCTTGAAAAATACAGGGAGAAGAAAAATGACTATACAAAGGTTCAGGAAGCTGAAAAATACGAGAACCTCAAAAAGAAATATGAAATAATTGACAAGATTAAAGATCTTGTTAACCGCGAGGAATCTATAAATAAAACTTTCCATGATTTCCGGGCGCTCCAGAACGAGTGGCACTCAGTTGGTGTCGTGCCCCAGTCTTCCCTGAAGGACCTGTGGGAAAACTATCACCACAGCGTGGAAGTGTTTTACGATTATATAAAGATTAACAAGGAACTCAGGGACCTCGATCTGAAGAAAAACCTCGAGGCAAAAGTTCTTCTTTGCGAAAAAGCCGAAGAGCTTTTGCTGGAGCCCAATCCGGTAAATGCGTTCAGGTCTCTTCAGGATTACCACAACCAGTGGAGGGAAATAGGCCCTGTCCCCCAGGAATCAAAAAATGAGATCTGGGAGAGATTCAGGGAGGCTACGTCGCAGATAAACAAAAGACATCACGAGTATTTCGAAAAGCAGAAGGATGACCAGAGGAAGAACCTGGATGCCAAAATAGCACTCTGCGAGGAGGTAGAGGCAATAAATCTTCAGGAAATAAAGAGTTTCAAGGACTTTGATGAGAAAGCCGAAAAGATAGTGGCCCTTCAGAAGATGTGGAGGACAATAGGCTTTGCACCAAAGAAGCAGAACAATAAGGTCTATCAGAGATTCAGGGAAGCCTGTGATGCATTCTTTGAGAAAAAAAGGTCATTCTACACCGACAATAAGGAAATCCAGCTTAATAATCTTCAGCTCAAGACGGAATTATGTGTTCAGGCAGAGGCCCTTCAGGATAGCACCGACTGGAAGGCGACTTCCGATGCTTTGATAAGGCTGCAGAAGGAATGGAAGGAAATCGGTCCGGTTCCAAGAAAACAGTCTGAAAAGACCTGGAAAAGATTCAGAAGAGCCTGTGACCACTTTTTTAACCGCAAAGCTGAATTCTTTGCCAGCCTTGATTCATCTTACGAGGATAACCTGAAAGCCAAAATAGCTATCATAGAAGAACTTGAGAAATTTGAACCGGGATCAGATGTTCAGGCTGCCTTTGAAAGACTTAAGGAACTTCAGAGACGTTGGACGGAAATAGGCTTTGTCCCTTTCAATAAAAAAGAGGAAATCACAAACAGATACCGCAATGCCCTTAACAAGGAATTCGACAGGCTTAAAATTGCCGATGAGGATAAGAGTATTCTTAAATACAGGACAAAACTTGACAATCTGAAATCAAATCCAAAAGCTTCACGTAAAGTGAGGAACGAGCGCGATAAATTCTTCACAAAGATAAAACAGCTTGAAAATGATATCGTTCTCTGGGAAAACAATATAGGCTTCTTCGCAAAATCACCGAATGCTGAAACTATGATAAGGGAAGTGCAGGAGAAAATTGAAAATGCGAAGAAGATGATCAAAACACTCGAGGAGAAAGTCAAAATGATTGACCAGTCAGGTCTCGACGAATAATCTTCTTTTTTGAAAAAATTAAACTTAAATTTTTCGGTAAATTGGCTGACGTAAAATATGTTTTTGTGACCGGAGGTGTGACATCCTCTCTGGGTAAAGGGATCATTTCTGCATCACTTGCAAAACTTCTCCAGGCCAGAGGCTATTCAGTCACAATTCAGAAGCTCGATCCCTATATAAATGTTGATCCGGGAACTCTGAACCCTTATGAACACGGGGAATGCTATGTAACCCTCGACGGCGCCGAGACAGATCTCGATCTCGGACATTATGAAAGGTTTCTGAATGTTCCTACAAGCCAGGCAAATAACGTTACTACAGGTCGTATTTATCAGACTGTCATTAACAAAGAAAGAAAAGGTGACTACCTCGGAAAAACAGTCCAGATAATTCCACATATTACCGACGAAATTAAACGACGGATCAAGCTTGTCGGGTCGGGAAACAAATTCGATATTGTAATAACCGAAATTGGAGGAACTGTTGGTGACATTGAGTCACTTCCTTATATAGAATCAGTCAGGCAGCTTAAATGGGAACTGGGACCACAGAACTGCATTGTAATTCACCTTACCCTTGTCCCGTACCTATCAGCTTCCGGAGAACTGAAAACAAAGCCCACACAGCATTCGGTAAAGGTACTTCTTGAAAACGGGATACAACCCGACGTTCTGGTCCTTCGCACTGAAAAGAACCTTACCGGTGATATAAAAAGAAAAGTGGCCCTTTTTTGCAACGTGGAGGAAAATGCTGTTGTCGAATCGGTTGACCTCTCAACCATATACGAGGTCCCGGTAAAAATGCTTGATGAAAAACTCGATCAGACCGTCCTGAGAAAAATGGCCCTTCCCTTGAATGAGGAGCCACCACTGAAAGAATGGCGGGAGTTTCTTAATAAACTAAAAAATCCCAAACACTCAGTACGGGTCGGACTGGTCGGTAAATATGTTGAACTTCCGGATGCCTATAAGTCGATTTCCGAGTCATTCATTCACGGCGGGGCCGTAAATGAGTGTGACGTTCATGTTGAATATATCCCTTCGGAAGAAATCACGAATGACAATGTGAATGAACGACTTGCAGGTCTTAAAGGTATTCTGGTCGCACCTGGTTTCGGTTCGAGGGGTATTGAGGGCAAAATAATCACTGCCAGATATGCAAGGGAGAACAATATACCTTTTCTGGGCATATGCCTCGGGATGCAGTGTGCCGTCATTGAGTTTGCACGGAATGTACTGAATCTTGAAGGGGCCCATTCAACAGAAATTAACCACAAGACAAAACACCCTGTTATCGATCTGATGGAAGAACAGAAAAGTGTAACCGACAAGGGCGGAACAATGAGACTGGGAGGCTATAAATGCGTGATAAGCAAAAATTCCCTGTCATATAAGATTTATGGCCGGACAGAAATTATTGAGAGACACAGGCACAGGTATGAATTCAATAACAGGTATCTTGAAGAGTTTAAGGGGAAAGGTATGGTTCCTGTTGGCATAAATCCCGACTCAAACCTCGTTGAAATGGTGGAAATCCCTTCGCATAAGTGGTTCATTGGTGTGCAGTTTCATCCGGAATACAGCAGCACCGTTATTAACCCGCATCCTCTTTTCGTGAGTTTTATTAAAGCCTGTATTGACTGAACAGGGAAATCAATATGTAATAATATTAATAGTGTAGCATGGATAAAAATACAATTACAGGTATAATTCTGATTTTTGCAATTTTCATCGGGTTCAGCATTTACAACAACAACCGGATGACCAAAGCATACAAGGAAGTTATCGAAGTCGCTGACTCACTCTATTCTGCCGGTGATATGGAAAATGCCAGGGCTGAATACATAAATGCCCTGAGATACAAGCCAAACCAGCCCGAAGCGGTGGCAAAGGTAAATGAGATAAACCGGATACTCGGTTTTGCATCAGCCGGGAAAACAGGAGCCAAGACTGAAATCGTTGTCAGTGCCGATTCTGTTTCCCGAACCGCTGAGACTTCTGTATCCGATTCAGTAAAATATGGAGCCTTTGGCTCGGCTGTTCGCGGGGATACCGGGCTTATTACCCTTGAAAATAATAAGATCGAACTTAAAATATCCCCTAAAGGCGGAAGAGTCTATTCGGCCAGGATCAAAGATTATCAGACATATGATTCTTTGCCTGTGATCCTGTTTTCAGGCGATTCCACGGTCTTTGGGTTTAATTTTTATACAGCTGACAATAAGGCAATACGTACAAATGATCTCTTTTTTGAGCCGGTCTCCGGTACTGGGCCGGTAATTGTGACAAATGAACCACAGAGCCTTGTAATGAGGCTGAAAGCCGGTGACGAAAGTTATATCGAATATAAATATACTCTGGCCCCTGATAAATATATCGTTGATTTTGATGTTACATTCAAATCCTTGAAGAGTGTTATCGGCTCTAACCAGAACAGCCTTACCCTCGACTGGAGAATGTATCTGCCGCAACAAGAAAAAGGGCGGCAGAATGAAGAATATTACACAACAATAAAATATAAATATTATCAGGATGATGTCGAAGGCATAAGATTGCGCCAGCAGAAGGAAGTGGAAAAGGCAGATCTGCCGACAAAACTGAGCTGGATCGCATTCCAGGATCAGTTTTTTTCATCAATTCTGATAAGTAAGGATTTCTTCCTTAATGGCGTTGTTACGTCCACAAAAACACCTGCCTCACCTAAATACATAAGATATTATACCGCTGAAGTCGGCGTACCTTTTGAATCATCCGATAAATCTAATATCGGGATGAAATTTTATTACGGCCCTAACCATATTTCGACACTTAAAAAAGAGGGACTTCAGCTTGAACAGATTGTCTTCCTGGGAAAAAACATCACGGGCTGGATAAACAGGTTTATAATTATTCCTGTTTTCAACTGGCTCCAAAAGTATATTTCCAGCTACGGGATAATAATACTTATCCTTACCATTATTATTAAGATCGTTCTTCTGCCTCTTACATACAAATCATATCAGTCAACAGCCAAAATGCAGGTGCTGAAGCCACTGGTCGATGAATTGGCAAAGAAGTTCCCCAGACAGGAAGACGCGATGAAAAAACAACAGGCCACGATGGACCTTTATAAGCGGGCCGGAATCAATCCTATGGGAGGATGCCTTCCCATGCTTCTGCAGATGCCAATACTGTTTGCTATGTTCCGGTTTTTCCCGGTTTCAATAGAGCTTCGCCAGGAACCGTTCCTCTGGGCAACCGACCTTTCCACATATGATTCCATACTCAATCTTCCCTTCACCATTCCAATGTATGGTGATCATGTGAGCCTCTTTACACTGCTCATGACCATTTCAACAATTCTTGCGACAAAGATGAGCGGGACAACAACAGGCCAGGATCAGCCGGGAATGAAGCTGATGATGTATGCCATGCCGATAATGTTTATGTTCGTTCTTAATAAACTTTCATCAGGTCTGACTTATTATTATTTCCTCGCAAACGTGCTCACAATCGGCCAGAACTTTATCATGAAGAGATTTATTGATGCCAATAAGGTTCTTGCCACACTTGAGGAAAACAGGAAGAAACCCCTGAAAAAATCAAAATGGCAGCAGCGACTTGAGGAAGCTGCAAAACAACGAGGGATAAAACCTCCTAAAAGATAATTTTTAATTGCCCCCGGAAAGCATTTATACAGGAAATAAGGTTATATAGATATTTAGATATTTTAGCCATATCTTTTTAAGTTAAAAATTCTTAAACAGATATGCTTCTTTAAAAAATATATATAAATTTATTTCCTTCTAAATTTTTGGGGGAATGGGGAAAAAAGTAAAGAACAAAGACATTGCCGAAAGGCTTGGCGTATCTGGTACGCTTGTATCTCTGGTGCTTAACAATAAGGCTGACCAGCATGGAATCAGAAAAGATACCCAGGAAAAAGTTCTTGCACTGGCGAGACAGATGGGGTATTTTGAACTCTTAAAGGAAAGAAATGAAACATCACCGGTTGAAGAGAAGCCGGGAGTCATTGGTATGATTGTCCCGACTCTTCATGATCCTTTTATTTATGAAATTACTCCCTTCCTGCAAAAGGCATTCGCCAGCATTGGCGTTGGGTTCTCGATAATTACCAAGGATCCGGATGACGGAAGATACAACCGCCTTGTCGGTGCTTTTAAGAAATTCTACAGCGGACTTATACTCGTCGGTGAGGCCGCAGATGATTATACGGTAAGATCACTCCGGTCATCAGGTTATCCGTTTGTACTGCTCGAAAAATCAGTCAGGGTGCTTCGCCTCAATACTGTTTGCACCGACATGGCCGAGGGAATACGCCGGGTGATCGATCATGTCGGGAAACTGGGCTATACAAATATCCTGATAGTAACTGACAGGGAATCGGCAGCACGCGACAAGTCGTTGATAGAGCTGATAAAAGCCGCTGTTGATGAGAAACCTTCAATGAACAAACCGCTTACAGTTGAATTCGAATACATTGGCTCGGGAAATGAAATTGATCCCCTTCAGATTGAAAAATTAATGCGTCCCCCTTTCCGCGCCGATGTAATGATCGTTTTACACTCTGAACTGGTTTATAAGGTAATGACACTCCTGCGCAAAAAGAAATTGCGTGTACCCCAGGATATCGCTATAGTTTCACTGGAAGAAGGAATTGGGTTCGATCTGTTATATTCACCCGTGACATGCCTTCGAAAACCGCTGACGGGAATGGCGTTGAAAGTGGCAAATATGATATGGACCGAAGTGAAAAACTCTGGAAAGAGCAAGTACAAGCGTCAGGTTAACATAATGCCCGAACTTGTCATCCGAAATTCCTGCGGTACCATCTGAAGAATGCCAAATCTCTGCAAATGAAAAAGTACTTCGCTGCTTTACTGATAACATATCAGATATTTGCTGCCGGCTGCTCCAACGACCATCTCATAAACGACAAAGCCTATCGTCTGACAGTTGAAAAAGATTTTTCGGCCAGAAGAAAGACAGGGGCAAACAGGGACAAACAATTATATGGTGTCTTCGACCAGGATCTTGACAAAAGCAGGGAGGAGGCTCTGAAGTTCCTGTATGCATATATGCCCCTCAGCGATATGGCTGATTACTCCGGAGAGTTCTTCCTTGCAAACGTCGACATGGCCCTTAAGGCAAGAAAAGAGTCTCCCTGGCGGAAAGACATCCCCGAAGATATCTTCCTGCATTATGTTCTTCCATACAGGGTAAACAATGAAAATCTCGATTCCTTCAGGCTCAGATATTATGATGAGATAAGAAACAGGATTAAAGGACTCAGCCTTGCCGATGCAGCACTCGAAATAAACCATTGGTGCCATGAAAAGGTTACATACCAACCCTCCGATATCCGCACTTCGTCGCCGATGAATACCATTCTTTCTGCACGGGGAAGATGCGGGGAGGAATCAACATTTACAGTCGCTTCCCTCAGGGCAGCAGGGATACCTGCCCGTCAGGTCTATACTCCCCGATGGGCCCATACCGACGATAATCATGCATGGGTTGAAGTCTGGATTAACGGTGAATGGCATTATATGGGGGCCTGCGAACCTGAACCGGTACTCGACAGAGGCTGGTTCACCGAACCTGCCCGAAGGGCAATGCTGGTGCATTCAAAATCATTCGGCGCCGCTTACGGAAATGAAAATGTCATCAGTAAAATGAAGTATTACACTGAAGTAAATAACCTTTCGAAATATGCCGTAACTAAAAGAATATTCGTCAGAGTTATTGATGATATGAATAATCCCGTCAGCGATGCCACGGTCGAATACAAACTATACAATTATGCGGAGTTTTATTCACTTGCATCTCTTCAGACAGATGTTAACGGACTGAGCAGTCTTGAGACAGGCATGGGCGACCTGCTGATCTGGATCAGCAAAGACAATAAGTTCAATTACCGCTTAGTGTCAGTTCCGGGAACGGATACTGTTATTATGAATCTTCGTGACAGAATCAACCCCGATAATCCCGGGATCCTCGACATAACGGTTCCTCCCGTTCAGGATTCTTTTCCATCACTGCCGGAAGATCTTGCTGAAAACAACAAAAGACGTTTTGAAGAGGAGAACAGGATACGCCAGGCCTATGTGGATTCGTGGATAAAACCTTCAGAAGCAAAGGATTTTGCAAATAAGATCAAGGCCGATACATCTGCCATAATTGATGTATTTTCAAGGAGCATGGGAAACTGGAGGGCCATAAAACATTTTCTCGATTCAACACCCGCTGATGAAAGGGAACTTGCTCTGTCACTCCTGAGGGTTCTGCCCGACAAGGATCTCAGGGACATCAGCGCCGCGGTATTATCTGATCATCTTCGAAATACCATTAATCCTCTCAGGCTTGACCCGAATGACAGTTTTTTTAAAGACTGTGTCCTCAATCCACGTGTTGCCGGTGAATTGCTTACTGCATACCGGAGCTATTTCCGGAATGCTTTGCCTTCCTTCCTGAAGGCTGATGCCGTAAAATCACCTGATATTATTATTGATTATATAAATAGGGAAATTTCAGTAAATGACGCCGAGAATTACTACATGACTCCGCTTACGCCAATCGGTGTTCATGAGTTGAAGATTTCAGACAGGAATTCCCGGAAGATTTATTTTGTCGCCGTTTGCCGCAGCCTTGGAATACCTTCACGTCTTGAGCCCGGAAGCAATGTTCCCCAGTATTATTTTAATTCGGAATGGAAGGATGTTTATTTTGCTGATGAAAAAGCTCCGGAGGCCCGGAAGGCTTTCTTAAAACTTGTCTCTGATGAAAAGAACCCCGTTCCGGAATATTATACACATTTTACCATTGCAAGACTGGAAAACGGACATTTTAAGACACTTGACTTCGATTACGGTAAAAAAATAACCGATTTTTCTGAGGAGCTTGCCCTTGCCCCCGGTGATTACATGATAGTAACCGGAAGAAGACTTGCCAGTGGAAACGTACTGGCTGACCTGGCATTTTTCAGGCTTGCTCCGGGCGAACATGTCTCAAGGGAGATCAGGCTCAGAAACGAAACACGATGAACCATCGCTCATGTTGCCGTCTTTTCAGGTTATTAACAATTGTTGATATCTGTTGATTGCCCGTATTGAAAATTCGTTTACCTTTGAATTGTTTTGGTGTTACAATGATCTTTCTTCATTGTAATGAAAAGGGAATGCGGTTGGAATCCGCGACAGTACCCGCTGCTGTGATGCCCGGTCACCAAATTGCGTGATCATGGTTTTAGGAAATACCTGCCACTGTCCGTGAAATAAAGGATGGGAAGGCTTCTTAAAGCCGGGATAAGTCAGAAGACCTGCCAGACAATTAAGATCAAAGCTTTCGGGAAGAAAAGCAAAGAATCTGTGAATGATTCCCTCCTTTCTGCTTCCCGTCAGCATAACATGAAAAAGTTGTGAAGAAAGCAGTATTGTTTTTGCTTGTCCTGGTTGCAATTCCACTGAACGGCCAACTTTCAGTTGAGAGTGATACAATCTTTATCGGTGAAGTAATGATTACCGGCAACAGGCTTACCGGCCATTATTCGGGGTCGCGGAGTGCTTCAATCGACTCTTCCGTCATTTCGGAGTATAATGGCAATTCTCTGGCAGACCTGATTGGAGATAATTCATCAGTGCATATTAAATCGTACGGGCCCGGAAACCTTGCTTCTCCTTCATGCCGAGGGACAACTGCAGGGCATACTGGTGTTGCCTGGAATAATATAAATATTGAAAGTCCGATGACCGGTCAGTCAGATCTTTCCATCATCCCGGCAGGAATGGCTGATGATATAAATATATTTTACGGCGGAAATTCAATGAGCATAAGCGGAGGATCAGCGGGCGGACTTATAAATCTGGAGACAAAGCCCGATTGGGGAGAAAAAGGCCTTCTCATGCTGAATCCTGCTGCAGGGTGCTTTGGCAGGAAGTCACTGCTGGTTAAAGCCAGAACAGGAACCGCCGACTTTCAGTCGGTCACAAAAGCATTTCTCTTCGGAGCAGAAAATGATTTTCCTTATCTCAATTCAATTTCAGGCGATGCACCTGTAACTGAAATCAGGGAAAACAACCAGGTAAGCCAGGAAGGATTTATTCAGGAATTGTATTATCGAAAATCACACCATGAATTATCTGCCCGTTTCTGGTACCAGAGTGCGGCCAGAAAACTGCCGGTTCCAATAATTGTTCCTTCTCTTAATCCACCTGAGACGCAGAATGACATGTCTTTCCGATCCATGCTTGCATATGATTATCAGTTGAATAAAACCAGTCTGAACCTGACATCAGCTTTCATTTCCGACCGGCTTGATTACAAGAATGAACAGGCCTCAGTCGACTCGCGGAACTCCTTGAAAAGGATAATACTTAAAGGTACATTTAACAGCATGATCAGCAACATCCTGAATCTTAGGCTGGCAGCAGACAATGAACTTGCTCTTGTGGAGACAAACAATTATGACTGCCGCAAATCCAGAAACGTTTTGTCGTTTGATGCAGCCGCTGATTTAAACATAATGAGATGGTTATCTGCAAACCTGCTCCTCAGGGAAACAATTCAGGATGACAGGTTCCTTGCCCCTGATTTTTCTGCCGGAGCTGATATTAAACCTTTCGGGACTAAAGAAAACTTCATAAAGCTGAACTTTGCGAAAAATTCACGTATCGCCACGCTTAATGATCTTTACTGGTCACCCGGAGGCAATCCTGATCTGAGAAACGAATCGGGTTACATTGCCGAAATAACGCTGGATTTAAGCACCACGGTGGCCGGATCCGTCAAAATAGGAACTGACCTGACATTTTACCATAACCGTATCTCTGACCTGATACAATGGCGTCCTGGTGAGTATTCTTACTGGCAGGCTGACAATGTCGATGATCTGGTCTCAAAAGGAATGGAGGCAAATATAAATATTATGTTTCACGGACCTTCATATAATTTTAAAATGATGTCCGGCTACACTCATATCATCTCAGGCTCAAATGGAAAGGAATCAACTGGCAGTTCTGGAAGACGGCTTCAGCTTATTTATGTTCCGGCTGATATGTTCAACACGTTTATCAGGGCTGAATGGAAAAAGTTTTATTCAACCGTCAGGTTCAATTATACAGGGAAAAGGTTCGTTGACGCCGATAATACCATATATCTTTCGCCGTATACCGTAACTGATCTCGATGCCGGGATCAAACTGACCCTGAAAAAGACACTCACAGACATCAGAATGGGAGTTGAGAATATTTTTAATATTGATTATCAGAATATTGCGTATTATCCGATGCCGCGTCGGAATTTTACGGCCTCTGTATTATTTCAAATAAAAAAGTAAAATATGCAAAAATCATTTACAGTTTTCATTCTGGCCCTTCTAATCACATCATGCGTTAAGGAGGTCAATCCCGTTATTGACGGTCTTGATAAATCCTATCTTTCAGGACAGGGCGTTTTTGTTATAAATGAAGGTAACTTCAGGGCAGGAAACGGGTCGCTTTCATTCTTTGCATACGACTCGGTGAAGCTTTATAATAATGTTTTCACGGAGGCTAACAGACGGCCTCTGGGCGATATACCCTATTCAATGGGATTTTTTGGAGGGAAGGCCTATATCGTCGTTAATAATTCCGGAAAAATTGAGGTTGCCAACAGGAATAACATGAAGTCAATAGCCACAATTACAGGCCTTGATTCGCCAAGGTATATCTCATTTGTCAGCGATTCAAAAGCCTATGTTACAAGCCTTTTTTCGGATTCATTGACGATAATAGACCTGTCATCCAATTCAATCTCGGGATATATAAACATAAAGAAGACTTCCGAGTCAATCCTGACACTGTATTCCACAGCTTACGTTGCCAGCTGGACGGAAGGAAACAAAATCATGGTTATCAACACTGCCACCGATATGGTAACTGATTCCATTGAAGTGGGATATGAACCGGAGAGCATGGCACTTGACTGGAATGAAACACTCTGGGTGCTCTGTAATGGCGGATGGAGGCGTGAGCATTTTGCTGAACTAATCGGAATTGACACAAGAACCAACGAGATTGTTAAAAGACTAAAGTTCCCATCCATCAATGATTCACCAACCTGTCTCCAAATCGACAGTGAGGGAAGGATGCTGTATTTCCTCCTCAACGGGGTCAGACGCATGTCCATTAATGATGAGTCTCTTCCCTCACAGACTCTTGTTCCGCAGCTCGATCATCTTTTTTACAAGCTCGGGATCAATCCTTTTAATAATGAGATTTTTGTAACCGATGCTGTCGATTATGTCAGCAAAGGCAAACTCATACGTTACCGCAACAACGGTGCCCTGATCTCAGAATACGAAGCCGGCATTATTCCGGGAACTATCTGTTTCAAGGAGTTTACCGATTCGACAAGCGAATAATGAATACTGTAAAGCCATCCTGTTTGATCCGCTCCATTAGTATCGGAGTACTGACATTATCCGCTGTCATTATCCAGTCGTGCCAGGGAAAGACGGAAAAGGCGGAGACCGGTGCCGAGCTTTCCGGAAAATCCGGCATTCAGTATGCGAAGAGACTTGTAATTGAAAAAAAGGACTCATATTCGCAGGTCAGGATCATCAATCCATGGCAGGGCGCTAAAGGTGAGGAACAAAACTGGTTCCTGATAAGCGACAGTGCCGATATTCCACCATTCATAAATCCCACGGAGGTCATAAGAGTTCCGGTGAAAAGGATAATTTGCACATCCACAACACACCTTTCCATGCTATCAGCTATCGGCGGGAGCGGATCAGTAAAAGGATTCTCCGGGACGGGACTTCTGTACTCACAGGAATACAACGATAGGATCTCGGCCAAGACCATTAATGAGATCGGTTATGATGACAATCTTAACAAGGAGATGATGATAAAACTGAAACCCGATATTGTAATGATGTACGGAGTAGGAGGGGAGTCGGCGTCTTTTGCAGGCAAACTGAAGGAAATGGGCCTGAAAGTAATGTTCAACGCCGATTACCTGGAAACTGATCCCCTTGGAAAAGCCGAATGGATAAAATTGTTCGGCGCCCTGTATTCAAAGGAGGAGACTGCCGACAGCATTTTCAGGTGTATTGAACATGACTATAAAGATACTGAAGCTTTCATAAGAAAAAATGTAAAGGAACATCCAAAGGTTCTTCTGGGTCTTCCGTTCAGGGATACGTGGTATATTTCGCCGGGAAATTCTTATATATCCGAACTTATCAAGGATGCAGGGGGAGAATACCTGTGGAGCGATACAGAATCGGATGAATCAATTCCGATGGGGCTGGAAAATGTTTACATTAAAGCATTGACTGCTGACTACTGGCTGAACACCGGAACAGCAGAAACATTAAGCCAGGTTAGTTCCATTGACAGCAGGTTTGCCGGTTTGCCCTGTTACAGGAACGGAAACGTATTTAATAACATTAAAAGAACAAATAAACAAGGGGGAAACGATTACTGGGAGAGCGGTACTCTCAGTCCTCATATCCTTCTTGATGATTTGGCATCAATATTACATCCTGAGTTGTTTCCCGGAAGGGAATTGTACTTCTACAGGAAATTAAACTGAATCTGATTGGGATGAACGGGCAGGGGTTATTGTTAAATTATTCACAATCAAATCATAAGCGAACAAAAATCTTGTTTGTCTTCTTGTTTTTTCTGCTTATTCTGTTCTTTATACTCGATCTGTTTCTTGGTTCAGTGATAATCAGTCCGCATGAGGTTTTCCGTGCTCTTTTCAGGGATGCCGGCAATGTCACAGAAACAATTCTCATGCGGTTCAGGATACCCAAAGCAGTAACTGCTTTGCTGGCAGGAGTTGCCCTTTCAGTAAGCGGACTGCAGATGCAGACTTTATTCAGGAATCCTATGGCTGGGCCTTATGTCCTTGGTCTTAGTTCCGGCGCAAGCTTTGGTGTCGCCGTGGTGATACTGGGTTTCTCATCGATCGCCTCCCCTGAAAATGCCGGCGGCCTTGGAAACTGGGCTATCGCAGCAGCTTCATGGCTGGGAGCCGGGTCTGTTATGCTTCTGATAATGATGATCTCCGCGAGGGTTAAAAACATAATGACTGTGCTTATTCTCGGAATAATGCTGTCAAGCGCCATCTCTGCGGTGGTAAGCATAATGCAGTATTTCAGCAGCGCGACAATGCTCAAAAGCTATGTCATCTGGACAATGGGAAGCCTTGGGAACGTTACCTCAGGACAGCTGAAAGTGATGACAGCTTCAGTCGCTGCAGGAACCATTCTGAGTCTTATATCTGTCAAAATGCTGAATGCCCTTCTGCTCGGTGAGGATTATGCATTGAGCATAGGTCTGGAGGTTAAGACATCCCGTAACATAATTATCGCAGGAACAAGCATTCTTGCCGGGACAGTGACAGCATTCTGTGGTCCGATCGGATTTGTCGGTATCGCTGTTCCACACCTTGCGAGACTTATTTTCCGGACCGCCGATCACCGGGTTCTCATCCCTGCGTCCATTCTTACGGGAAGCTTAATAATGCTGGGAAGCGATATTGCAAGCCAGTTGCCGGGTTCCGACAAAGTATTGCCTGTGAATGCGGTAACAGCCCTGATCGGGATACCAGTGGTGATATGGGTGATCCTCCGGAATCAAAGATCGGGAGAGATATTCTGATGGATGACAAACAACAAATAATACTGTCACTGGCCGGACTGGAAATAGGATATGCAACTTCCGGTTCCAAGCGTATCCTTCTTCCTCCTTTGAACGAGACAGCCTGTGAGGGGGAACTGATAGCTGTTATCGGAAGAAACGGCGTAGGTAAAAGCACACTTCTGAGGACAATCGCAGGATTGCAGCCTGTTATTTCAGGCCAGCTTCTGATTGACGGAAGAAAAATAAGTGATTATTCAAGGGTTCAATTGTCAGAAAAAGTCGGCTATATCTCCACTGAAATTGTGAAAGTCAGCAATATGACTGTCTATGATCTTGTTTCACAAGGCAGGTTCCCGTATACAGGGTGGTTTGGAAGAATTGGGAAAAAAGACGATCATGTGATACTTGAATCTGTCGGGAAAACAGGGTTGAAGGATCTTGTGCACCGGCCTGTGAACCAGCTTTCAGACGGAGAACGCCAAAGGGCAATGATTGCAATGGTGCTTGCACAGGATGCAAAACTTATGATAATGGATGAACCTACTGCTTTCCTCGATATAAGTGCAAAATTCGACATACTTCACATTATGCATGATCTTGCAGCAGAACGAGGCAAGACAATCCTTTTTTCGACACATGATCTTGGAATGGCAGTAAGCCGCGCCGACAAGATATGGCTGCTTTGCGATGAAGGAATGCAAACCGGTTCTCCTGAGGACCTCGTTCTTGATGGCGCTTTCGAATCACTTTTTAATTCTTCAGAAGTCAAATTCAATATTGAGGACGGTACATTCAGATTAAGCAGCAAAGAAAAAGGAGCCGTAAAAATTGCCGGGACAGGTCATGAGAAATTCTGGACCGAAAAAGCCCTGATCAGGGCCGGATTCAGGATCGCCCGGTCAGGTGATGCTCCTGTAATTGAAGTAATAAGTTCGACACCGTTAAAATGGAATATTAAAACAATCTCTTTTTCAAAACAGTTCGGTTCTTTATATGACCTTATCCACTGGATAAAGACAACCGGCTCTATTTGCTGAAATATTTCCTGTAATTGTCAATGAACGACGGGATATCGTCGACACTAAGTTTTTTTGCAATTATGTTCTTATCTCTGTCAAGAATGTAAATGGTAGGCGTTGCTTCAATATTATAATAGTACCCGTAATTTGTTCTCCTGTCAGGATCCCAGCCGTTGATCCAGTCAAGCTTATGCTCCTCAATATATTTCTGCCATTTGGCCCTGTCGGCTGTTGTACAGACACTGAAAACCTCAACATCCTTATCCTTCACTTTGTCATAATATGCCTTTAGTTTTGGTGTCGCTTCAGCACAATGACCACAGTCAGGTTCCCAGAAATAGACTATGGTGAATTCCTTCTCAATATCATATAATGCGACAAATCTTCCCAGATATGAATCCATTACAAGATTCTGAGCCTTTTTACCTATCAGGTTGGGTCTCATTCTTTCAACCTGTTTTCTAAGATCATCCTTGAATTCCTGTGAAACCCAGTCGGCTTTTCCTGAAAGATAGATATCATCTGCGAGTTTTACCACAACAGCATCATGCCCCATTATTTCACTTTCCCTGAAATGATTGAATAAATAGACTGAAATGAACTGGAAAACCTTGTAATTATCCTTAACCTTGTTCATTATTTTATCTATTTCCTTGTTTATGGAATCCGGAGCCTGAAGAACCACATTGGTGAAAAATACATTCAGCCTGGCCTGCAGGATGGGAGTCCTTAGAAGTCTTTCATCATTAATATCTATATTATCGAAAAAATGATCCTTGTTGTAGATATATGATTTCACCCATTTTACAGAATCAGGATTTCTTGTACCCGAAGGTACCGTTATTGAGGGTGCTTCAACCGGTAACATGGCTCTTATAAGGACAGAAAGGAGCGTGCCCTCATGCTCCCTTATCATTTCCCTGAGGTACGACTTCATCAGCTCTTCCTGTTTCTTCTGCAAACCCGAGAGGATATTAAGTGAGTCGGGGTTCTGCCTGTTGCCCTGGAGCCTGCTGTTTATTCCGGAGGCCTGCTTCTGAAGCTCCATCCAGTGCTTCTGATAATTTACAAAGGCGTTGTTCTCGTCCGAGCCTGAAAATTTCAGGGTGCCATAATAATCAGGATATGAGCATGTTATTGAAAAACGCTGATCTTCAGGCATTAAAACTTCAAAATACTGCTTTCCCGGAAGCACTATCATATAAATACCCTGGGGCAGTTTTTCTGTCCCCGACAGGGTCCCTTTTCCTGTATAATCGAGCTTCAGTGTGTCCTTGATGTATTGTTTATCACCAAAATGATAACCAAGATATACAGTCGAATCCTTAAGTTCCTTAATAGTGACATTCACCTCATATCCCGGCTTTTCCTGGCCTCTGGAACAGAAAGTCAGTAAGATCATTATAATACTGAAAAATAACCTTTGCATATTCAAAATAATGTTGAAACCTGGCAGTAAAAATAGCGAATGCAATTTCTTTGCCAAATTCAAACGTTCGAATATTGGAAATATGTTGTACTTTTGAGAAAACTAATCCTGATTCCGACAAGAAAATGAAGATTTCCATACTGATCCCGGTGAATAATTATGATATTATTGCGCTTGTACACAGCATGAAGGAAGGGATGGAAAATGTGGCGGAATTCTGCGAAATAATCATTGGTGATGATGGATCCTCTGAGGAATTCAGGAAAAAATATCAGTCGCTCGCAGGAGAAAAGGTAAAAGTCATTTCATCTGAAAGGAATATAGGAAGAGCTGCTATCAGAAACCGGATGATAGATGAAGCGGCAGGTGATTATCTTTTGTTTATCGATGCCGATGTGATGATTAGGGGTACTGCTGAAAATTATCTTGCCAAATGGCTCGAGAACATACACCTTGGAAGGGTCATTTTCGGCGGGATCCTCTATAATGACAATCCTCCGGGTGATCCCGACAAGTTGCTCAGATGGAAATACGGAAGGCTGAAAGAACAGCAGAAAGCACAGGAAAGAACCAAACATCCGCATTCCAGCTTTTCTACATTCAATGTCCTCATCGAAAGATCAGTATTCTCCAAGATAAGGTTTTATGAAGAGCTGAAACAGTATGGTCATGAGGACACATTGTTCAGTTACCAGCTTAAAAAAGCAGGCATCAATGTTCAGCATATTGATAACGGACTTATTCACGAAGGGCTTGAAACGAACAAGGAATACCTGGTAAAAGTAAAACTTAGTATCGAAAACCTGAGCAGACTGTATGACAATGTGACTGATAAGAAGACCTTTTCCGAAACCGTCAGCCTTCTCAGATCGTTCATGTGGATCAGGCGTTTAAGGCTCAGGGGCCTCCTGGCCGGAATATTTATTAAATACAGGGAACAAATGGAACTGCGTCTCGAATCTTCAAAAATCTCACTGTTCCTGTTTTGGTTTTATAAAATCAGCATGTTCTGTACATTCAGGGAAATTCACCGAAGAAGGAAATTCCTGCCAATATTCAGGATACCTCCGGAAATCATTTAAACTTCTATTTTTTCCATATCAATATTGCCGTCAAATCTTTTTGTCGCCTTAAGTACAAAATTAAACCTGTCAGGAATTGTACAAAGGAAAAAGTCAGATGGGGGTGAGAATCCGGCATTTTCAGGTAAAAAGAACCTTTTTCCCGATGTCTGCATAAGGTGCGAAATACGCTGAGTGAAATCAACATCCCGATCCTCAATCTTGGCTTTTATGTATTCGGCGCAAAGTATGTCTTCATCAGCAGATTCGGTCGCCCTGTATCCCATTCCCACCAGTGAAACTGTCCCGGGATTCATGGCTTTTATGTATCTGGCAATAGATGAAGCATTTACGAGACTTCCGGCAAGCACGATGTCAGAGTTTACCGCATTAATCAGACCATTTGTCCCAGCCGTCGTTGAATGAATTACAACCTTATCTTTCAGATCAGCCTGCAATATTTCCGTCGGACTGTTTCCGAGATCAAAACCTTCGATCTTTCTTTCATTCCTCTCACCCACAAGAACAGAATTCCTGTAATTTTTCCCAAGCCGGAAAGCCTCTTCAACACTGCCTGTTGCAATTATCTTCAAAGCACCTGAGTCAATTGCATAACATTCCACGGAGAAAGCCCTGAAAACATCGATGATAACTGTCAGTCCCCTGGCTTTACGCGCACCTTCGGCAAATTCCAAAATATCAATCTTCATAACCCGGGATTTGCCGGAAAAATAGCAAATTTTTTTATTTAAGGTATTTTGTATATTTGATACCGGAGAAGACAGAAAAATGGCAAGTCCGTTATCGTGGGTAATAAGCAAGGTAAAGCTTCTGAATGATGCCATCTGGCATACTTCATTATCGGATATTTCAAAAGGCAAATCATTTTTATTCAGGCAGTTGCGAATAATAGTCCTTGCTGCCAGGGGCTTTTTGAACGATAAGGTCCAGTTAAGGGCAGCATCTCTTACACTGTATTCCCTCCTGTCGATTATTCCGGTTGCTGCCATCGCTTTCGCAATTGCCAAGGGGTTTGGCCTTGACCAGAACCTTAAGGATCTTCTTGCCAAAGAATTTCAGACACAACCTGAGGTTCTGAACTGGGTGCTTAATGAAGCTTCAGTTGCACTCCAGGAAACCCGGGGCGGATATATTGCAGGGATTGGGGTGATAATCCTGATATGGTCAGTGATGTCGCTGCTCGACCAGATTGAAAGCTCTTTTAACCATATATGGCAGATTTCTTCAGGAAGGCCCTGGTACAGGAAGTTTACAGATTATATTACAATAATGCTTATAGCGCCTGTTTTCCTGATACTCTCAAGCAGTATTACGGTACTGGTTAGCACGAGCCTTTCTGATCTGATAGCAAAGTCATCAATTCTCGACTCACTAAAGCCGCTTGTTAGCTTCCTGATAAAATTTGCCCCATATATCTTAACATGGATTGCACTGACAATCCTTTTCATGATAATGCCCAATACCAAGGTAAAATTCAAGCCGGCCCTGGTTTCCGGCATTGTTGCCGGAACTATATTGCAAATATTGCAATGGCTTTACATCGACCTTCAGTTTGGGATATCGAAATTAAGCTCAATATACGGAAGCTTTGCCGCCATACCACTCTTCATCATCTGGCTTCAGAGCAGTTGGATCATACTTTTGCTGGGTGCCGAGCTGTCATTCGCGAACCAGAATGTATCGAGATACGAATTTGAATCCGAATCGCTAAATGTGAGCCAGCATCAGAAGAGAGCCTTGTCGCTCATGATAATGAACATGATAGTCAGAAATTTCTCTGCAGGCGACAAGCCCGTGAGCGCCGAGATGATTTCCTCTTCACTGAAAATACCTGTCAGACTTGTCAGGGATCTGTTGGAGGATCTCAATAAATCAGGGCTTGTTTCCGTGATCCATGAGAATGAGCACAAGGAATGGCTTTACCAGCCAGCTATGGATATCAACAGGCTCTCTGTCAGTTTTATCCTTAAACGCCTCGACAATAAAGGATCAGAGCATATGGTATTCTCAAAAAGCAAGGAATATGATAAAGTGAATTCAATGCTTGAGAAATACGACAGGATTATCGCTGAATCAGAATCCAATATCCTGGTAAAGGATCTTTTTTAAAGGGTCATATTTTTTTATCGTATTCCTTCACGAATTTTATGAATTCAGTGAATGATCTCCATTCATGGAAAAAATAATGAGGAAGAGGCAGTGAAATATGCTTTGTTTCGCTGTGTTTTTCCCAGTACTCATTCATGTTCCTTGCAGGAAATACACGGTCAGTTTCACTTGTCACAGCATAATCCCATCTGAATCCGGGTTCCGGTTGTTCCATTATCCTGTTGTACAGCCATCTCAGTTCATCACTCAGCGACTTTACCGATCTGTGGGGAATTCTGTCAATATTCCTGAGGTAGTTCTTCTTGTCGCCAAACATCCTGAGGTAGAATTTTTCCATATTCGTTTCGGAAATATTGTTAAGGGTGCCTTCAAATATTTTCAGAGGGATCCCATAATGGTCATCGGCGGGGACAGGCGTCCCGTTTACAGCAATTGCAAGATCAGGTTTGATCCCGGTCTTTGGCGACAGATATTCTGCTGCCCAGACCCCAAGCGACCAGCCGATCAGTGTTATGGATTCATAAGTCTTTGGTTCAGGGAGCACAAGAGCTTCATCAGCTGAATAATTGAAAAATAAAATGAAGTCTGAATCATCACTGCAGAGAGGAGTGAAAACGTTTTCGTCAGATCCCCATCCTCCGTAAAATACAACCAGGTCCTTGTTCTTCTCTCTTCTTCTGATATAGGTTTTCATTCCGGTATATTCAAAAAAAAAGAGGAGGAAGGGCTGTTGTGAAAATCAGGGAGCGGGCTTTATTAGTGAGATAATTCCCGTGTCTACTGTCTGATAAAAGGACGGAACCATGGTAAGCTGGCGCTAATCCTTAGGTTCCAGATGTGAAAGTCAATGTCTGCAATACAATCCTGATGATTTTCACTCACAACCCTTTTTTCTCCTCTTATACCAATAGCATGAGCTTGAAACAAAAATAAAAAAAATATATATATAATCAAAACTATAAACGGAATATTTAAAAACCGGCATATGTTTTTATTGATAAACCGGGTTTATTTATTGATGAAATAATTAAAGGTTTTGATAAAATAATAATTAAATTTGATAATGGGCTGAGCATTAATAATTAGCATTTATATGATTGCCGGACTGGAAGAATTAAATTTCGATGATTCAGGAGGTTTCAGGATTGAGTATGTAACTGACATAAACGGATTCTGGCATTTTCATCCTGAATATGAGATTACTTTGAACACAAAAAGTAACGGTACCAGAATTGTTGGCGACAGTGTCGAAATTTTCGACGAGTATGACCTTGTTTTAATTGGAGAAAACATACCTCATTGCTGGAATTACTACAGGAAAACACCGTTTACCGGGGAAAATCAGGGTATTATGCTTCATTTCAAGCTCTGCTCGATAGGTGAATCTCTGTTGTCACAGCATGAACTGACACCTGTAAAGAACCTTCTTCTGGAATCAAAGAGAGGAATCGTGTTTTCAGTCGAGGATGCAAAAATGGTTGAGCCTTTTCTCAAGGAAATGACAAGAACAAAAGGACTGGAAAAAATGATCAACTTTTTTCATGTGCTTAAGATTTTATCTGATTCCGAACGAAAGACGGCACTTTGTTCCGAGAATTACAGGCATTCCCATGATGAAAGAGGGAACAGGAAGATGACGGATGTTTACACTTTTGTGAGGGATAACTTTCACAAACCTGTTTCACTGGAGAAGGTTTCCAAAATTGCACACATGAGTCCTTTTGCCTTCAGCCGTTTCTTTAAGAAGAATTCAGGAACCGGATTTATTGAATATCTTAATAAGGTAAGAATGAAAAAGGCATGCCATTTGCTTCGTGAAACCCGATACCAAATAAGGCAGGTGGCCACCGAATGCGGCTTTTCAAGCATCTCCAATTTCAATAAGCAATTCCGGAAAACCGAAGGAGTATCTCCTAAAGCCTACAGGGCACAGTTCCTGTAAAACAGTTTTCTGATGAAATAAAAACGTATATTCCATGTCAATGACATTGTTAGAAAAAATACTTGCCAGCCATTCAAAATATGATTCGGTGAAACCTGGCGAGATTGTTGATATAAAAATAGACGTGAGGATTGCCCGCGATTTTGGCGGAGCTAATGTCGTAAAAAATATCCTTGACCACAATCTTGGCATTGATGATCCGCGATGCACATTCTTTACTTTCGACTGCAATCCCGGAGGATCTGATCAGAAATATGCCGTCAACCAGCATATTTGCAGGCAATTCGCCAGAAACAACGGAATAAAAGTGTATGACATCGATTCAGGTATCGGAACCCATATCGCTATCGATGAAGGTTTAATATTTCCTGGCGCCACAGCTGTATCCACCGACTCTCACGCAAATATTCTTGGGGCAATAGGAGCTTTCGGCCAGGGGATGGGCGACATGGATATTGCAGCGGCTTGGAGCAAAGGCCGGATATGGTTCAGGGTTCCTCCCTCCGCGCGGATTAATTTGACAGGTGCCCTTCCTGCAGGAGTTAGCGCAAAGGATTTGGCTCTTAACCTTCTATCCAGGTACGGGGCAAATTCATTGCTCGGGTTTTCAGTTGAAATATATGGCGATGCCGCTGATAAGCTCTCTCTTGACCAAAGAATTACAATTTCATCAATGGCAACTGAAATGGGAGCAATAATAATACTTTTTCCACCCGATAGGAATATAATTGATTATTGCACAAAGAAATCAGGAAAACCCTTCAGACCTGTTTATGCCGACAACGATGCAAAATACAGCCTGATCGAGGATATCGATGTCTCCCGGTTTGAGAGAATGGTGTCACGTCCAGGGGCACCTCATGATACCGCTGATTTGAAGTCGGTAAACGGAATTAAGATTGATTCAGCCTTTATCGGAAGCTGTACAAACGGAAGGATTGAAGATATGCAAAAAGCCGCTGCATTTCTTCATGACAGGAGGGTTGCACCGGGTGTTGTCCTTAAAATAGTGCCTGCAACTGACTCAATCTGGAGAGAGTGCCTTACGTCGGGCCTTCTGGATATTTTCAAAAGATCCGGCGCCCTCGTGTCAAATGCCGGATGTGCAGGATGTGCTGCTGGCCAGGTTGGACAAAACGGACAGGGAGAAATTACAATCAGTACGGGAAACCGTAATTTCCCGGGAAAACAGGGAAAGGGAAGTGTTTACCTTGCATCGCCTGAAATTGTTGCCGCATCGGCTGTTGCTGGATGTATAACAGATCCCGGCAACATCCCTGAGAAACCTGTTGAATTTAAACCAGCAGTTGCAACAGTCAGAAAAGAGACCGGAAAAAAGGAACGTGAAGCCGTACCGGTAAAGAACAGGATCATAGAAGGGAAAATATGGCTGATAAGAAAAGACAATATCGATACCGACATGATCTTTCATAACAGATACCTTGCCATAACGGATATCAGGGAAATGGGTCAGTATACTTTCGATAACCTGGAGGGGAATGAGGATTTTGCTAAAAAAGCTTCTCCGGGAGATATTATTGTAACAGGTAAAAACTTCGGATCAGGAAGCTCCCGTCAGCAGGCAGTTGACTGCTTTATATCGCTGGGTATCGCGGCGATAGTGGCAGAATCTTTTGGTGCCATATATGAAAGAAATGCAATAAATGCTGCACTTCCTGTTATAACCTGCCGGAATATCTCAGATCTGTCATTGAATGATGGTGATAATATCAAAATTGATCTTGTTACGGGCGAAATCACCAACCTGAGAACCGGACTTTCTCTCTTTGCAGATCCTTTTTCAGAAGTGCAGTATGAGATTTATCAAAATGGAGGCCTTTTTTAATCAGAGAATGCAGAAATGGAACCAATGACTTTCGCAGAAAAGATATTCAATGCTCCTGCAGGAGCAATTGTTTTTGCCAGGCCCGATATAATACTTACACACGACAATACGGCAAGTATTTTCAAAACCTTTCAGAAAATGGGAGGAGTAAGGGTTGCTGACCCTTCACAAATGCTTGTTGTACTCGACCATAATGCACCTCCTCCCGATTCAAAGCTCGCCAACCAGTATCAGGAAATAAGAAATATTGTAGCTGAACAGGGGATCGGAAAATTCTATGATGCCGGCAGGGGAATCTGCCATCAGATTATGTCATATCATGCTTTGCCCGGTATGCTTATTGTTGGCAGCGACAGCCATACTTCGACAGCTGGAGCTTTCAACGCTTTTGCAGCAGGGATCGATCGTACTGAATCTGCAGGGATATGGAAAAGGGGAGAGACATGGTTCAGGGTTCCTGAATCTCTTAGGATAAACCTTACGGGCAGACTGAGGCCGGGAGTTTATGCAAAAGATCTTGCATTATGGATAATAGGCATGATTGGTTCAGACGGTGCAAACTATATGTCTGTCGAATATCATGGCGACGGTATCAGAAGCCTTTCCGTTTCCGACCGCATGACAATAGCCAACCTCGCTTCCGAGATGGGCTCGAAAAACGCCGTCTTTCCACCCGACCAGATTCTGTTTGATTTCATAGGAGCGAAAAGGGAGAATTGCAATGCGGTTTGGGCCGACGAAAATGCAGAGTACCACCGAATCATTGACATTGACCTCTCTGAAATAAAACCTGTGTTGTCGGTTCCGCATAACGTCGATAATGTCAATACTGTCGCCGAAGCTGCAGGTACAGTTGTACATGAGGGACTAATCGGCACATGTACAAACGGCAGGATCGAAGATCTCAGAATAGCGGCGGAAATACTTAAGGGGAGAAAAATAAAGAAAGGTTTCCAGCTTAATGTCATTCCTGCTTCCGATCAGATTTTCCTCCAGGGGATAAAGGAAGGAATCATCACCGATCTTATCGAAGCAGGAGCAAATATCCTCACCCCTTCATGCGGACCCTGTCTCGGGACCGGACTGGGCATCCCTGCAAGCGGACATGCAGTAATCTCAACAGCCAACCGTAATTTCATCGGGAGGATGGGAAACAAGGAAGCCTCTATATATCTTGCCTCGCCGGCTACGGTTGCAATGTCGGCACTCACGGGAGTGATAACCGTACCGGATGGGAATACAAAACAGCAAAAGTATCCCTTTAAGGTTTCCCAAAGCTCAACATCTGTTATAGCTCAGGGCGAGAACCGGAAACACGGTAATGTATGGGATTATTCAGATGTTGATAACCTGAATACTGACCAGATGTTTGCAGGAAAACATACTTATAATGTTCTAAGCTCTGATCCAGCGTCAATAATTCCACATCTGTTCGAAGATTTCGACCCCGCTTTTCATTCAAATGCCGGCAGCGGCGATATTATCATTGCAGGTGAGAATTTCGGATGCGGAAGTTCACGCGAACACCCTTCTGTGGGCCTTGCTCATATAGGGATTTCTGCTGTTATCGTAAAATCTGTAAACAGGATATTCTACAGGTCTTCGATCAATCAGGGACTCGCCCTCATTGTACACAAAGAGGCCGTTGAAGCCTATAAACCAGGGATGAAAGTTACTTTCAGTTTTGACAGGGGTGAAATTATTGTTGGGGATAAGTTATTCAGGTTTGAGCCCTTGCCGGCAAAGCTTAAAGAAATAATCGATAAAAAGGGGCTTGTGAATTATATGAAGTCAGTCTGACACAATATCGAAAAAAATTATATTTTTGCACCCGTCATCCTGACTCGTAACTCAACCGGAAAGAGCAATCCCGATGCTTCGGGATGTGACAGCAGAGTTGAAATAATGGTTCCGTAGCTCAGCTGGATAGAGCAACAGCCTTCTAAGCTGTGGGTCGCGCGTTCGAATCGCGCCGGAATCACACAAAAAAAGCAGCCTAAAAGCTGCTTTTTTAATTCTGTGAACTTCTCAACAACCTGACGGGTCCTGCTTCAAAAATCCTTTTCAAGTCTGATAATTTTTCTTGATAAGCAAACAGATCTTCAAAGCCTCATCAGCGTGCCTTTGTATTTCAAACTGTGAATTGAAGATAAACCTTACTTTGCCATCACGATCTGCAACATAAGTCACGCGACCCGGGATCAACCCAAACAACCGAGAAGGAACTCCGAAAAGTTTTCTTACTTCGTTTTTGCTGTCACTGAGCAACTTGTATTTCAAATTATTTGCAAGGGCAAAATTACGATGACTTTCAACCGATTGTCCGCTGATTCCAATAATTTCTGCTCCTGATTCTTCGAAAACATCCATCAGATCACGGAAATAGCATGCCTCGCGAGTGCAGCTCAGACTCCCATCCTGAGGATAAAAGAATATTACCAACTGTTTATTTCCAAGATAATCAGAGATATTAACAATCCTGCCGTCCTGGTCAGGAAGTGAAAAATCAGGGATTTTGTCACCGACTTCTATTTGTATCATTTGTCCCGGACTATTATTGCTGACATCAGAAGAGTAATTTCAGAATGAAAGAGACAGACCAACAGAGGCATAATGGAACAAGGCAAAATTATAAACCTCGTCATTGTCTGCACCACCTTCCAGCAGCCTGTATCCAGCCCTTATCCCAAGATTTTCCGAGATCCTGTACGAAGCTGCAACAAGTACATCCTCAGCCCGACCCTGAGGGGCCGCCAGAGCATCACCATCAAGGAGCAGTCCAAATTTATCATCTGCCTTCCATAAAAGCCTGAAATTCACTATAGGCACAAAACCGACATTTGTTTTCACCGAGCTCTTATCTGATGATTCAAGGGAAATACTTGCATCGCGTATCTTTGCAGTAAAACCAAGACCGAATTCCAGTTTTGACATGTCAATAATTGTATAACGGTAAGTGAACCTGTACGAATTAAACATATACTTACCGGTAAGCTCAGTATTTGCAGTAAATTCCTCTCCTTCAAACAAAATATTGCCAGGAATCCGTCCTTTCGAATATACCGTAAGCGGTGCGTAAAGAAGTGAAAGAGTATGTCTCGATTTTATAGTATAACTGAGTCTCGCCCTCAGGAAAATCTTTGGATCAGGCCTCAAATCGTCCTTCAGCGAAAAAAAAGTACCCGCGTCTCCCGGTATCCTGACATCATTATAACCTGTGGCCAAAATTCCTGATTCCAGATCAACCGTGAACTGCGCATTTGTCTTTTCGTGACTGGCAAAAAAGAGTGTCAAAACAAAAATCAGCAAAAATCTCATAATATTCTTCATAGTAACAACATTTTCCTTTAAAATTATGACATGATAACAACCGAAAAGGGAAAAAAGTTCTCATGCTTTCCGTCGCCTGGCAGGTATGGTTTAGAATGATCAGTGCAACAGGTCCGCCCAAAAGAAGGCGGGCAGGTTTCATCTGCTTTCTCATTGCCTCTCCCGCATATTCGCAAAATAAGGCTCAACCCGGCCACCATACTGAAAACACCCGACGTATTTCAATCAGGCCGGCACGGTGCCTGCATTATACCATCCGATGTAATGAAGGACAAAACAATTATTTTTCTCATTTTCGTCCCACTTTGTTGTCTTCGACAGACGATGGCAAGGAAGGTTTATAAACAGGTCAGGTATCTGATCACTCTGGAAGTCCCTGCTCGGCTTAGAGAATTACATCCTCCCGAGACAAAACCTGCATAAAACACTAAATATGACTATATTACCTTGGCGTGGCTACTGCTGGTGAGATGTTGAAATTTAAGATGTACCTATAGATCTTTGATATAACTAATGCTTTTTATCTCATTTTCTGACAGGGCTCTTTTAAAAACTGCAAGTCCGCCAATAAGTCCTTTAAAGAAATTTCCCATGCCGGACTTAAGCAGAACAGCTCCGACAGTAAAATCAGATCCATTGTTGCCGATTCCATAAGGAAAGAAATATGGGTTCTTGATTTGAACCAGCCCATCGGGATATCCGTCAAATCCTTTAGTGTTGCTGATCAGTTCAGCCTCACGGGCTTCAAATTCTCCATTTAAATATGATTTTATGTATGTGCCATCATACGTAAACGCAACGGTGCACCATTCATTTTTTGGCACATCTTGTCTGCTTGCCGAATAATCAATGGAGTATGGGAATGGGGGAGTAGGTTTCCCTGTTCTTGAAATATGTCCGCATACCTTATCCTTCCCGTTATAATGTGGAAGAGATATAAAAAGGCCATACTGTCTTTTACCTCCATCCTGATATTCATTCCACATTCCACCAACAAATCCTGTTTGCACTCCTGTCCATTTTATCCATGCCACCATGGTGATTTCACAACGCTCTCCATAAATATTCAGTTGTCCGGTTTGTGAATGGTCTAACGTCAGATAGTTTGTGCCATCAAGCGAAATGGAAAATCCGGAAAGCGGGCCTTCATTGATTCTGGCGACAGTACCATTTGACTCTTTTAATGAGAATCTTTTATGAACAGCTGATTTCCTGTCTTTTCCAGCCTTTTCATTGAATTTCCAAAGCGAAACTAATCCATCAGTCGATTCTATCTTTTTAATAAGTGACCTGTTTGTTTTTGACAGGTTAATCTGCCCTTCTGTAATAGAGAAGTGGAATCCGAATGTCAGAAGTAACAGGACTATTCTATTCATAAAAGTCTGTGCCATGATGCTAATTTCCCTTTAAACATTTAATCAATATGGTGCATCCATACTCGCAAAGCAAGTGGTTTTTGACTATTCTGTCCGGAAACAAACTTTCAAACTTTCATTTTTCTGATGGCCAGTCCTTTTATCCGGCCATAAGATACAATTCTGACGATGACAAAGGTTAAGTGCCTTATAAAGTCATTTCACGTATTTAGCTGATTATCAATTTAATTGTCAGACGAAAAGCTTTTTTGATGATTGACAGATTATGTTTCATTGGCCCCTGCAATTTTCTATGAAAGCACTTAATTTTTTTATATCAAGGGCACCATTGGTCCTTACACCACTGCATACATCAACAGCAAAGGGTTGAACTTCCTCGATAGCCCTTCTTACATTATCAGGATTTAATCCTCCCGCGAGGAATACCGGACAAACTGACTTTTCGCGTATCTGTCTGCTTAGCTTCCAATCGTGTGTTCTGCCTGTGCCTCCAAGTTCTTTTACCTTGAGATTTGGATTCCCGCTGTCAAGTAACAAAGCATCCGCTTTTTCAGAAAGCCTGAGAGCAAGGTCAACAGACTTTGAATCGATGACATGAATTACCTGTACTATTTTCACTGATGGTAATGCATTTCTGATTTGCGAATAAGTGCCTTCTGATAGCAAATCGACTATCTGGATTGTGTTTGTATTCGTTTTCTGATGATGTTTTATAATCGCGGAAGCAGACGTCTCACTTGTAAGAAGAAAAGTACCTACCGGAGGAGGCACTGCTTCGGAAATTTGTTTTATCAGATCGTCAGGGATTGGCCCAGGGCCACTCGGCATTTTGCCCACCAATCCGATTGCATCAGCACCCGATTCAATAGCCGTCAGCGCTTCATTAACACTGCTGATACAACAAATTTTGATTCGAACTCTCATAATTAGTCTGTTATTTTGAAACGGTTACACAGTATAAGTGGCCGGATTGAAGTTTAATCTGACAATGGTATACAATAAAAATCAGATAACAATCCGATGCCTTAAATTATGTGTTTACAATATTGTCAAAATTTTTTATATCCCGGTATCCGGAAGTACAAGTCAGCAGGAAATGATGAAGAACAATATTGCAAACCCGGGCAGTAGTAAAGTTGAATCCGGCATAAATGTTTTATCTGTTTCATTGGCGGGCAGAATATGCCAAGGGTTTAATGAAATTCATCAATTCTCTGTCGTGGTTATTTACTATTCTGCAAACATTGTCAAAATACATTGTGGACCCGTTTTCCGCGGAATAACTTTCCCACTTTGGAAGTAAACCTTTAACATTAGGATTTCCTGTTTTTGCGAAGTTAATCCATGCAGAACTCATTTTGTCAGCTAATTTCCAGGCTTCTTCTGAATTGCCTGTCCAGTCTGGTCTCAGGTCAACATTATTGAATGCAAGCGGAATGTCCAAACCATGAAATGCACCTTTTGATGAACCGTCGACAGGACTTTTCCATGCAAACAAATAGGTATATATTGGTGCATTTCCCTGTACGGCTCTTGCATCTGCAGTCCTTATGGTAAAAGGTCTGAAAACAGTATCAACCGAAAGAAGATCCTGAGGTGTATAATCAGGATAAGCCTTTGCGAACAGTTCAATGTATTGATCGGTTCTGTCGCCATATAATTTTGCCAGCCGTTCTTTTGCCTTTTCAATTGTCAGGTCTTTTTCGGAATAAGCAGTGCTCACCAGTTCATTGAGTGTTGTACCGATCATCAGGGGTATATCTTTTGAAATATCGGCAAATCCCGGGCTGAAAGGTTGTTGGAGCAGAACGACACCGTCGGCTGAAGGTGTAAAGCCAAACATTGTTGGTGATCCGGGTTTTCTCGGACCGGAAATTTTTTCTATTGCTTCATTTCCTGCTTTTACAAGATCCATGTAAGGGATTGTATCCAGTTTTTCTGCGTCATCAGGTGTTAGTCCCAGATTTTCAAGTACAGCTAAACCAAGAGACTTTGATTTTTCTTTGGTCATTACATTGAGCAGCGTTCCGCTCTGAATGATTGCCTTGTGAAACAAACCTGAGGCCGCCGGCATGCACATCAGCGTTCCTGCTTTTCCTCCGCCTCCCGATTCGCCCACGATGGTCACATTGGAAGGGTTGCCGCCGAACTTCTCAATATTCTTCCGGATCCACTCAAGGGCTTTCACAATGTCAAGCATACCCACATTTGCCGATTTTTCATACTTTTCGCCACATGCCGACAAATCAAGAAAACCAAGAATATTCAACCGGTGATTTACCGACACCAAAACTATATCCCCTTTTTTTGCCATAGCTTCTCCATAGGTCATAGGATCGTTACTGGCGCCAACATGAAATCCGCCGCCGTGTAACCAGAGCATCACCGGACGCTTTTTACCATCCATTATTCCACGAGTCCAGACATTTACACTAAAAAGTTCTTTTTCGTTTTGAATGGAATCGGGATACCATGGAACTATTTGTCTGGCTACTGGTCCAAAGTTCTTACATTCACGAATTCCGTTCCAGGAATCTGGATCCTGCGGAGGCATAAATCTTTCAGCCTTGGCATAGGGAATCCCTTTAAAAGCATAAACGTCATTGTTAAAACTACCAGATATTACACCAAAAGTGGTTTTAACAACCGGCTCCTGATTTTTGTTTGTTTTTGGCTTGCAACCCGTAAAACAAAATTCAGCTGTTATTAAAATAACGATACTAATTTTAGTTACCGGCCTCATGGTATGAAAATCCTTTATGTTTTAAAAATGTTCCTAATAATACAAAATATTCCGATTTTTTATATTATCCTGATAGCAGTTTGTCATTTTGAATGCGGCAGAACGACAGGCAAAAGCGCCCGGGTTCTCCTGAAAATGGCTTATTGCCTGTAACACACTCAGCTTAATCAAAATAAATCAGTAATATCTTATTCGGCAGGAGACAGCGCAAAACACCGATTGTGCAATATGATTGCATATTATGGCCTTCACACTCCATTCTGTAAAAACGACAATTGATTGTGGCAAACTGATCAGGGTGATCACATAAGGCTCTTGCACGACATTGATGCTATCTGAAACGACTGATTTATTGCAAAAGCCACTAAGAGGTATGACCGCTTGCCGGGAGCAGTGTTTTCTTTCTTATCATTATCACTGTTTCAATGCCAGCAGGGTTTTTGCCAGCATCTTTGAGGTCTGCAAATCCATTCCTTTCATAAATATTCCTGGCATTTTTACCTATATCGACTTTCTCCGAAAAGGTTTGAACGTAAATGTCCCCATTGCCTTCCAGTTCCTCAATTGCCTTTTTTACTAATTCCTCTCCATAATTCTTCCCCCGGTGTTTCTTTGCTACGGCTAACCAGATTATCTCACTATTTGCCCTGTCTAAAGCGACAATCCCTGTCAGATTGCCTTTTTCATCTTCATAGCCGAATGCGTTATTATTTAGTATGCACTCTTTTATACCATTTTGAAATTCTTTTGAATCTGTCATTGGTCCGAATAAAGGCTCAACTTCTTTGGCAAGTTCTATCCAGACATCATAATCTTGTAAATCCAGTAGTCGAATCATAATGCATATTTCTATTTAATTATCAATAATTTGGTTGTAAGCTGTTTTGATATTACACCAGCGCGGCGGCATCTGGTTTGTTTATCGTGTTATACTTTCAGATCTCCATTAAAAATGCTCTGTCCAGATCAAGCTTTATTGCCAATTAATTTTAATTGACTAAACATTATGTTTTTATCCCAATATCCATGTTGGATAAATATCTTTCCGTTAACAATTTGAAATATTTCACAACCACGCATATGAAATTTATTGCCATTTGGAGCGTGTCCGGCAAATTCTCCTTTCATTGTCCCGCTGAAAATCCATTCAACAACAACCCATGAATCCTGTTCTATAATGTTTTCTGCTTCAATGTGTATGTCTGGAAAAGCCCGAAATATGTTTTCATAAGTCTTTATCATTGCTTCACGTCCTTGTACCGTCTTTCCGTAAGGAAGTTGTGTATTAGTACATTTTCATCATAAAGTGAAATTGCAGTATCCGTATTGTGACCGTTGTAAGCCTCTATCCATTTTAACGCAACCTGCCCGGGGATCTGATTTAAAGAAATATTTTCTGCCATTTTAGTATGCATTTTATCTTGACAATAAGAAAACCTGATCGAAGAAGATAACAAAAATAAGCAGTGGCAGTCAACTTTGATAACCCGGGGTGATTGCTTTTACAAAGGAAAAACAGTAAGCAGTCTTTTGTTCACGGGTTGACCAGGGTAAAAGATACTGAATCCGATTATCTGTTTCTATAACCTCCGGAGTGTTTGTCGGGTCTGAAGGAGAAGCCTGAATACGGGCGCTGTCCGGGCAGTTGATATGAACAGGCTTGAATTTGCCCACCAGCTGGTCATGTGGTCTGATCCTGTCTGTGGTCAATTTATTGTTTCTGACCAGAGATAGAAATTCATTCCAAATTTTCATTTCGTCCTGGAAGCAGGAAGCTGTCGTGATAGCAGATAAGCTGAATGGAAGCAGATATTTTTTCATGCAGAGTATTTCAGCAGCTGGGACTAAAATGCCTGGTAATGTTTGCAGCTTGCCGCAGTGGGCGATTCCGGAGTCCCGAACCTGCCTGGTCAACCAGGCATCGCGAAAGCTTTCAGGACTGTTAGAAACCCTGCACCTGAATTAACCACTTCAGCCACCATTGCCGCAAACGGCTGTTGGCAGTAGTTGTGCTGTCATTAGTCATCGCCGATGTTACTTTTTTTGTCCGCGAAGATGAGGCATTTTAGAATAGTCAGTTAGTCCCAATTTATTTCCAAAGGGGTCGGTGAACTCAACCGAAAATCCAGTCATAATTTCAAAAGGTTCGCTTAAAAACTCAACTCCTTTTTGCTTTAGTGCTTCATATGCTTGTCCAACATTGTCAACCGTGAACCAGATTGCAGGTGTGGCATTTTGCAAATTACTTACAATAATTGCGGGTTCATTGTCGCCAACTTTAAAAGCAGTCATCCCTTTGTCTGCAAAGTCAAACTTAATGTCAAGCCCGAGTTTGTTCTTATAAAACTCCTTTGCCGTGTCAAGATTATTGGCAGGTAAAAAGAAATTGTCGTAGTCGCTGATGATATTCATGGCTCATCTGGTTTTATTTATGAAAGGTTGATTCCGGGTTTTTATACTCTTTTTTTTCTTTGTCGGTGTTAAAAATGCTTGTCGCCTGATTTTTCCTTTGCATTCTATCCTTTGTCAATAAATTGTTCCAAAAAGAATGTCCAAGGTTTTCCACCAATATGGGCATAACACACCTATGCCGGTCTTTTGCCTGTTTGTCTTGTCATTGTTGTGTCGTTTTTCCCTGACTTTTTCGGGTATGATCAGAGACGGAGATCATCGGGGCGGTCAGGTATCCATAAAGTACCGCACTGCCCCGGAAAGACTGCATTTAACGATTTAAAGAGCCCGTCATTGACTACACCCTGTGTTATGCCCACTTGTTTATCACTTAAGCTTAGTTAACCATTCATCAATTTCTTTCACTCTTGGAACACTTCCCTGGTGCTTCAGTTCCCCATTTATTATTAAAATTGGAGTCATTAATATTCCGACATCTTTTGCTCTTTTTTCAAATGGCCTCAAATATTCATCCAGTTCATAGGACCAATTACAATCGTTGTAGGCACTATATTCGCAACTATGACTGTTTGCCTGCCCATGTATTAATTCAGAAAGCCTTGATTTGTCAATCTCCATGTTAATAAGTCTGGCTACATCTTTTGCAGTACCTGTTTTTAATCCAATACTGTCAGCAAATTCCTTTGCCTCCGCATCGGTATAACTCAGATGTTTAATTACTGCATCTATTTTAAATTCCTTTACTTTTTCAGTGATTACCTTCAATAGCAATCCACATCTTGGGCATGGGGGCTCAGTTCCTATTATCAATATTTCATTCATATAGTTCCTCTACAACTAAATTTTTTCACTACAACCCGTGTCGGCTTCACAATAATTCGGTTCTGTCAAAATTAGAGCTTTAATATGAAATATTCATATCACAGACTTCTTTTGGTGTTAAATAAGCAAGCGCTCTGTGAGGTCTGTTTTCGTTGTAATAATTGATAAATTCCCGGCTGTTCTCACAGACATCAGTAAGGGATTGAAAGGCATAAGCCCTCAGAAACTCTTTTCTTATGTGGCATGTTGTCTGGCAGGGCTGAGGCTCTCTCATCTTGTGATCCTGAATCATGCACTGTGACACTTCCCATTTTTGTCAGGCCCCTTGCTTTTTCCACTGCAGCTTAAAAAGCTTCATGTACCAAACCATGATCTTGTTTGACCGTGCATTCCCGGTCTCAGGCTTTTTTAATCTTTATAACTGACCTGTGACATTCCTCCAAATTACAATTTATCTGTTTGCTGCCAGAGTACCTGATGCATAGCAAAACCATGACAAATATGTATTCTTATTGCCCGTGCCAGGTTTGGTAATTATTATCTTTCAGGTTAACAATCCGGAAAATATTGTCAGTGTTTTTATGCGGAAAGATGAATTTATTTAATGCCGGAGACAAAATCAGAGATTAATCTGTTGAATTCTAGTGGTTTATCCATGTTCATAATATGTCCGGCGCCTTTTATGGAGACTTTAACAGAACCAGAGATCTCTTTTTCCATAATGTCGGCTATTTCTTTACATGATTCTAAATCATATTCCGCTGTCACTATGAGGGTAGGGAGTTTTATATCCGTTAATCTTGACATGGCTGGTGGGTTAAGAGAGGTTATTGGGCTTTTATTCAAAAGACTCCAGTAAGAATGCTCATAGCCCATTTTTAGTAAAGAATTCAGTGTCGCAGGATTTACGACAGACCTGGCCAAACAATTATTGCCCTTCCAGATAAAATCAGTGCATTCTTTTGGTCCATAATTTCTAAGAATCTCATTTGCTTTTGGAACTATGGCATACATGGAATCAGCACTGGCAGATTTGAATTTGCCGGATCCGAATCCACCCGCCCACGGTCCCGCTGAAATGAGGGAATAACACATTTCAGGATAAGAGATTGCGAAGTCTGTTGCGACAGCACTTCCTCTGGATAAGCCACAAATGTGCGCTTTTTCTATTTTAAGAAATTCCAATAATGCCTTTAAATCGTCCTGATCGCTATATGGTTCATCAATCTTTGGCAAGGATGATTTACCAAATCCTCTGACATCGTAGCGTATGACCATGAATTTCCTGGACAGATAATCAACCTGAAGATCCCAATGCCTCCTGTCACCAAAGTTACCATGAATGAACACAATTGGTTTTCCTTTTCCTGAAACCTCATAGTATAACGAAGCCCCGTTTATATAGGCAAACCCGCTATGAACGTTTGTTTTTTTATCACATGTGTATAAAATACCAACGATCAGGGTAATATAAAATATTGTTCTCATTTTGCCGTGAATTTGAATATTTTCTCATTTTAATAAACCTCCGCTAATTGTCAAGGTAGTCATGCTTATCAATAAGCCCGACGGTCACGTAAATGAGACGTCGGGCATTTCAAAGCACTTTTTCGTAAAATTCCGGGTGCCTCCGATACGGCATGAAACGTCAGATAACTCACTGTTTACCAAATGTTTTATATGCGATGTCGGGCAGCGTATTTCATTAACTCTATTTATTATCTGATCTCATTTTCCTTGTAAAAAAGTATACCGATAAAAAGAAAAATAATATCGCATATCCTGAAACAATTATTAAATGAATCCAAATACTTTCCTGCCTGTCAGACAATATGATTCTCGAAAACTCTATTGCATGAGAAAAAGGTAAAAAATCCGTAATACTCTTAATAGTGTCGCCAAGTGCACTTAAATCCATCCATGCTCCGCCAAGTAATGTACTCGAAATTATGTATATATTTCCTATTGCCATGTTTTGGGACTCACTGAATGCTACTCCCAAGAAAATACCGATGAATATTGAAAAAAGTATGTATGGAATGTATGAAATCAGCGTATAAACAATTTTCAATGATACTGGCAGTCCCATAAATACACCGGCAATTAAGCACGCAATACCTATGATCAGAGCAAATGGTAAAAGCGGAATGGAATATCCAATAATAAAATCTTTAGGTTCAAGTGGTGAGATGAAAAGTCTGGTTAAAAATGATGTGCTTTTGTCTTTTGCAATTAATAGTCCTGTAAACATTGTAATAAACGTAAATCCAAATATTGTTATTCCTGGTACAATGCTTACTGGTCTGAAAACTTCAATGGGGGCGTTTTTTGATATAATGGAAAAGAAAAAAAGTAAGAACACCGGCAATCTGGCTTTTTTCCTGCGGACTTCAGAAAGATTAAACACTGTTATCATTTCATCAACTTTGTCAGAAATTACCTTTTTTGAAATGCCATAAATGCCCGCAATCATTTCAAGATTCTCTTGAACGTTCAGGTTCCGTGCAATTGCAGTTTCTTGAGGTGATACATTTATCCTGTGTTTAATGTAGTGGGAGTCTTTAAGCAAATCCTTGTCTAATATGGTTGCATTGCCACTGGAAGGAACAATAAGGCAGGAAAGCATTTTAATGGTGGTTGTCTTTCCTGCTCCGTTTAATCCGAGTAATGAGAACAATTCTCCCTTTTCAATTGATAAATTTAAATCATCGACTGCCACAAAGTCCCCGAATTTTTTGGTCAGATGTTTTGTTTCTATCATAATCACATGATTTTGGGTCTCTTAACATGTTGCACAACGGTACATGTATAAACATTGTGTATTGCGTGCTTCCTTTCTGTCAACTTTTACAAACGCCAATTCGGGCGGTGCACTTGGTTAACCACTTAATTCATAATATTCTAAACATGATGCTATGGGTATTTTACAGTCCTCCAGATCCACCTGTCCCTATTGTAAAATACACCATGCTGCCATTATAATACTCTTCATGCTTTGGTCTGCCAATTGGAGAATTCACTCCAAAACTTAATCTGATACAAGTATAACTCAAATCATAATTGAAACTATAACTATTTTTAAATAATCTCAGTGATTTTAAATCTAGATAGCAGCCTGCCTTGTAATAAGGCAGAAAAGGTTCATTCTTTCGATTCTCTGAAGAACCCAGGAAAGTCGATGATAACAAATCAAATGCTATACCGGCCAAAGGAACAAATTTGAATGATTCAGAATTTATCAATGCATAGCCTAGATTTCCACCTAGCATAAAATGCAATGCAGCCTTATTTTTTGGCCATTCTGAATCATCCGGGAATTCCATTGTCTTCTTTGCTTTTCCAAATCCTATATAATCATCGATTTGTATAACCAGTCTTTGTCTATGGATATCGATGTTAATGCCAATGAATATGGGGTTTATTATATAATTCGCAATATGGTACGTTGGGGATTTCGGTTTGCATCTCATTCTCCCGATACCATGCCTTGATACGGGTCATTAATGCTCAAAACTGCTGTATCCCCCGGCATTGACTATATTGCGTGTCAGACCCGTTTTTTTAACTTATTTATATACTAAATTATAAAGCCTGATAGAGCGACAGATGAAATCTCAATCGCTCTATTGTCTGATTCGTTTACGGGGCTGTACCTACAACGTCTTCACGGGAATACATATATCTAAGACAAATCTGCGTCTGGAGTCCTCATCTGGTGAATTGTAATATAACTCATACGGATAACCATTACCTGGTTGATATCCACTTTCAGTAAACCATAAACACATTGTATTCCAGGCTTTTTCAAATCCTTTATCGTCAATTTCAAAATGACCGACCGCATATTTGCCACTTTCTAACTTCATTTTGCCAATCTCGCCATCAACTTTTACATCGTTATCCACAGTGATACAAGCACTTTGACGAACCTGTTCAATCGAGGTTATAGTAGGATCGTCATGATACACAGTAATTGTTTTTGTCGCCGGAAAGTTTAACAAACCACGCGGGCCCGCCCATCTCATAAGCTTTTCATAAGCTTTCCCGATTTTGTCAAACCGACCTGTGTGTCTGCAATAAACGACATTAATTTCAGGCATTTCTTTAATTTCGATTTTTGTGTCCATAATTATAAAATTTGAGTGATTAAATTGATTAAAATTATCACCACAAAGTTGCCCTTTACAATCTGGACTCATTTGATTTATCTTGCGGGTCAGTTGACCATTCTTGCTATAATATAAGCCATCTTTTGCAAAAATTGCCTTTTCATTTTCCCGAAATTCTTTGGCAGTCATACCAAAATATTTGCGAAATGTCCGGCTAAAATGGGCTACACTGCCAAACCCACAATTAAATGCTATTTCGCTTATTGAAGCATTTTCGTTATTTCTAAGTTGTCGGGCTGCTTTTTCAATTCGTATTCGCTGAATAAAAGCACTTATTGTTTCATTTGTTAAAGTTGAGAAAATACGGTGAAAATGAAACGGTGAAAAACAAGCAATTTGAGCAATTTTATCAAGTGTAATGTCTTCGTTTAAATGCTTTTCGATGTAATCAATCACTCTGTTTATTCTTGCTATGTATTCTTGTCTGCTTTTATCTTTTACATTCATTTCTGCAACTAATACTATCATGTTTTTAAACTTGTGCCTGACGCTGGCAATATGCGGAGGCCGGGATTTCTGGGCACATACTTATCAAAACGCTAAAAATTCTAATAATAGTACCATTCCTTTGTAAGCTCCCCTATTTTCCGGGCCGATTAAAATTAGACGTTTTTCAGTAATTCGGTTCACTTA
>DAOOUQ010000029.1:5341-49774 GCA_035390825.1 Bacteroidales bacterium | reverse complement strand
AAACAGCAGACTTTGCAAACCAGGATGCAGAAAAATGCCCTTGAACAGTCAAAGATGAACCTTCTTCCGACCATTAATGGTCAGGCGTCGCACGATTATTCTTTCGGCCGTGCCCTCGACCAGAATACCTACACGTTTTATAACCAGACGGTGCAGTCTGATTATTTCTACCTGGGAGGAAGAACAACTGTTTTTAACGGAATGCAGAACCTCAATACGATTCAGAGAAATAAATATGAACTTCTTGCAGGGGAACAGGATCTTCAGAAGATAACGGACAATGTATCCCTGAACGTGGCGCTAGCTTATCTTCAGATACTTCTCAACAAGGAGCTCGTGACTGCAAACGAAAACCAGCTGAACATAACCCTTCAGCAGATTGAAAAAACAAGGAAACTTGTCGATGCAGGGAGCGCTGCGCGTGGTAACCTTCTGCAGATCGAAGCACAGGCTGCCCAGGAAGAGGTTAGCCTTGTGACAATGAGAAACCAGCTCGAGATATCGTATCTTAACCTTACTCAGCTTCTGGAGCTTGAGACACCTGCAGGGTTTGAAATTGTCGTGCCCGATATTCATGTTGACCAGAATTCAATTGTTTCGGGTAACATTGATGAGATTTTTAATCTTGCCACACAGACACGCCCTGAAATCAAAAGCTCAGAACTGAAGCTTGCCGCGAGTGAATATGACCTTAAGATCGCGAAAGGTGCCAGAAGCCCGAGCTTTTCATTGAGCCACACCTTCGGAACAAGATATTCATACATAAAGGATCTGCCGATGCAGTCGTTTGAAGATCAGTTGAAGAATAATAAGAACTTTGGCCTTGGCATTTCAATGAACCTTCCCATTCTGAATGGCTGGCAGGTGAACAGGAACATATCAAATTCTAAACTTGCAGTCGAGAACAGCCAGTATGCTCTAGAAGGAACAAAGAAGCAGCTTTACAAGGATATCCAGCAGGCTTACACTGATGCCGTGGCCGCGCTGAAAAAATACAGTGCCAGCCAAAAAGCTGTCAGTTCGTCGGAGGAATCATTCAGATACACCGAGCAGAAATTCAATGTCGGCATGATAACCCCAGTCGATTATAATGCTGCCAAAACACAACTCCTGAATGCCCAATCGGAAATGGCACAGGCAAAATATGAATTCATCTTTAAAATTAAAGTTCTCGATTTTTATAAGGGCTTGCCACTTAACCTGAATACAATAACATCAAATTAAGAAACAGAATCATGAAAAATACCAGGTTGCTTAAAATACTTGTTCCTGCAGTTGTTGTTCTTATAGCATTTGCAATAATAGGCCAGAAAGCCGGTTGGTTCGGAAAGGCGGCTGCTGTTAAGGTTGCTGTTGAAAATGCTCAAAAAAGGACTATTACCGAAACCATTACCGCTAATGGTAAAATCCAGCCGGAAAAGGAGGTAAAGATAACTCCGGATGTATCGGGCGAAATTGTTGAGCTTACAGTGAAGGAGGGAGATCACGTTGAAAAGGGGCAGCTTCTTATAAGGATCAAACCCGATGTTTATATATCGCAGAAAGACCGTTCGATGGCTGCAATAAGTTCCGCACGTGCAAGGCTTGCCCAGGCGGAAGCACAGTTCATTCAGGCCGAGCTTTCGTTCAACAGGACCAAACAGCTTTACAGCGAAGAGACCATTTCAAAGTCGGAATATGAACAGGCCGAAGCTTCATATTCTGTTGCAAAAGCCGAAGTTGATGCAGCGAAATTTTCAGTTGTGAGCGCTGAGGCTTCCCTCAAGGAGGCAAATGAGAACCTTGTGAAGACATCAATCTATGCGCCTATGACAGGCACAGTCTCGATGCTTCTTGTGGAGCTTGGCGAAAGAGTGGCCGGAACCGGGATGATGGCCGGCACTGAAATGCTCCGCGTTGCCGACCTTTCCAGGATGGAGGCACAGGTCGAGGTAAACGAGAACGATATTCCCCGCGTCAAGCTTGGAGACACAGCAACAATTGAAGTAGATGCATATGTAGATTACAAATTCAAGGGAGTTGTCACCGAAATAGCAAATTCAGCAAAAACAACCGGTGTTTCAGCCGACCAGGTAACAAATTTTGACGTGAAAATACTTGTGCTCCCTGAATCGTACAAAGATCTCACAGACAAAGGAACGGTGCACCCTCTCCGTCCCGGCATGTCGGCTACCGTCGAGATCAGGACTGAAACAAAATCAGGAGTTGTGACTGTTCCCATACAATCTGTAACCACCAGGACAGATACGACTAAAATTGTCAAAAGTGTTTCGGATGAAGATATCCGGACACTTGTCTTTATAACCGACGGGGAAAGAGCCCTTGCAAGGGATGTCAAAACCGGCATTCAGGATAACAGTTATATTGAAATCATCTCGGGTGTGTCGGAAGGCGACAGGGTAATTTCAGCACCATTCAGCGCCATAAGCAAAAAACTATCTGACAGCTCACTTGTTGAAATAGTTAAAAAGGAAGATCTTTTTTCAGTAAAATAGAATAAATCATATTAAATGATACTCTGTCTCGAGACCTCAACACCGCTTTGTTCGGTTGCACTTTGCGACAACTCTGGTGTGGTTGCCCTGAGAGAGAGCAATGACGGTAAATCGCATGCTTCTTTGCTTACGGTATTTATCGATGAGCTTCTGACGGAAGCAGGAATAGGTGCAGCAGATCTCGAAGCCGTGGCCGTCAGCAGGGGCCCGGGATCATACACGGGATTAAGAATCGGAGTATCAGCAGCAAAGGGAATCGCTTATGCAGCATCCGTTCCCATGATAGGAGTTGATACAACCTTATCAATGTTCCACGGTGTTTCGGAAATTGCGGAAAAGAAATCGCTGACAGGCAATTCAACATTATTTGTGCCTATGCTCGATGCCAGGCGCATGGAGGTCTATTATTCAATTTACACCGGAAATGGCGAAACTTACCGGGAGGTATCGGCAGAAGTCATTGATGAAAATTCATTCAGCGATATTCCAGCTGATTCCAGGCTTGTTTTTTTCGGTGACGGTGCGTCGAAATGCAGAGTGATTTTGGAGGGCCCGGACAAAATATTTATTGAAAATTTCCGTATTTCCGCTGCACACATGTATAAGCCTGCATTTAAAGCATTTAGAGAAAGAAGATTTGAGGACACTGCATACTTTGAGCCGTTTTATCTTAAAGATTTCATAGCTTCGCGGCCTAAGAAAAATATCCTTGGCAGGTAATTTGTCTGATAATCTCAGATACTTGACAATGATTGAAATGAGGATATTTCAAACCATGGTGTTGGCTCTTGTGCTGCCCGTTCTGCTGAACGGACAGGGATCGTCATATGTTCCCGGTGAAAAGGTAAACTATGAAATACATTACGGCGTGGTCCAGGGAGGAGTCGCTTCTTTGGAGATAAAGGCTGACACCTTCAGGGGCAGGGATGTCTACCATTCAACCCTGACCGGAAAAACCACAGGGATGGTTGATGCCGTTTTTAAGGTAAAGGATGTTTATGAGAGTTTTATTGAATCTGAATCGGAACTTTGCATCTTTTCAATAAGGAATATCAGGGAAGGGAGATACAGGAAATACAATGAAGTGATATTCGACCATTATTCAAGACCTGATTCTGCAATTCTCACAAGCGACCTCTCGGGAGTTCATGTAGTTGAAAAAGGCATTCATGACATCCTGTCATGCTTTTATTACTTCAGGAACCATCATCTGCCAAATTACAGGAATTTTAAAAGAGGCGATATAATAGCCATAAATACCTGGTTTACTGATGAACTGTATCCGATTAGGCTAAGATATCTCGGTATTGATGAGGTCAGAACCAAAGTAGGCAGGCTGAAATGCCTTAAGTTTAACCCTGTCACCGAAGTGGGAAGATTATTTAAAACCGAAGATGATGTATCAATCTGGTTTACGGCCGATAAAAATTTTTTACCGGTTAAAATACGTTTTGATATCTTTGTCGGCAGTTTTGTAGCAGAAATATCCAGTTATGAAGGATTGAAATATCCTCTGGAGATCAGGAGAAAGGAAAACAATTAGTAAAAACCAAAGTAATTTTATTTTATGGCAAGTACTGCAGATTTCAGGAACGGATTGGTGATTGAGTTCAACAACGATCTTTATACCATTGTTCAGTTCCAGCATGTTAAACCCGGTAAAGGACCGGCTTTTGTCAGGACAAAACTGAAAAACATAAAGACAGGCAGGGTAATTGACAACACCTTTTCGTCAGGAACGAAAGTTAATGTAGCCCGTGTTGAGAGAAGGCCATACCAGTATCTATACAAGGATGAGGCAGGATATTATTTCATGCATCTTGAGACTTTTGAACAGATCCATGTATCCGAAGATCTTATAGACAGTCATGAATTCCTTAAGGAAGGGCAAAACGTTGAGGTAGTCGTTCATGCCGATACAGAGACTGTGCTGTCGGTAGAGCTTCCTCAGTTTGTGGTAATGGAGGTTGTATATACAGAACCCGGCCTCAGAGGCGATACCGCGAACAATGCCTTGAAGCAGGCAAAGATTGAAACAGGTGGTATAATCATGGTGCCTCTGTTTATAAATGTAGGCGACAGGATAAGGATAGATACATCAACCAGGTCGTATATTGAAAGAGCCAAATCGTGAACCATGAACGAAAAAAAGGCTTCAATCGACAGGCTCAGGATATCCAAGTTCAAACTCGACGCACTCCTCGACATAACATTGTCGATCAATGCAAATCTGCCGACTGAAGTCCTTCTGTCAAAATATGAATCCATACTCAGGAATAACCTGGGGATTGGAAAGATCCTTGTTTTCAAGCACTCGGCCAGATGGGAATGCATTCTCAACGGCGGATTCCCCGATGAATTTGACAAGGGCATTGATGTCGAATCACAGCTCCTGAAATTTACCGAGATAGCCTTCAGGAACGAGGATCTCGAAATTGAAGGTGTCGACATATTAATACCTGTTTACAACAATTATGTGCCGCTGGCTTTCATACTGATAGGGGATATTGAGGAAGAAGGTCAGGGGATGAGCCCCGTGATAAAGCATCTGAATTTCATACAGACAATATCGAACATCATAATTGTTGCAATTGAGAACATGAGGCTTTTCAGGGAAAGCCTGAAGCAGGAAGCATTGAGAAAAGAACTTGAACTTGCTGCCAGGATGCAGCAGAAGCTTATCCCTGATAATAAAACCATGCCCCGTGATGGACGGCTCGTTGTAAACGGATTTTATTTCCCACATTATGAAGTGGGAGGTGATTATTATGATTGCCTGAAACTTTCCGACACAAAAACAGGCTTTTGCATTGCCGATGTTTCAGGCAAGGGAATGTCTGCCGCCATTCTCATGTCGAATTTTCAGGCTTCTTTAAGGGCTCTTTTTACCTGCAATGTCGAACTACCTGCTTTGATACGTAAATTAAATGACCTTATCAATGCAAACGCCGCAGGGGAAAAGTTCATTACATTCTTTGTAGCCCGGTATGACAGCACGACCGGCATTCTTGAATATGTAAATGCCGGGCATAATCCTCCGGTTATTTACAACACCGCGACAGGGCAGCTCATACATCTCCATTCCTTGTGCGTGGGTATAGGAATGCTTGACGAAATTCCCGTTGTTGAGCAAAAGGTATTGAAAATAGATGATTATTCGAAGATGGTCCTTTATACTGACGGACTGTCGGATCTTAAGGGTGCGGATGGCAGGGAGATCCTCACGAAGGAGATTGTGAAACATATAACAAACAATGATCCCGTGGAAGTCAACATAAAAAAAATGCTCAATAAGCTTGGCATTCCGGATCAGAATCCGGATCTGTTTGATGATGTTTCAATTCTGGCTGCCGATCTCCGCAGATAGATATTATACAGTCTTCAGGAGATAATAATTCTTCTTCCCTTTCTGTACCAGGATATATTTGCCGTTCAGCAATGAACCGGGCCCGATGATCATTTCCGGATCATCAAGTTTCATTTTGTTGATGCTGATACCGCCTCCCTGCGCGAGTCTTCTCAATTCACCCTTTGATGCGAAAACCGGTGTGTGGACTGCACAAAGGTCGGTGAACGAGACCCCGTTCTGCAAAATTTCGCGTTTCACATCAAATACAGGAACACCTTCGAAGACAGACAGGATTGTCTGTTCATTCATCTTCATAAGGGTTTCAGTTGTTCCCTTGCCGAACAGAATCTGCGAAGCCTCAACGGCAGCATCAAAATCCTCCTTCGAATGGACCATAACAGTAACCTCTTCCGCCAGCCGCTTCTGAAGGATCCTTTCATGCGGAGCTGTATTGTGGCTTTCGGTAAGCTCCTCTATTGTTTTACGATCGAGAAGAGTGAAGATCTTTATGTATTTTGCCGCATCCTCATCCGAAACATTGAGCCAGAACTGGTAGAACTGGTAGGGTGATGTCTTGTCAGGATCGAGCCAGACATTTCCCGATTCGGTTTTTCCGAATTTTGAGCCGTCTGATTTTGTAATAAGGGGACATGTAAGGGCATATGCTTCGCCTCCGGTTTTGCGTCGAATAAGTTCAGTTCCGGTAACAATGTTTCCCCACTGGTCTGATCCGCCCATCTGCAGCCTGCATCCAAGCTGGTTGTAGAGGTGCAGGTAATCGGTTCCCTGTACAAGCTGGTATGAAAACTCGGTGAACGACATTCCTTCCTTGGCATCGGATCCGAGCCGTTTCTTTACCGAATCCTTTGCCATCATGTAATTGACCGTAATATGTTTCCCGATCTCACGGATGAACCTGAGGAAGGAATATTCCTTCATCCAGTCGTAGTTGTTCACCATTATGGCCGGATTCTTTATTCCGGAAGAGAAATCCAGAAAACGGGACAGTTGTTTTTTGATTCCGGCTTCGTTCTTTCGCAGTGTCTCTTCATCAAGAAGATTTCTCTCTTCAGATTTTCCGGAGGGGTCGCCTATCATGCCGGTGGCGCCTCCTACAAGGGCAACAGGCACATGCCCGGCCCTTTGAAAATGCACCAGAAGCATCACCTGTACCATGTGGCCGATATGAAGCGAATCGGCAGTCGGGTCGAATCCGATGTATCCTTTTGTGACCTCTTTCCCGAGTAATTCTTCGGTGCCCGGCATGATATCGTGTATCATGCCCCTCCATCTCAATTCTTCAACAAAATTCATAAATCCGTTTATTTCGAAGTGCAAATATAGCAAAGAGCCTTAAATGGACAGTTCATCGGGCTTCTTTTTGAACCTGTCGAAGCTCTTGTCGAAGCTGCCTTCGCCAATAACGGGAAAGACAGCAGGGGCAATATCGGCAATCGGATTATAGAATCTCGACCTGGCTATGGTTTCTTTGGGAAGAAAAGGATGTTTGTCATCTATTGCATTGAGTACGACAAGTATCACACTGAGAAAAAGTGCCGATTTGAATATCCCGAATACCATCCCGAGCAACGAATTGAGAAAACCGAGAGAAAGCTTGTCAGTGAGTTTATCGATGACCAGTCCTATGAAATGGATGATCACAACGATAACTATGAATGTGATAAGGAAAGCTATTATGCCCACGTATCTGCCTGTCATGTCAAAGTAATCATAAAGCCGTGCCGCAGTCCATGTTGTGAATTTTATTGCGCCCCAGATTCCGAGGATAAGGGCAAGGAGAGAAGCAAGTTCTTTTATAAATCCGTTTATATATCCTCTTGCCAGGCCGAAAACGAGAAGGACTATAATTATGAAATCTATCCAGTTCATGATCATTCGATTTAAAGGATGAAATTAAGAAAGATAAGGGATTAAACAAAATTAAAGACCCGGGGCTGTCAGCACCCGGTAAGGGCGGAAGCACGACCTCCGGCCGGGCAGTTTAATCGCAAACAGATAATAATAGTTATTAAATCATCCAGATCAAATGGTTGGTCTTTTTGTAATCCTGAAAAAAAAGATATAATTTTACAGCCCGTAAATTCTGGTCCCATAGTTCAATGGATAGAACGGAGGTTTCCTAAACCTCAAATTCAGGTTCGATTCCTGGTGGGACTACAAAAAAGATCCTAATATTTCTAAGTATTAGGATCTTATGTTTATATGTCGTTGAAGAGGATGTGAGTGGAGGGAAAGAGGAATTGTTGTAATTTTCTTTTATTATCCTGAGCCTTGTTACGACAGGTTTTTAGTAGAAACACGGTTCGGACTCTTTAAATTTAAAGCCGAATAACAACCATCTTTATCCGCAAGCAGATTGCAGGGCCGGAAGTTTTGTCAACAGGAAAATCACTTTAATGTATGCAATGAATACCCTTATCAAATCAGGGTGTGCTTTTGAATCAGGGTATTCCTTTTTAATATATTTTGGTGCCATAAACCTACGAAAATGGACGAAGAAAGCATCACCTGCATTTTCCCTTACTGGGAACTCGAAACAGGAAAGATCATCGAAAACCCGACAAGACTTTTCGAATTATTTCTTAACTGATGGTGCAGGACAATACCCATGTGGAAAAAAGTCAGCCATTCATAACATGAAAGGATTTCCGGACGAAGGAGCCAGTTATTGTTATCATTAAACCCAATTCCCAAGGCTTTCGGAATAAGCTCTGATCTCCTCGAGCGACAGATATAAATCATTTATTTTCTTGTGCTTTCTGTCTTTGTGAGTTATAGTTGACAACTCATAAAGTTCTCTTCCATAACCTTTTTCAATTGTGAGCCGGTCCGTTGCCTTTTCTTCGGCTGAACGTATTTTTTTTAAGGTCAGAAACTTAACAGCAAATACCAGGTAATTTAACACACCCATCCCGATATACCTTTCCTGGTGGCACAGCTCATGAGCAATAAGGCCGGTGAGTACTTTTCTGTTAAAATCCAAGGTTCTGGTGCTTATGACAATAACCCTGAAAAACGGAGGTACCCATACTGAGAAGGCATAGAAGCGCAGCGGCCCGGTAAAAACATGTATCTTTTTATCCCTTAACTGCGGGAATGAACGGTTGATAATATCAGAGGTGAGCTGCCTGAGTGTTGCCAGTGTTGATTGCATTCGTTGCCGGTATGAAAATTAGCTTTCTAAAAATAGTGATTTTGGTTATTTGTGACATCAACGTTCTGCCTCCGGCTGTGGTTTTTGTTTTTCTTTCTGCTGATCTATCGGGTCTTTTATCTTTTGTATTGTAAGGTCATTTAAACATAGAATGGCATCCCTTTTTCACTTCTTATCTTATATGTTATGGCGTATAATTTTAAAAATGATGCTTATCAAGAAATCAAAGTCAGGCAATATTTTATCGGCAAGACGGAGAATCCATGCAAAGTGTCTTGCTTCACTACCTGAATTGAGGGTCTTCCGGATCACATCATTGACCCGGCAGGAGCTGTCAAAAGATCCGGCTCCCCTTACGGATGAGTCAGAAGCGGCTCTTTAAACACTGAAAGGAACTCTTCCATAAGCAAAATCTGGCAGAGCTGGGATAAGCAGGCCGGTACCGGGTTGCAATCCAAATTGAAAACCCGGGGAACGTGAAAGGCCATGGTTTCCTGGTTGCCAAATAAAATTATGATTTAAAAAGAAAACCCCTGCGATTGTTGGGGATGAATCGTGCAGGGGTCATAAAGGTTCCGGAAGATAGATGGGGTAATTGGGGAATTTTATCTCCGGAAATTGATTTTTGCTTTATCCGTTCCCTTCCGATCGGTGCTTTTTGAAAGTATCTGTCGACAAACAGCAGGAATAAATCAGACGGGGACGAATCATAAAAATAGTCCTTATTTGCGTTGATTGTTTTTTTTAAGGAAGTCTTTGTATTAATCTTTTAAAAAACTGTATGAAAAGATCTGAACTTTGTATGAACGGCGTCTGGGATCAGATCTAAAAGCCCCTTTGTGGAACAGACAATTGCTCAAAAACACCAGGATTCTCATTTCCCAAACTGGTTTTTCATTAATTCTATAAGATCATTGATCTTTTCCCTTGATATATCCACTCTGAATTCATTCTGGTTTTTAACAAGCAGACATTGAAGATGTCTGGTGTTAATCTTTTTCAGGTATGTTGTATTTATAATTGCTGACCGGCTGGTTCTGAAGAATTTTGTTACGGGAAGCTGAATCTCGATTTTATGGAGAAGGGATGTCACTGTTTCCGTTTTGTTGGTATCCAGATGGAAAACTGAATAATTTCCAGCGGCTTCAATATAAACTGTTTCTGAAGGATCGATTATCACAAAGCCTGAAATATTCCTGAAAAGGAGTTTCTTATGTGATTCTGCGAGTAAAATGTTTTTTTGTTTTTCCCTTTGAAAGTCTCTGTTCCTGCAACGCATGACAGCCTCAGAAAGTCTTCCCGGTTCGACTGGTTTGAGCAGATAATCGGATGCCGCATATTCGAAGGCCCTGATGGCATATTCATCGTATGCTGTTGTAAATATTATATAAGGCTGATTTATCTTCATCATGTTCAGGTCATCCAGGATATCGAATCCGCTTTTCCCCGGCATCTTGATGTCAAGAAATAGTATATCCGGATTAAGCGAACTGATCAGACCGACAGCCTTGAAGGGATCAGTGGCTGATCCGGTAACTTTTGCAAGCCCTTTCTCTGCAATGAGGCTTTGAAGAAGATGCAATGCCTCGGGTTCATCTTCTATGATCACGGCTTCAGGGATATCATTCATCGCGAATATTAAATTAATATAACTATATTGAGTGTCAGGCCTGTACAGATTCAAAAACATAATCATCTGGTATGCTGATCCTTATTTCGGTCCCGCACGCAATGTCTCTTTCATCTTTAAGATCAATCACATCAATATTTGCCCTGGTCCTGTTCATCCTGTTGGTGAAATCAAAGATACTTTTGATTGTTTTCAGTCCATAACCGCTTCCCCCTTTACTTATCGATTCTGCTTTTTCCCTTCCCACTCCGTCGTCAATAACAATAATTTCCAGGGAATTATTTATTTCATTTATTTTTACTTTAATAAATCCTCCTTCAATTTTATTTTCGATCCCATGTTTAATCGAGTTCTCCACAAAGGTCTGAATTGTCATCTTCGGGATAAGACGCTGCAGGTTCACGTTTTGGTTTACATCAATGGTATATCTTAGCCGGTCCCTGAATCTTAGCTTCTGGAGTTCACAATATCTTTTTACAAAGTCTATCTCTTCGGCTACAGTTCTTACCAGGGTGGTGTTATCTGCAAGCATTGTCCTTAACAGCCCTGATAGTTTCACAATGTAATTGTACGATGTTTCTTTTTCGCCTTTCATCACAAGCGACCCTACCGAAGAAACCACATTGAACATGAAATGTGGATCAAACTGCCTGATAACCGAATTCATTTGCAAACGCCAAAGTTCGTTCCTCATCCTTAGTTGTTCCTGTTTCTTTCTGATATTAAATCTTGTGTACCACCACGTTGCCACCATGAGAAATAAGGCTGACAGGAATGTTACCGTGATCCTGAAAAACCAGGTCTGATAAAAACCGGGTACGATAACGAAATTCAGTCCATAGACTTCTTTTGATTCAACACCGTCGGCATTAATTGCCTTAAGCTGGAACACATAATTGCCTGGTTTAAGGTTTTTATATTCCACCTCTCTTTCCGGGTCTCTGTCGGACCAGATATTTTCGATACCAACAAGACGGTGCTGAAACTCGATCTTTTCGGGGTTTGTTGCAGATAATCCTGTAAACCTGAATTTTAAATTCTTTTGTTTGTTTTTTATCCTTATCTCCTTCCCCTGTCTGTTATAAAACAGATCGGGAATCCGGAGCGATTTCCATGCCAGACTGTCTGTCTCATATTCAATGTCAGTTACCATTGCCACAGGCGGATTCATATTTGGGCGGAGCCTTCGGGGATCAAGAATTATTGCTTTTCCTGAAGTAAGTATCCAGAATCGGCCTTTCTGATCCCTTATTATTCCATTGTCGAGACATTCACTTCCGGTAAATCCGTTTGATTTGTCATATATCCTGAAATAATCCGGGTCATTTCTGTAAAATTTGTCGGTGTTAATTATACAGATATCTGTCATCCTTCCGACCATAATTCGGGACGAATCCATGACGATGATTGAGTTTGCCGAGTTGTTTATTTCTTCAGGAAGGCCATATCTGAGCCTGTCAGTCTGATTCTCCTTATAAAAAAGACCCTCATCGGATGTTATCCAGATGCCACCTCTGCTATCTTTGACGAGTGTGTATGTATATCCCGACGGCATTATGGAATCCAGAAGCGGAACGGAATTTTTACCGTCAAACGCGAAGATCCCGTTTTCTCCCGAGAGCCAGTATTTCCCCGAGTCATCCCTTAAAATGCCTTCAATAAGGCCATACCCCCCAGGGGCAAATTCCGGGAAGAAGTCCATTTTCCCGTTTTTCAGATGATATAATCCGTATCCTGTACCGAAGAAAAGGGATCTATCAACCGGGTCCTCGTAAATGATACAGACCTGTGCCTTTTCCGGTATGCCCGGGATCTTTTTAAATGAAACGCCGTCCCATACAAGAACACCTGCATTAAGTGAAAAATATACTTTACCGTCTGATGCCCTTATGCTTCCCTTATAGAAAGCGATATCCCTGCTTTCAAAAAGCTTTCTGTGTTCATTTCTCGGAATAAGTTTTTCGCCGTCGAATTCAATCAGATCGCCTGTAATTGTGCCAAACCATATATGACCATTCTTGTCTTCGACCATGGCCCAGGTGTTAACCGGAAGACCGTCCTCAGGGCCCAGATAATTGAATGCCGTTGACAGGAGTTTATATAGATTGACCTCGGAGCCAAGCCACAGGTTTGATTCATTGTCGATGAACAATGATGAATAAGCGGGAGGTCTGATGATGTTCAAATCGTATCCGTCGAAGTACCTTATAAAATAGCCTTTCTCTGTGGCAAATGAAGCGGCTCTTCCTTCCCTTTCAGTATTCGAAAGCATATATGGTATCAACCTGTTTCCGGATACCTCATAAAATTCATTACGGCCTGCAAGCAAAGGACCTTTGCGGGTTTTTATAATATCCCTTAAGCCCTCACCTAAAAAATACAAGGTCCCGTCACGCATCCTTTTCCATGCGTTGAATTTTGTATCAATAAACAGGAAGTAATCGCCCTGAACGTCATAATAATTTATTACAGTATTAAGGGTGTCATAAACAGGTCCGTATTTCGGATGGTTAAAAAACTTTCCGTCTTTGAAACAAAGTACCCTGAAATATCCCGTACTGTTATTTTTTAAAAGAATTGTTATCGTGTCTGCTGAATTGCTGATATAGGAGCCTGACTCAGTTTGTTTCGGAAATTCAAAGGGGTAATGCTCGAATCTGTAACCATTGTATTTTGACAGACCCTTGGTTGAAAGTGCCCAGATATATCCTTTGTTATCCTCAAAGATTTGGTTTATTGTACTGGTCGGAAGTCCGTCTTTTCTGAAATAATTCCTGAACTCATATCCGTCAAACCGCGAAACGCCGTTACGTGTCATTATCCAGAGGAATCCCCGGCTGTCCTGGTAAAGGCCTCTTGCCTGGCTTTGGGGCAGGCCGTCAAGAACCGAATATTCTCTGAAGGGATAATTCTGGGCAAAAGCGGCATGGTTTAAGACTTCCAGGTAGATGATAAGCAGGAAGACCGGCAGGACGAATTTTAACCGGCAGGGCCGTTTATATTTCTGAAGAAATATCAATTTCAGGCAGGATTGGGATAATCTGTGGATATGGTTTTTATTGTTTTTCAAAATCAAGAATATGCAGGGCGTCTCTTGCTATTCCCTCAACAGTGATTATTTCAGGTTCAGGTCTGCCGTTATCTCTGTTCAGATACTGCATTCTGACTTTAGCGGGAAATTCAATTTTATATGGTTTGCACGATGAAATAACACTCATGGCTCTTATTGCGCCGTCATAAAGTGCCTGCCTGGTCTCATCAAAAGGGTAAAGCATTGCAGCTTCGCGCGACAATCCTTTCTTCACGGGTACCGTGACTATTTTATCCCCGAAGAATTTTACCGCTTCCCTGCATGCCGCCACATCCCCTGAGACCATAATGACCGGGACTCCATAATAGCCTGCAATAATTGCGTTTTGTGCGAGCTCCCCTGATTCAACACCATTGTACCAGTATCTGTTTTCTGTCAACGAACTCTGTGTATGGTTAAGTACTCCGTCAGGGGTCCCCATCATTGCATGAAAACCAATCATTACCATTGCAGAGAATGTACTGTCGAGCATCGACAGGTTGCCGGCTCCCGGCCTCGGACGACCTGTTATGTAGGTCGCTCCTGGTTCCATGAGATGAGGAATAACAGCCTGGCTCCCATGCCCGTCAAGCACTACTACATCGTCAGCTCCGCCGTCCCTGAGACCCCTTATAACAGCAGCAAGGTCATCCATGAAATATTCGCACGCCTGAAGATTCAGCGGGGTGTCTTTTTCCCTTGTCTGGGAAAACTTGTAAACTCCGCTAATTCCCTCCAGGTCGGTGTTAACATAAATACGGACCTGTGAAAATCCCTGACCCGAAAACGTCACTAAGACTGTCATAAGAAGGATCAGCCCTGTTTTTTGTGAGTGTTTTAACATGATTTCACAATTTTGGTTCTAATTTGATTTTATTGATTCGTGCAGGTTCGACAGTTTGCAAAAACAGACCTGTGTTTTTACAAAAATATATGAAATTTTCCACAATGTTCAGGATTAAAGTGAATACAATGCATTCCGGACACTGCAGATTCTGTTCCTGCCGTATGGATGAAGCCGTGCGGAACGAACAAAAAAGGCCCTCTGACTGAAGGCCTTACATATAAAATGACTGAACTATCCCGGAACAATGCCACAGAGCTGTTTAAGCTCTCAAAACAGTCCGGCTCCTGAGATTCTGGGCGCAGAAGTATGTGATTCCGTCAATTTCTGTCATATCAACTATCCTGAAACCGAATGATTCAAGTATCTCTGTTACCTTTTTCCTGTTCAGGCTCCTTGATCCCATCAGTTCATGAAGGTTGATTTTCATCTTCAGGCTTTTGATAGGATGGAGGAATGCCGGCTTATAACCGGCTGATGAACCGTTGTCGGAAAAACAGCCGATAAATTTCGTATCGGCAGGCAGTATCTGTACAAGTGAATACAGAAACTCATCAAGGTATTTAATGAGATTCAGCTTTCTCAGGTTAACGAGTGTTTTCACCCTTTTCATCTCATTTTCATCATAGAAATAATGATGTCGTGAGGAAAGGACAACGAGGTTGTTTTCTCTTGAAAGACCAAGATGTTTTATATAGCGGAAGAAATTGGTCCCGTCCTCTGCAATCATATTTACTATTGCAGGGAAAAATCCTGAAATTCCATGAGAACTTTTCTCCCTGTCGGGGTGAACAGCAGTCGTGTGGTCCCGGACCTGCGTACCGTTTGCCTCAATTGAATTATGCATTACTTCCGTTTTAAATTTATGATATAAAAATATCATCATCATAATTTTCTGACAAGTGGCAAAAGCCCGAATATCGGGGAAATGAGGTGCTTACGACGCTGGCTGGTCAATCAATTTCAAAGGATCATATACATTTTTATGGCCTTTACCGGAAAATAAGGTACAATCGTCAAAACGGGCCTGAAATTTATGCAAATAACCGGGGTTTTTGGCGGCAATGTGAACGGCCCGTTGTAAAATTCAATTATTCAGTATGATATAGATTTAAACACACGGGGTTCCAATAAACCTGATTTTTGACAAAAGGCTTTTTTTACGGGACTAAAAAATCATCTTTATGGAAGTTTTTTCTGAAAACACCCTTGTCGGAAATGATAAAAGTGTCAGAATCTGACGGCCTCATTTCATAATTGCAATTGAAAAGGATCGCCGTGGGAAGGTATGTATCAGATCACGAACCTGGAATAAATTCCTTGTTGGGATTTTTTAATCAGTAGAGAATGGTTAATTTTATTGAGGCAGAAAATTAACTTAATAAATACAGCCATGGGAATCATATCTTGGATCGTAATGGGATTGATAGTTGGCCTGATTGCCAAATTCATTATGCCCGGTAAAGATCCGAAAGGATTTTTGATAACCATACTCCTTGGTATTGGAGGCGGATTGCTTGGCGGATACCTTGGTACGGTTCTGGGACTTGGAACAGTGACCGGATTCAACCTGAAAAGCATCCTCATAGCAACAGGTGGGGCAATAATAATCCTGTTTGTCTTCCGAACCCTGAAAAGCAAATAGGACATGCAAAATTAGTGTTGATCCTTTACAGCCAACATTGAGCATGGCTCACTGACTGGCCACAGTGTGTGTGGTTTTATCGGACCAGGGCGATAATTCTGGGGACAAAGATCAGCAGCCCGGTGATGACTGATATTATTGCGGCCACAAGAACACCTGCTGCTGCAAGGTCCTTGGCCTTCATTATTTTCTCGTTCCAATTCGGATCAATTGCATCACCAAGGTTTTCGATCGAGGTATTGAAGATCTCGGCTATGATGACAAGTCCTGCCACGATAGCAATCAGACACCATTCAAACCTGTTTATGCCAAGAATAATGCCGGCACATGTTGCGACAACGGCAGCCACAAGATGGATAATGGCATTGGGTTCATTTTTGAACAGTCGTGTAATTCCCCTGAAGGCAAACCGGAAACTTGCAACTCTGGAACTTATTGAGAATTTGTCAGGGCTCATAGATCATTTTTTTTGTCATGCCTCCGTCAATAATAATATTCTCTCCGTTTATAAAATCGTTGACGGCGAGAAACAGGCATGCCTCTGCAATATCTGATGGCCGTCCAACCCTGCCTGAAAAATGCTGTGAGTGATCAATTTTCCTGAGTCTGCTATAGTCGCCTGTCTCAATCCATCCGGGGCTTATGCAGTTAACCCTGATATTGTAGGGGGCCAGTGAGGCTGCCAGAGCATGGGTAAGGGCAACCAAGCCTCCCTTGGATGCGGCATATGCTTCCGAGCAGGGTTCCGACATGAACGCTCTTGTTGAGGCAATGTTGATAATACAACCGCCCCCGCTTTGCTTCATTACCCGTCCAGCTTCCCTTGAGCAAAGGAATGCTCCGCGCAGGTTGGTGTCAATGACTGAATCCCACTCTTCAACGGAAAGCAAATCAGGATGTTTCCATATTCCCTTACCCGCGTTGTTTATCAAAATGTTTATTCCACCTAAAAGGCTGACTGCTTCCCCGATCATGTTGACCACTCCGGCCGGATCAGAAATATCCGTCAGGCAGAAATGTGCCGGTGACCCGGTGGATTTTATTGCCTCGGCGGCCTCATAACCTGCTTTGACATCCTTGTCGGCAATAAGAACCTCTGCATCCTGCCTGGCAAAAGCAGTTGCGATCTCTTTCCCGATCCCGTTTCCACCGCCGGTGACAATTACTTTTTTCCTTTCCGTCTCCATTTCCCGGGTTTTATGACATCCTTTTCCTGGCTTCCATGTACCATAAGAGTTCATTCAGAAAAGCTATAGTTCTCCTGTCGGTTTTCTCTTTTTCTGCAGGAATTCCATTCTCATCAAAGGCTGGCTGGATAGATGGGAACCTCAGGGTTGCAGGAACTATCATGGCACCCAGCTTTGAAAGGGAGAACTGAAGCGAAATAATGGCCTGGGTGCCTGCAAAATTACCATCGGAAACGGTTGCAAAAGCTACCGGCTTTTTATACCATTCCTCAACAAGAAGGTCTATCGCGTTCTTCAGGCTGGCAGGTGACCCTCCGTTATATTCGGGTGAAATTACCACAACACCTTCAGCCTGGCGTATCTTTTCTGCAAAAGCCATGGCTTCCTTCAGGGGTGATTGCTGATATTTCAGCCGTTCATCAAACAGCGGGAAATTAAACCTGTGAAGATCAAGGATCTCCACATCTGCAAGGTTTTTCTCCCTGATCAGATTTTCGATATAAACAGCCACCCTGTGGCTCTTCCTTCCGGCTCTGACACTCGGGGAGATTATGACAATTTTACTCATTGTGAAATATTTAACAATATTCGGCCCTATGGCGATATGAATTTACGAAATTTCTGCCGGAAAAGGGAAATGAGCAGGACGCATGATGCATTTTGGAACCGTTAATCGGGAGAAGAGTAAGCGGTGTGTAACTGTCAGCAGCCTGAGGCTGTATCAAAAACGGATTAATCTACTTATTACTACTTTGTTTGTTTGTCCCTTTGTGTTCCTATGTGGTTCAATAACAGATGATTTACCGTTTCAGCGCATTCTCATGTCTTTTGAGAGTCACGGGCATTCTTTAGCGATGAAGTATATTTATATACCGGCTCTTTGCCTCAATTCTTCCCGGAAGCGGAAGGGATCCAGAAGAATTATGGTTATCGCCTTCGTTAACAGGAATGTAAAATTACATTGTCCCCGGGCTAAAGTCAGGTGATTTGCAGTTATATAATTGCGACGCCGGGTGATCAGTTACTTTTGACGCCTGTAGTTCTCGATGAGTGTTATCCCCGGATAACCCAGACCAGCAAGTTCTGGATAATAAGGATATGTTTCTTCACGGGTATTGAATCCGGTAACAAGTACATGGTAGTAATCCCATTGTTTAACAATTTCGACCGGCAGGTTAAGTTTCGACATTATCTTTTTCTGTGCCCTCCGGGCCTGAGATTCCTTATGGTATATTGCAACCTGAAGTGCCACTGAAGTTACAGGTGACTCCTGTTTTCCGACATAGACAAGCCTGTCTGACAATTCTCCGGCAACTCTCACAGACTTGTCCGGCGGGACAGGAGCTTTTCCAACTGTAATTGGTATCCTTTCGGCAACAGGTTCTTCAGCGACTGTCATTTTCCTCACAGGATTATTCCATTCGTTCCTGAATTCAAACTTTCCGACATCGGGCAGAAGCTCATCCATTGCCTTGAGAATAGTAGGATCAATTACAGGCTGATCAGGAGTCTGCAGCCTGTAATACCTGCCTCTGAATTCGATGGCTCCTTTCTTTCTCAATGACTCTGAAAGGGCTTTGCTTAGGGCGGCTGCTTCAGTGCGCATGCGGAAAGCGCCGAGGCTCATTTCCGCAATTTCAGCTTCGGTAAGAGGAGCCTCTCTGACTATGGCGAGAGAATCAGTTTTCGGCACAAGCAAAATCTGCTGCTGGCGAGCCAGAAGGTGGATTATCCAAAGTTCCCTGAATCCCAGTTTGTTAAGTTTGGCAACATTCTCGTCTACTTCTGCCCGTGTGGGAAGATCAAGTATCCTGACCCTGTAATAATCGCCGGCAACTGTTATCTGAACTTCCTTGCCAAGTTCCCTTTCCAGCATTTTCTTAAATCCTTCTGCATATTCCTTACTTTTGAATGCGCCTATCTGAATGGCCCAGCTGTCCTCTGTGATTGTATAAACCTCCTCCGACATCTCGTGCAGAATAAGGTAAGATGTATCTTTAGCTGCAGCAACGATTTCAGGTCTGGCTGTTTCCTTTACGACAGTATCAACAGGCAGGGCCCTGATGACAAAATCAAGCCCGTCGGCAATATCGCCGTCAAGAGTGCCGGCTATTGAAAATTTCCGGGATTCCGGATCTGATGACATGCGTAGTTTTCTCATCTGCCCTGTATCGATCCTTGCAATATAATCACCTGCCCTGAGGCCGAAATAGCTGTAATATCCGTCATCCTCCGTAAGGGCTGTACCTGATTTGTTATTGCTGCTGTCGAAGAAACTGACTATAACCCTTCCCTGTCCTCTTTTTTGTCCGTTTTCTTCAACGTAAACAAATCCGTTTGCTTCTCCCGTAACGCTGACCGGAACCTCTATGCTTTTCAGGATATCAGGATCAACAATGATGTTGTATGTAGCCTTCTGAAGCCTCCACGACACATTGTCGAAGCTGTTGGGATCGAGTTCGACAAAGCAGCTTGTATACGGTTCCAGTCCAAGTATCCTTATTACCGTATCTCTTTCACTCTTCTCAATCCTTCCGCTGCTTGCCCGCAGATTCAGTCCCGGGGCTCTGGGTTCCCCATTATCTTTTCTGCCATTTAAATTAAGGTCGATAAACGGAATTATTGTTATCCCTCCGCGGCCCACGTTAGTGCGATTATCTCCTGCCGTGTATTTTGTCTTTTTATCGTGTATCAGGCTGCCCCTGGCATACTCGATAAAGCTTGTCCTGTTGTCATACTGTCTTATTGAGGTTCCGGCCTGTGCAAAGGAGAAGTCATATCTGAGACCGGCCTCGGCAAGTCTCATGTCGTTGCGGAAATTATGCTCATAGGAAAAGTGAAGATATCCGTGTTTGAGCACAGGTTTTTCAATCCTGATTTTGGCAGTAAGCAATTTATTCTCACTGTAACTGTACTGCATCTGCGGCATTATGGTGAAAGCTGCCGGCAGCCTGAATGCGGCTGAAAGGTTGCTGTAGATGTAAGGATCCGTTTCGCCAACGAACAGGGCGTAAGTTGTAAGGTTTGCATTTACCCCGAACAGTAAACCCGAGATAAGCCATTCACCAGTTGTATATTTCGAAGAGGGAAGTATTATCTGGTTAATGGAAAAACGGTTGAATGATGAGAACTTTCCAAGCCTGACAGGGACTGAAAGCATCGCCTTGCGTTCCTCCCTGTAGTTATAAAGTATTGCCTTCTGTTCCTTGTCATACCGGGTATAGTCCACATCAAGCTGTATATTCGAGGGTAATCTGTATGAAAGATTTCCTTTTGCCCTTACACCGGGTGCATATTCACCTGAAACAAGAAAACTGTTAGTTATCCGGTAGGATGCATTTACAAACGGCATAAAAGGCCGGGTATCAATTGATGACAGGTATTCGGCCCCTCCGCCGACAGTGAGGCTGCGGCTGGCACCGTAATTGAAGCTGGCCCGCGAAAACCGTGTTGCCGAGGTGTCTTCCACAACGCCCGCGCTTACAGTATATTCAAATGTCTTTTCAGGAAGGAAGTTATAAGGAATAACTATTGTCTGTTCATGAGTCCGCTCCTCTCCCCACGGACCGAAAAATTTCAACTTAACCAGTGAATTACCATAAACAAGGGGAACCTGAAAATTAAAGAAACCCGATGCGTCGGCTTTTGCAAAATCGACAAGAACATTGTTGACATAGAGTTCCACTATCCATCCGGGTTCTGTCCTGTCGGCAATATTATAGGTTCCGAATGACCGGCGGTAAGTTGTGGGTGTATTCGTAAGCTGTACACCAATAACGGGATTGTAAATTGATGACATGGCACCGGTCTGGATCTTTCCGGCTATTACCTGGCGCAGCGGGGCAAAGTCGTTATTGACATAGCGCCAGAGGTATCTTTGCTGTTTTTCGTTGAAAGAGTTGGTATTGCTGTAATAGAGCGAGGCAGTTGCTTCTCCTCCGGCTATCATAGCGCCAAGATCGAGGTTGACTCTTGTATCGGACCGGCCTTCAATTTCCTGTGAAGCGTAAACCGACCAGTCGGCCATGCCGGTTTTAAACAAAGGATAGGTCCGGCCAATAACAGTATCAGCCACAGCTTCGCCTTTCAGTTTAGAGATGTTCCTGCGCATCTCTTCCTGCTTCATCTCACGTATCAGAGGCAATTCCAGCTGGCTGGAGACAGTTACGGTAAGAGCCCTGAAATTAAATTTACAGTCGAGCCCGAATATTTTTCCAAAACAGGCAGAATGAAGGAAAAGGTTTGATTCTGTTCTTATTATATCTCCGTTGTTAAGTTCAAATGCCTTTCCCTGGTAAATTATCATGTTTTTAGCCCTGTTTATCAAATATTCAGCTTCAGGATTAACAAAAAATCCCGAGATGGTTTCAAGATCAGGCGACTGATCATTTTTAATTTTGAGGAAGTCAAAAAGGTCAGTAACCGGCAGGAAAAGTTCTTCATCCTTAATAAGGCTGTTTATCTCAGTGCCACCGTAACCCTGTATCATAAGAAAGATCGATATCTCATCATATTCGGGGAGATCCTGCGGGTACAGCCTGGCATTGGCGAGAAAAAGGAGCAGAAAGATCAACGGAATCGAAAATGGCCCCGGGCACAAAGGCATACATCCTGCCTTGCTGGTATTTGTGTATGCTTTAATGCCTTTCATTTTTATTTAAACAATAATGAACCGTTTTATCATTCTTTTACAATGGTAATGTAAAAGGAGCCGGAATAGCTTCCCGGCGGATTTGCTGCCGGAGCTCCAACGGACAGGGTTCCTCCCACATAAAGTGGAATTGCGATATTGAAGCTGACATTTGATACGAAGGGAGAACCGGGATTGGTATTTCCGATATGGAGGTTCATTGAGCCTGCAGGTATACCAGACAAAAGTACGTCGGGGCCTTTAAGGATAGATATTACAGTTCCCCTGGAGGCATGTACCTCAAACATTGCTGAAGAATATGAATATCCAAGGCCAAGAAGCACCACGTTGCCTGTCGATGAACGGGCTCCGGAAGGATCGATGGTTACTGTGCCGCCTCCCGCACCGTTATAAAATGCTCCGAAATTGAGGATTTGGGCTGTCGGAGTGATCTTTATGGGACGGGGAGGCGGTTCCTGTGCTGCCAGGTTCCTCATACCTGCGGGCAAAAGGTATAGCATGATCACGATCAGCCACTTAAATAAACACGTATGTTTTCCCAGGTTCATCATCTGTTGCTTATATACAGTTTTTTTGAACTCCTGTATCTGACGGATGTAAAAGTGGCAATATAAATACCATTCCGTAAACCGGGGTGGAATTCATTATAACCTGTTTCAGTAATTCTTTCAACAAAAAGAAGCTGCCCGGCAAGGTTGAATATCTTTAAAACACCTTCTCCTGTCTTTTCCAGATCAATATAAGATTTAACCAAACCATGTGAGCTGTACAGCGAGAAAACATCATCAGGCTTCATTTCCGGAATACCTGTTGCAACCGGTGTAAGATTTAGAACGAAGCGGTCGTTGTGTTCTCCAGCTTCAAGGAACAAACGGTATCCGCTTCCTTCCCGCAGATCATATTCAACTCCGGCCTTTGTGTCTGACAGGGATATTTTCCACCCGGCCAGCATGTTGCCGGCATCTGTCAGCCTGATTTTCAGATATCCGTCAATGGAGGCAGTCACACCCAGAGGGATGCTGGTTATTGTATCATTTCGTACAGGCAGGGCATTTATAGACAATTTTTTCGCGTCGGCAGAAAAGCTGTAAAGACTTGGAGAGTAATAATCTGTATTTATCAGTTTAAGGGCATCCAGACCGCTGTCAAAGCCCCAGGCTGCTTTTTCATCAAAATAGATCACCAAAGGATCTGCTGAATCCGGGTTATCGTCAATGGTTGCCGAAAGGCGTAAAAGAGATTCAGGTTTCTTTTCTCCCGATTTTGCAAATACCTGTGTAAGCCTGGTGACCCTGGTATTGTTGTCGAGGGCAAGTGTAGCTGTCACGGGCCACGGAGGACCATCGGATACATGTATGAAGAATCCCTGCATTGAGGGTATAATGTTTGACACCGTATCGTCGCTCGAAATGCCGTTCACCCAGGTGCTGTAGCGGCCTCCGTAGGGATCAGACGAGCTTGCCCTGAAGAAGTAAAGGGCATTGTCGATGTTGGTCTTTGTCCATCCTGAAGGAGCTGTCCAGTCAATCGGGGAAGGATAGGGGTTGCCTGCAAGGTTGAATCCCAGTGTATAGGCCTGGTTATGGTTGTAAAATGTGGCTGACAGGTACCCGTTATTTACAATACCGGTTACATCAACTGTTCTGGCTGCAGAAAGATCCCCGAAGTTCACTGCATAACCCGACAGCGGGCTGAGTAAATTTGCGGATGCCTCATATTCGACCCAGCCCGTGGCAGGCATTCCTGAAACAACATTGTTTTCATTATACCTGTACACAGTAGGGAAATAGGGATCGACTGTCCTGTCATCGTCAAATTCACCTACAGTGGCATTTGTGAAGGGTGAGCTGAAATACTTGTACCCGAACCCCGAGTGCAGATATCTTTGCATTGTCACATTACCGCTTACATTACCGTTTCCAGAACCATCGATAAGCGCTGTGCCGGTTGCTGATGAAACAAGTGTGAGAAATCCGCCGGAATAAAGGTCGCCTGATTCAACAAGGACTATCCCTGTAACATTTAGAGGTCCGAGGAGAGTGACGCCTGAAATATTGCTGATAGTAAGATTCCGAACCGTATTGCCTGCGAAAGTTCCTGCGCCAATGACCTGTGCTGACGATCCGTTCATTTCAATAGTCCCGTCAGAAGCATCAAGAGTACCGTTATTAGTAATGGTTCCGGATATCCGGAGAGTACCCCCTGCCAATACCAGTGAAGAGCCGGCCTCAATTGTTATATTATTAACAGATCCGGTTATGCCGCTTCCGAGAACAGGCTTGTTTGGAACATTCGGGATCTGAACGCCGGTCGCAGTTTGAGGTACGAATCCGCATGACCAGTTTGCAGGGAGATCCCATTCAGTGCTTATGTCACCTGTCCAGACCATTCCTTCATAAATGGTGACTGTTGCGGCGGAGGTGAATTCAGAGCAACCGCCCGCAGCAGCAATTGTGTATGTGACTGTATAAGTCCCCCCGGTACTTGTTGCAGGTGTAATGGCGCCTGATGAGCCATCAATTGATAGTCCTGCCGGTGCAGAGAATACTCCTCCCGGTGTGCCTGTAAGCGTAACATTCTGGACACTTTCAGAGGTACACCATGGCGATCCTGAATATGATATTGATGCCGATGGGGCAGGTGTCACTGTAATCTGTCTGCATCCGGCTGCCCAGGTTGCAGTTCCGCAATGCGGAGAGCCTGTCGGGGTCACCATTACAGCATATGACATCGATGATGACAGGGCAGGAGGGGTGTAATTATCGGAATTGGCCAGTGAAACGGGAGTCCACCCCGCGGGAATGGAGGAACCGGAAGGACAGCCTGCCGGAATGCCGTTGTAAGAGTACCACTGATATGAGAATGATCCGGCTCCTCCCGAAGGCATTGTTGAAAAGGTTATTATGTCGGGAAGAGTGGTGCTGCAGATTGTCTGATTACCGGCAGACAGTGTCCCGTAATTGATTGCCTGTAATGCCGTTACGGTAAAAGTTGAAGATGGATTTGCAAGAACTGTTGAGCAATTGAATGGCGCAAGAGTATAGGCGTAAATATAAAAAGTAGTGGTGGCGGTTATGGCAGAGGTGTAAAGTGTTATAGTACCCCCGTTACCATTGACTGCAGATCCGGAATTTGAATTGTTGCTGCTAACCCTTATCTGGTAGCGGACTCCGTTTTCTGAATTATTTATTGTTACAGCAGCTGTTGACCCGTTGCAGACTGTCGACGGGGCCGACCATGATGGTGCTGAAGCAGACGGCTGTATTCCTATTTCGACCGGGAGTGAAGCTACAGTGAAGATTCCTGGAGTTCCGCTCGAGGTAATATGTTCCCTGACACTGACTGTCGTCCCTGTGGCAGGGCCGTTCCAGTTTACCGTAATGCTGCTGGTACCGGCTCCTGAAACAATTGTTCCTGCTCCCGATGGTAAAATTGACCATGTGTAGTCGTGCCCTGTTACATTGGACGTGGAATAAACATTTCCTGCCGATCCGGCACAAACATACTGGTTCCCGGAAATGACAGGTGCCGGAGTGGCACTTGTTGTTACCTGAATGCTGTTTGTTACCTGGCATCCATTTGCTGCTGTTTTGACCAGAGTAATTGTATAGGGGCCAGGTGACCCGCTTCCCCACGTGACTGTGAACACAGGGGTATTTCCTGTAAGAGGGGTCCCGTTTGAACTCAGCGTCCATTGATATGTACTTGCATCAGCAGGAGTCGAATATGTTACAACCTCTCCTGTACCTACAAGGGTCCTTCCGGTAATGGTATTGTCGGGAACAGGATTAACAGTTAATGCGACCGTTGTTACATAATCATTGGTTCCCGGTGTTCCAACAAGGTCATTTACATATGTAATGTTGAAATTGAAGACCGTTGGCGAGGTAATTGGCTGGGTAATTCCGGCAGAGGCCGAATTAAGGATTATTGAGACAGGAGAAGTTGCTATATTGTTCAGCGTCGTTGTTGCATTTCCCAGCCGGTATTTAAGCGACCAGGGGGGCGTGCCTGTAAGGGCGACCGTAATTGTTGCCGATGAAGCTGCATCATTGCAGACAGCAGCTGTAAGCGAACTTGTGATTGTGGCTGTTGGCAATCCTTCGTCCCCTATGGTAAGATAATGAAGACCGGTGCCCGGAGATAAGTTTATTGCAGCATCTGTTTCAACCGTTCCCGATACATCTCCTCCGTCATTTAGTACCTTGCCACGATATTCCCATTGCGGACCGGGAGTGCCTGCCGGATTCCATTCAACAATACGGATCTTGCTCCGTGTTGAGGCTGAAGAGCCTGCATAGCCGCTGAGTGCATCCCACCTTATCCTTACATTACCCGAACCGCCAGCAGTCCCGTTTATTCTCCAGTATTCGTTGTTGCTTACATGGCTGACAGGCGGTTTCATGCTGATATTGTTTTGTGGGAGTTCATTATAATATTCGGCTTCCCAGATGCCTGCATTAACAACCTCTGAAATCAAAACATTACCATATCTTGCAGTTGTGCCTGCTTTTCCAACAGGAAACATAAAATATGAACCATTGCTGATCTGCTTACGCAGCGGGCCGTTTATAAACGAAGATGAGGATCCCCCTGAAACAGCGTTTGCCGCAGGGTTTGTTATTGTAAGGGAATTGACGGAGTTTGTGGTTATAATACCGTTTGCAAGAATTAAATTGCGTGAGACCCGGATTCCACCGTTGCCTGTTATGGAGAGCCCTGAAGAATTGTTGATCCTCAGGTCAAAAAACATTTCGGTCAGATTTGAAGATATATTAAGAATCTGGGGCGTGGTTCCTTCAAAACTTACAATTCCTGATCCGGGGATGAAGGCACCTGATGAAGCATTGAGATCGGTCCAGTTGCCGAGAATAAAAATGTTTCTGCTGTAATACGTATTGTTCAGACGGCTCCCGTTGTTGATAGTCAGGCTCCCCCGGATCTTCATATCCTCGGTGTTCATGTACTTTGTTCCGCTGCCTGAAAGCACAAGATTCTGATAGGGCCTGTAAATGTTTCCTGTCTGGAGCGGAAGGGAGGCATCAGTATTGCCGTAATATTCTATTGTTGTACCGGGAGATTCCAGAAAATTCCCGGGATCCCCGCCCGGGAAAATATACATGCCATAGGATGAAGATTCCAGCCTGAGCCTTCCGGTTCCGGCCCTGAGTGAATCTGTCAGATAACCAAGGCTGTGAAATGATGTCGTTCCAATATCCAGAATCCCTTCAAGGTTTACATTGTAGGAATAGGCATTGTTGCCAGTCATTGTTATGACATGTCCCTGCCGGATGAATACAGGATTACCGTCAGGATAGTATCCGCATGGTGGATTTGAAGGGCTGTCCTCGGCCCAAACTGTTCCGTCATTCCAGTTACCTGATTTAAGACTGTAAAGCTTATGTTTCAGGGAATAGTTTGGAGGCTCACCGGCAGTATATTCACCTTCAGGCAAATCAGGGCGAGTGATGGTTATTTTATTGTCAGCCGTATTGATTATTGAACTGCCAAAATCTGTCCAGGCGTAATTCTGATACAATGATCCATGATAATTACTTTCATTACCGCTGACATCTGATTCCAGGTAATTATATACCTGTGTTGATGATGTAAGTCCGCTGAATCCTGTAGTTTCAATCCTCCAGTAATAGTTAAGCTGGTCATTGGCAGGAGGATTATTCGCCGGATGTGCCTGCCCGACAGGTATCACTTTTATTGATCCCGCGTCGGATGTGGTAAAACTGAATGTTACGGGATGGTATTTGCCATTCGATCCAACAGGGAAAACAAATCCTGATACAGAACCCGCGAAAAGCTTGACAATGCCTCCATCGCTCAGGACACCATTTGTGGAAACCATGTGTTTCGAGTCAAAAGTTCCGGAAAATGACGAGTTTATGTCCATTGTCAGCCTGTAATTATTTACATACAGCGATCCGAGTGAAAGATTTAGCCGACCTGTTATTTTTATGTTGTCATCAAGTTGAACACCGGCAGGGTTGTTAATCGTGATATTTCCGAACTGACCATTCCCGTCACCTGATATGATTTGTTTTATGCCGTTGGCAAGGACAATTCCTCCACCCGGAGCGGATGGGCTTTGATGTGTTCCCGAATTATATATATCTCCAAGTACGGTAATTGTATTCCCCTCGTCAGATAAAGTAACTGACTGAACCAGCAGGTTGTTGTTAACAAGGATATTGCTGTTCGTTCCTAGCCTTAGGGAGGAAGTGCTTTGTGATGATTCCAGCACGAGGTCGGCAAAGTTGGTAAGATTTGTTCCGGTTCCGTTGATCCAACCGTTTCCCGTAAATATTGTTCGCTGTGTGCTTCCCTCGGAACCTGCCTGATAACCGCCATGGTCAACGCCGGCATCCTCCGAAAGGTTATTATTTGTAAGATTACCCCCAATTGTGACATCGAGGTCGTTTGCCCTGAAGACTGACCCGGTTCCGGGGTTCCCGTTAGAATTGATTGTAAGATTGTTAAGGATCGTCAGCTGGTTGATAACGAGGTTTGCCGTTTTGTTCTGGGTTGTTCCGTCGACGACAAGGTTCCATAGAGGAGAGGATATGTTAAGGTTGAATATCTGTGATGCCGGGGTGGAGGCATTCCCGGTTATCAGGGTGTGCCCGCCGTTGCCGGCGTCGGCCAGGTATGTTTCAGGAGTTATCAGTACATCGGCATAGCTTACGCTTCCGGCTCTTTGGATGATCAGCGTTCCTCCTGAAATCACGAACCGGCTTCCGCTGTTTACAACTTCGAACATGCCTCTGGATGGATTGAAGCTGTTGCCCTTTATCAGAATCGTCCCTCCCGACTGATTGAACCATAGTGATCCCAGGGTGTTCGATGTATTCCTTCTTATCTGTCCGTCAACATTCAATGAACCTCCTGCAACATGAATCTCCGGATTGCCGGCAGCAGCATATTCAATGTCATTGGCTGATCCGGAACCGTTACCAACATTCACGATACCTGTATTGAGCACTTCAAGCCTTCCCTGGAGTATGAGGTCGGCCGCATTGTTATTTGCAGACCCTATATTTATGGTGCCTATGTTTGCTGACAAACAACCCGAAATGGGAATGGTAAAGGGATTTGATGTTGTCAGGGTAATAGTTATAGGGCTCGACAACCTGAAGGTACCGTTGCTTATTACAAGTGCTTCGGGAAGCGAAGGGTTAAGCGCGAATGCATTTACCGTGATATCCAGCAAGGAATTCCTGTCTGTGCCCTTGTTTACCGTGAGCATATTGAAATCGGTTCTTACAGCAGTTGTCCCGCTTATCTGCTTATTTTCCGGACCTGTAAATGTAACGTTGCAAATCTGGCTGCTTCCCGCATACATGTCGAATATTCCGTTGTTTACAAGGTTGCCCTCAATCGACAATGTATTAGTGGCTGAAAGGCTTGCCGCTACATCAAAAACAGCCCCGGATGCTATGTTCACATCACCTTTGACTATTACGTTCTGTGCCCTGCTGTTGCCATTGGTATATTGAAGGTTCCCGTTGTTAACGTTCAGGTTCCCGTTTACAGTGACCGTTCTTGTATTGTTTTGTGTATTAAAGCCTGCTGTTCCTGTGGCGCTTGTTCCTGAAACACTGATATTAAGATCCCTGAAAATTAAAAGATCCGTGTTGGGGAAGGTGATGTTCTTCCCTGAGGCAGGAGAAATTTTCAGATTATTATATGTTGTAATATTCTTTGTTGCGGCCCCGGCAATATAAGTTGTGGGAAGGGTAAAAGCACTCCCTGTGTTTGATGGGGCTGTCTCGGTGTAATATTCCACTGTACCGCCATCAGGTCCGAGGAAATTGCCGAAATCCCCGGAGGGAAAATTAGCTGAGGCAATGCGCAGTGTCCCGGTCCCGGCGATCTTCAGGTCGGGCAGAGCCCCGAAATCATGGCCCGTGGTAACCTGAATATCAAGTGTTGACCCGTTGCTTATCTGTAAGCCGCCGACTATTTTATTATTTGTTCTTATTGTTACCACATGGTTATTTGAAGAACCGTCACCAATTACAACCGGATTATTTGTTCCGGGCAGTGAAGTGGCGTCAGGGCTGGAAGGATCATTGCTGACATTCGACCATGTAGATGGTGAATCCCAGTTACCTGAACGGTGACTGTAAAAAACCAGCACGGTTCCGAATGCGGCGGGGACGCCCGCAGTGTATTCCCCATCTATAATGTTTATGGATGGGAACAGTATATTCCGGTTTATTTTATCAACCTGTGCCGCTGCTCCATTTATCCATGCATAGGGGTTATAGATGCCCGTGACATATGAATTCACCGAAGGTCCGGCATCGGCAGCAGAATACCTGAAGCTATGTGAAACCGATCCGGGCTGGATTCCGGTAAAATTCTCACTTGTAACTTTCCAGTAATAGTGCAGAATTTCGGTGCCTGTAATGGCAAAAGGATGATAGTCGGGTACAGGTTTGACGGTTATGTTTCCCCATTCCTCCGGATTCTCCGTGATAGTGATTGTGGCCGGGTGATATACAGTCCCTGTTCCCAAAGGATACAGGAATGATCCGGTTGCATTAAATGTCTTGGTAAGCCCCCCGTCACTCTGCTGACCCGATGTGATGATCATTTTTGAATTTCCGAAGGTGGCAGGTGCCGGATTGCCTGTCGGGACATCATAAATATTGCTGTTTCCGGAAAGGGAGAGATTAAAGCTGGAGATGTTCAGGATCCCGCTTACAAGTCTCAGATTACCTGTCAACGTCTGGTTTGAAGTGAATACTGCCGATCCTGATGTCTTGTTCAGGGTGAGGTTACCAAAAATCCCGCTTCCCGATCCACCTATAGTCTGGGCGCCAGACCCGTTGATGATTATTGCTCCGTTTGCCTGGCTCGTATGGGTACCGGCGTTCACAATATTACCTGAGACGCTTATAAAATTTCCCTGGTCATTCAGAAAGCATGAGGAGTTTATTGCAAGCGTACCCCTGATGGCAAGAGCCGATGTAATTGTTGTGTTGCTGTGGTTTGAAACAGTAAAATTATTCAGCCCCGAGGTGATAGTGCCTGCATTTGTAAAAATCTGGCCCCCTGTACCGTTAAAAGTGGTAGTGTTGTTACCCGGGGTATAGGTTGATCCGGCGGGAAGGGTAAAGTTGTGGCCCACAGTCAGCCCAATAGTGTTTGTTCCGAGATCAAGCACCGAACCGGCCCCGAGCGTCAGGTCATTAAGCACTGTAAGTTCCGATGCAGGTGTTGTCCATCTGATTGTTGTCGTATTTGTACCAGTCCTGTTTGAAATATTGAGATTATAGATCGGTGCTGTTGAATTGATAGAATATGCCGTTCCTGCTCCCGGAAGATTCAGATTTACAGTGCCACCTGTTACCTGATAATTACCTGTCTGGGGTTGGATATCCATTATCTGGTAACTGGTTCCTCCCCCTATGAATGTATTATTTGTAAAGTTCAGGGTTCCTCCGCTCATCGTAAAAACGGTATTTGGATTTGCAAGGCCAAGCATGGCCCCCGTGTGATTTTCACCCTGCATCCTGAAATTGGCTGATCCTCCCGACTGGATATAACTTACCCTGTTTGTTCCTCCGGTTTGCGACCATGCCTGACTGACGTCAAGTATGCCAGTGCCCTCAATGATAATTTCAGGAGTACCGAGGGTCCCCAGGACAATTCCTGCCGCATCACCTGTGGAAAACTGTCCTGAACTGATCCTCAACCGCCCGTAGAGTGTTGCAGCCTGATATCCTGTTCCATTTAATCCTGAAACAGTAGTTGAAACATTGGCCCCGTTTATCCATAAGGCCGCGGTCGGAATAAGATTAAAATCCTGCCCTCCTTCCGAGAGGGAAGGTATAACGATGTTTGTTCCCAGTTTCAGGGTTCCGTAACGAAGAAACAGCGCCTTGTAATAAGCCCCGTAACCATATCCTTCAGGGCCCCCGTCGAAGGTACTGTTCCCCTGATTATTGGGAGCGAAAAGGGCGAAGTTGCCTGTCCCTGATGCTGTTATGTCAAGTATACTGGTCTGATTAGTTCCCTTCTCAATTATCAGCCTGAAAAAATCAGTAACCCCGTTAAGTGTGACAGTATTGTTTGTTGCACCCCTGAAAAATACCTGGACATCACCGTAATTAGTTCCGTTATACGCTGTTGTGGTAAGAGTATAATAAGAATTGACCACAGGCGAGGGCAATCCTGTGAACCTCACATAACCATTGTTCGTGAAATCACCATAAAGGACGAGCGTATGCACAGGATATGGAGTAGTATTGTTGTTTGGATTCGGTATCGAATGGCCTGATGCAAAATTACTTACCCTTATATTACAACCGCTGCCGACAGTGAAATTACCGTTGACTGTCATATTAATCAGATTGTCGGATACTGTCGGATTCCCAAAATAGAATGTCAGACTACCGGTCGACCCGTTAACCAGACTGAAATTTCCGTTCAGGAGATAATTTACAGGATTTGTTGAATTGTTTAGGAAAACGGTGTTAGCCGAGGCTGTATAGTTTGATACAATAAGATTATTATATGTAAGCTGGGATGTGCTCAGTCCGATACCGTTAAGGTTGTAATATTCAACTGTGCCTCCTGATGAAGAAACAAATTCCGAACAATCGCCTCCCGGGAAAGTCCCGGAAGACAGACGGAGGGTTCCCTCTCCTCTTACGGAGCCAAAATTATGTCCGTTGAATGTTTTCAGATCCAGTATGCCTCCCATCCGGATTTCAAGGCTAAGGCTGCTTTTCCCGTTTTGGTTAATGTTTACGGTTCTTCCGTTAAGGATAACAACATTATCTCCCGATGCAGGGATGCCGGCCCCTGTCCATAATGAGCCTGAAGGATCTTTTGTCCATGTGGCGGTTGAATTCCAGTCGCCCGACTGGTAAGAATAGTATGTATTTATGACAGTCTTGCCGATTGCGAAATACGAAGGAAGGACAGATCCGGAAACAGGTGAGGAGGTTGTTATTGTACTTCCTATATTTGCCCCTCCAGCGGATACATAGTTACCGGATTTCAACGACGAACGTCCAATCACATTAATCACATCAAGGTCGGCTTCTGTCAGCCTTATGAGGGCACTTGTGAAGTTGCCGCTTACAGTTCCAAGATACCAGTTGCGGGGTGATATATCTGTAATACTAATCTCATCACCGCTTACAGCTCCGGTATTCGACACCGACACCAGCATTACTGGCGATGACGCACCGGTAGTGGCGTTCAGCAGTTCCAGCGGGTGGTATTCTGAGCCGTTACCCACGGGAAAAATATACGGGGTTCCGTAATTAGTAAGCCCGGCATAAAGTGTTCTTGCCACCGGACCGTTGATATAGCTTGAAACTGAAACGCCTCCTATACTGCCGGGTGCAGCATTGGTTATTGTAAGCAAACTGGAGGTACCGGTATTAAGAACTCCGTCGGTGAAAGTGAGAGTGGCTGAAGAAAGCGGACCTGAAAGGGTTACCCCGTTTGGATTGTTGACTGTCAGATTGCTTAAGGTCGTAACACTCGATGGGACAATTATGCCTGTCGATGATCCGCCGAAAACTAAAGTTGACGAAGCTGTTGTACTCAGGTTGTTCGGTGTTCCGGCTATTGCCGGACCGTTAAGAGTAAGAGAATTAGCTGCAACTGCAAGAGTCCCTGCAGTAAGCGTCAGACTGCCGTTTACAACAACGTTCCCGGAAAGGGTTTTTGTTCCTGATCCTGAAATTGTCAGGTTCCCGTATGTGAAGGGCAGGACAGTCTGGTTTCCTGAAAGGCCATAGTTGATAGTCGAGCCTGTACCGATCGATTCGGTTCCATCGAATATTGTTGATGAGGATACATTGTGGTTGAGTGTTCCTCCGTCATCAATCCGGAAGGTGGTATTGGCAGATAAAGTAATTGGGGTTGTTTCGGTTAAGATTCCGCCGTTCTGGATTTGAACAACGGTGTTTGCACCTGATACGTTCCATCCGGACGCGGTGGTTGTCATATTATGGCCATTCCGGATTATAAAGGTTTGGTTGTTTGAAGCGAAGCCTGAAGGAGAAAGGCCTGATGCGGTTTTCCAGTTGGCAGGCACATTAGGATCGCCGGAGCCCTGTGAGTAAAATACCGGAGGGGTCCATGAGATTATAATTTGTCCATTCGCTCCGGAACCTCCGGTCCGGCTGCCTGAACCTTTGCTAGGCTTATCGCCCGATCCTCCTCCGCCGCCGCCGGGGAAAGATCCCGGGGAGCCATTATTCCCGGCCGTTCCTCCGTTTCCGCCCGTTCCTCCGCCTTCGGGTGCCGGGTTGGCAGTAACTGATGACCACACTGCCGTTCCTGATGTGCCGTTTGCTCCAGTTCCTGCAGAGGATCCCCCGGGCCCTCCCTGTCCTGATGTACTGTTTGTTCCGGATCCCCCATTGCCTCCATTGTATCTGACATCTCCATAAGAATCAGATGTCAGTCCTCCCGCGCCTGAAACACCGGCTGCACCTCCCAGGGGTGCACAACCTCTTTTTCCTCCTGCAGCACGAATTGTTGTTGATGAGCCGAACCAGGTATCACCCCCGTCGCTGCCGTTTCCACCGGAACCGCCTGCCCCACCAGCGCCGACTGTCAGACTATAGTTACCGGGAGATACGGCCAGTACCGAACGGCTGTATGCTCCTCCTCCGCCGCCTCCCCCTCCATCAGCGGTGGTTGGGTTTCCGCCGCCTCCGCCTCCTGCTCCCCAACATTCCACGATTACCGAGGATACTCCTGCGGGAACCGTGAAAGTAAATGTTCCGGGAGTACTATATGTTTGTGTCTGGGTTTGTGCAAAAGAATATCCGCAGGCAGAAATCAAAGCCACTGCCAGTATCAGGTTCTTATTGATCAGACGTGGCTTTTTCATCCTGTAAGCGATATGATCAATATTAAAGGGGAGGATTTTTCCCTGTCATCTCTTCAGTGCAACTTCTGCTTCAGCAAGTTTTGCTGGTTTTACATCTGAAGAAGAAGTATAAATTACCCTCAGCGTTCCGGACTTGTAATCCACCCCCGGAATATCCATCAGGTCAAACTGAAACCTGCGTGATGAATTGGGTGTATACACTGCAACGCCATTGGCTGTGCCGACCCTTGTTACCCTGCCGCCGGCGGAGATATGATCAACTGTTATATCACCGTAAACCGACATGTTTCCTGTCCGGTTGAATTTGAAACTGATCCTGGGAACCGTGTCGTTGACAAGCGTGAATGATACATCAGAAATCGAAACTTTTGCCGTAGATTCCCCGTTCCTTATTATTACCGGAATAGTAATGCCAAATATCGGTGTGAGTCTTACTGCTATTGCTGCCGAATCGCGGGATGCTTTATCTTCTCCCAAAGGCAAGGCTTTCGGGACGGCCCTGAAATAGAAATGTGAACGGTATTCTCCTGCCGACATTTCATTGGTTCTTACCACCTGAACTTTCACAACCTGAGTCTCGTTCGGGCCAAGGGTTACCGACCTGGGGAAGAAGCGGATGAAACGGTCAGCGAATTGTTGTCCGGGATCAGGCGCAGTTATTGTTTCAAACCCGCCATCGTCGAGCATCCTGATCTGTATGAGCGAAATGGCATAGGTGGCAGTGTCCTTTCCTGTATTTGCCAGGTTTATATCTGCAGATCTTCGTGACCCGTCAAAGACTAACCTGCGCGGTGTGATAAGCAGGTCTCCCTGAGCGAGAGCAGGATCAGATGAAAAGGTAAGAAGAAAAGACAAGCCAGCCAGAAAAATCATAAATGGCTTTAACCTGAGATACATGTTTGGTCCTGCTTTTTTTCTGTATTTAAGGTTTTTCATCCTTTAAAAATGGTTTAAGCATCAGTTAAAGTCAAAAGTAATTGTGTAGGATCCTGTGTATATTCCGACCGGATTTTCATGAATATTCCCGATTTTAAGTGTGGCTCCGACATTTACCACCTGAAATCCGTTCTGCAACACTCCCGTTCCGTTACCAGGAGGCGGCCAGGAATTCCAGTCTTCCAGTACCATCGACCTTTCACTGGAATTATGTTTCAATATTACCGGATCTGAAGGCAGACTGATGGAATATGAGGCATTTTCATCGCCTGAGACATAGAAACTTGCAGCATTCTGACTTCCTTTTCCCATGACTATGCTCCCCTGCACCGATATTGTGCTTTGAGGGGTAAGTATTATTTTACCCCCCTGTGGGCCTGGAGAAAAACGGCCGAAATTCAACTGTGACGTTTCTCTGGCTGAAAAAACCGGAATTACTTCAGCAAAGACATGCCCGGTCGCACTTATTGATTGTGTGACCTGGGCGGCTGAATAATTCAGATTTAAAAAAATGAATAATACCAGGCTCAATGATATTTTAGCAGGTCTCAACACTATCCTGATATGGAATCAAGGCAATACAAATCAGTTATAATTCACCGACACGTTGAAAGTCCCTGTGTATGTTCCCGATTGCTGGTTGGCCAGAACATTGAGATCTGCACCTACGCTGAGGGTTGTTGTCGCACCTGTCAGCGTGTATGTTCCTGATGCGGGAGTGCTTTGAAAGTTATTCACTATCATGTTGTTGGTACCGTCTGTGATTGTAACATCCGTTGTAGGGATTGTGATAGTGATAGCCCTTCCAGGTTCACCGGTAATAGTGAACGAAGCTGCCGTATGAGCCGGAGAAATTGCCGACAGGGTTACTCCACCTGTTGATGAACGACCACCCCCGGGGGTTACAGTAACAATTCCGGCGGAGGTGCCTCTCCAGATAACTCCGAAGTGCAGGTTTGAAGCCTGTACAATGGAAAGAGGTGCAATTATAACTGCTGATGCCGAGGCTGAAGCTGTTGTCTGCGCAAAAATCCCGGAAGAGAAACCCAGCATTACAACTGCAATTGCTAAAAATCTAACGATCTTTTTCATTTTTCTAAAATTCTTTTGGTTAGTAATAATTCTATTCTGTATCAGAAACAATATTATCCGGATTATCAGGCTTATGGAATTACTTCAGCCATCCATCGCCGGTATAAAATTTGCCAATCAAAATTAGTAACATTGACAAATGTGAAATTTCCGGTTATTGATATTATTTAACATACAGGCAAAGTTATTAACACAGAAGGCCCGGTTTTATTGCATGAAAGGGCTATCAGAAGTAAGATTTTTTAGTTTACAGGTTGAAGGTACAGGTATATTTTATCGTTACGGCCCTTGAATTGCAGACAGGCAGAGTTGGCGGTTCCCTGTGAAGGTCAGCGTTTCTGTCCTCATCGAATACCACAAATAAGTCGTTGCCTTCTTTCGGCTTGTACCTTATCCTGAGGTTGGTAATGATGCCGTCGAGAGCTGTATTGTATGTTTGGAGGCATTTACCGGGGTCACTGTCAGGATTTTAAAATTCCAGTATCTGACCGTCCTCGACAAGCTTTTTTCTTATCTCATCATACGTAAGGTCATGAATGTTCTTTTTCCCTTGAACAGCCATCGAAGCTACAGTCCCTGCGCTCTGGCCGAGTATCATGAAAACAGGTTCCATTCTTATCGATCCGAATGCAATGTGCGAGCATGAAACGCATACCGGAACTATCAGGTTACTGCACTGATCCTTTTCGGGAAGTATTGATCCGAGGCTGATCCTGTAGGGACGTGGAGCCGCTACCCCAATGTCGCCTTCATTCTGAACATATCCTTCGGCGGTCACATATCTCTGAACGTTGTGTGAATCCATTGTGTATGATCCCATTCCTATTGATTCCGGAACTTCTCTTTTGGAGAGAACGTCATTTTCAGTCATGATATATTTGCCGATCATTCTTCTTGCTTCTCTTACATAAATATTATACGGCCAGTAACCGTTGTCAGCGAATTCATCGCGTGAAAATCCCCATGTGTTCATGGTATCCCTTACCCACTGAGGCAGACGTTTATCCGTTGCCATGAAATACAGGAGTCCTTTCTGATAAGTAATATGTTCATTCAGAATCTCTTTTCTTTTTTCATAGGAGGCTTCCGGATATTCCCAGCTCATGCCGATGTTATCATAGCTGAAGGGTCCGTGATTGTTCACATCGGTTTTACGGTTGGGGATGGCATCATATTTTGCAAAAAACTCATTCCATCTTGTTTCCGCCACGCGCACCAGCAGCTCATACTGGCTGCTGTCGTATCCTTCAGGTTTCGTTATCGGTACTTTGTTATCCGGGTTCTGTGTAAGGCAAAGGCGGTAGCAATAGGCCTGTACTTTGTGATCCCCGGTTCCATTCTCTCCGGGGGCTTCTGTAGATATCCGGGGTAAGAGTCCGCTTGACGGATCTCCGGGAACTTTATAGGGTGAAATTTTATCCTTGAAATAATGTCCATGATGGAAAACTCCTGCCTGCACACCGTTCCATGTCTCGCCGTAAAGGCTGTTGTCCTCCCTTCCGACAGTGTATCTCACATTTGCCGAAGCCATGAGGTCTCCTTCATATGTGGCATCAACAAAGACTTTCCCCTTATAGAGTTTGCCGCTTAAAGTCTGTATTGATACGATTTTCCCGTCTTTCATTTCGACCCCGGTCTCCCTGTCGAGCCATTCATCCCTGTGTACAGGGATGTTGTTCTGTCTGATCATAGTTTCAAAAGCCTCTTCAGCAACGTGAGGTTCAAATATCCACATTGTCCTTTTGTCTCCGTCAATGGCCGGATTGCCCTGCCCCCTGTTGCCATATTCGGAACGCTTCTGCCAGTTCCATGATTCAGGCTTGTCGTAATGCTGGTAAATAAGCTGATAGAATTCCCTGGCAAGGCCTCCGATGACTTCCTTGTTGCCTGTATCGGTAAAGCCCAGGCCCGAGGACGACATTCCCCCAAGGTGCTTATCGGGTGATACAATTATCACCGAAAGGCCCATCCTGTGAACCTGGACCGCTGTCGTTACAGCTGCTGAGGTCCCTCCATATACTATAACATCTGCCTTGAATGTTCCGGTTGCTGTTTCCCGGCCGCAACCTGTTGCGGCAAAGAACAGCATCACAATGGACATCAGATTAATTAGATTTTTCATAGGTCATAATTATTTTACTTTTTCCAGGTCCGAGCCTGATAATTCCTGTTTCTCCTCCGGCGTTTTTTCCGTTAACGCTGATTGTTAAATATTTAACACTGTCAGTAATAAAATCACATTCCATATTTCCCGGAACGCTTATTATAAATTCCTTTAGCCCTTCTGTTTTACGATATTCTGCAGAAATATTTCCCCTTATTGTCGGAACAACTACCGAAGAATTTTTAAGCGTGCTTAGCTGTGGCTTTATTATTGCTTTGCTGAATCCGGGACAGGCAGGTCTGATACCCCACATATAACCGGGAATAATGTTAGCGGGGACAGCTCCCCAGGCATGATTCCAGTCGGAATTAGGCTTGTATTTCATGTCCCATGCTTCCATTGTGATTGTCGATCCTGTCCTTATCATGTTATACCAGCTCCTGTCGTGCGTTGCAGTCATAAGGCTGAGGGCATAGTCTTGTTCTCCTGCTTTGTAAAGGCCTTCAAGAAGAAACTGGGCACCATAGACACTACATGCCATCCCCCTCGATTTAATGAACTCAACCACACTCTTTTTGTATTCCTCCGGGACAATGTCAAAGGCAAGGGCCATCATATTTGCATGCAGCGAAGAGTGGTGTGAATTTTCACCATCGAGATAGATTCCCTTTTCCCTGTCAAAGAGTTTTTCATTAATTGAATTTCTTACCTTGACGGCCCGGCTAACGAACAAAAGGGAATCGACCGGTTTCCCGAGATATCCTGCCATGCCGGCCATTAACACCAGGCTCCTGTAATGGAATGCATTGACAACCGTGTTCACTTCAGCCATGTCATATCCGTCCCTCTCACCTTCGGGAGTGGCAAGCTGCCACCCGGTATCCTTCTGCGAAGGAGGCCAGTCAACTATATCCCTGATCCTTTCCTTCGCATTGGAGAACCCCAGGTTACGCATTACCTCATCAGTGACATTCTTCGAACTTATAAGTCCGTCGGGACGAGCTATTTCACAGAGCGTTTTATATTGCAGTGCCTTGTAGTGTTTTGCAAGAGATTCCATGTTACCTGTAAACATCAGGTCGTTGTGAAACAGCATGACAGTCTGAAGTATCCATTCGGTTGGCCAGGTAGGGTGGTCAATGAAGTACTCGTTCGTCCTTCGGGCAATTGAATACTCCCTGTCGGAATAGTAATGGCCCAACTGGTTTATGTATGCATCCGCCTCATACGGGATCCGCTCCCTGTCGCCGTCGATATAAAGCCCCGCGAAGGAGGTGGCTTTTATTGAATATTTACAGATTTTCCACAGGTTATTCAGTATGGAATCAGGACTATTAAAAGAACTTTCGGTGTCGTCAAAATAATACCAGTAAGCTTTCTGGTATATACGGGCGGGGTCAGGTTCAAAATTGCAGTTTTCCAGTTCACAATAGCGGAAAGGGGTGATGACTCCCAGGGAATCGGGAAGGCGTACAGCCGACGGGCCGGTGTTCCTTTCATCCCGCGGGATATCGACCTTATAGCTGTGCCGGCCCGGCTCAACGACTAACAAGATTCTGTGGTACCTGATAGTTCCGCCCGGGTTTCTGTCTATGGTATAAGTCCCCGATAGTTTCTCTCCCAGATGAACAATCATCGTATCGCGCCGGGGGGCATCTGCCTCAAGGACAAGTGTCCCAAAGGCATCTTTTCCGAAATCGATGAAGTACCTGTTGCTGCCTGTTCTCACAAACAGGACCGGGCTGATGTTATTTTCGAGGAACACGTTAGCCGCAGTGCCGCCGTCAACAAGAATGCCTGTCCTGAAAGACTGTATATCAGACCATTTCGAAGGATCCCCGTTTTGGTCCCATATCCTCACTTTCCAGAAATACCTGGTGTTGTCTGAAAGATTTCCTCCTGCATATTCAATTTCGGAAGACCGTGAGCTTATTCTTTTATTGCTGTTCCAGAGGTCAGCCTCATCTCTTGCAAGAATATCAGGTGTTGAGGCGAGCAATATCTGGTATGCGGTCTGCCTCCCGGCCTTTTCAGGAACTATCCAGGTGAATTCAGGCTTCGAGTCATTGATAACGGCATAAGCCGGTCTTCTGATAAATTCGACCATGAGCCCCTCAGGCGGATCTTTCTCCTGGTTTTTATTTTCCGGAGACAGCAGAATCAGAAATATCAACATCCAGATTATTTTCATAATGGAAACGTCGTTAAATCATCTGAAAGGTGACATTCTCTCCGGTATCATTATAATCGCCGTCATTATTCAGATCCCTCATTAAAGTAAGCAAATTATCTTTTACTTCGTATTTGGCCGGTACTGCCTTTTCAAAATACTGATTGTTCAGATTCCAGTAAACGGTTCCTTCGCCATACCATTCAACCTGGTCGGTGCATTTGTCCATCTCGTCCGGCACACATGTGCCCAATTCATCAAGATAAAAGACAAGCGATGTATGAGACATCCCCAGTTTGCCCCTTGTACCGATTATTGCCGAGATACCCGGGGAGCCCAGGTGTTTTATGACATAGGTCTCTTCCCAGGAGCTTCTGGCAAGGGTGAGTGTCCTGGTCGTGCTGTATACTATATCATCCGCCGTGATTTGTTCTGTGAACTGCCATGTGCCGACGTACTGAGGATCATTCTTGAATTTATCGCAGGCCGGAATGAAAAGGACGCTTACAATTAAACATAGCAGAAGATCTGGCAGAAAATGCCTGTTCATAATTTTAGGGTTTAACGAAATAAAGATATTCAATTTAACCTTTTAAGGCAATACCTTTCCTTTTCATGCCCTCCCTGTAGGCATCAAGAGCCCTCTGCCTTGCAAAAACATGTTCAACAATTTTCCGCGGATAACCAGGTTTGTCGTAATCACCGGCCCATTTTTTTACATATTCAAAGTCTGGGTCGAATTTCTGCTGCTGCGTTTCGGGATTAAAGATCCTGAAATAGGGAGCTGAATCACAGCCTGTTCCCGCTGTCCATTGCCAGTTGCCGTTGTTTGACGAGAGTTCGTAATCGAGAAGCTTTTCTGCAAAATACGCTTCTCCCCATCTCCAGTCAACAAGAAGGTGTTTGCAGAGGAAACCGGAGGTTATCATCCTTACCCTGTTGTGCATGTATCCCGTCTGGTTCAGCTGTCGCATCCCTGCATCCACTATGGGATATCCGGTTTCACCACGGCACCACCTGAGGAATTCCTTTTCATCATTCCTCCAGACTATATCATCGTACAGGCTCCTAAAGTTATTGCTGACAACGCCCGGGAAACTGAAAAGTATCTGCATAAAGAATTCCCTCCAGATAAGCTCGTTAAGAAAAATCAGATTATGATCAAGGGCGGTTCTTACAAGCTTCCTTATGCTTATTGTTCCAAAACGCAAATGGGGAGAGAGATAACTTGTCCTGTCCGCAGCAGGAAAATCGCGGTATCTATGATAATCAGGAATTACCGAGAGATCATACGGTCTTACCTTAACCTGACTTTCAGAAAATCCCAGATCATTCAATGATGGAAATGGGAAGGCGGATTTGAAGAAATTATTCTTTTTGTGAGACGGGGGCTCAATTGTTTCCAACACTTTCCCACCAAGCATTTTCATCCATCTGTTTTTATACGCCGTGAATAATGTGTAAGGTGTATTGTCAGGCTTGACTGTTTCATTCTCTTCAAAGACAACCTGGTCTTTGAAACTCACGAATTTAACTCCCTTTTTGCCAAGCAAATTCTCTACACAGCTGTCGCGTCTGATGGCATACGGTTCATAATCCCTGTTGACAAAAACAGTATCGATGTCAAACGATGCGGCAAGCCTGTTCCAAAGGTCCTCGGGCTTTCCTTTCAGAACATAAAGTGAACTGGCCGATCTTTTAAGAACATTGTTAATCGCGAGGAGGTTGTTGTAGATAAAGGTTATTCTTGGATCATCATAACCAAGGTCATCCGTTATGGCGGAATCAAAAATGAATACAGGCAAAACGGGGATATCGGACGACAGTGCTGCATTCAGGGCAGTGTTGTCATCAAGCCTGAGATCCCTTCTGAGCCATACAATATTTATTTTCATCGTTTGCAGTATTCCTCAACCCTGTCGGCTGCCAGCCGGGAGCTGATAATAACCATCGGCAGGCCAGTCCCGGGGATTGTTGAAGCTCCCGCATAAAATACATTGAGGAATTGCTCATCAAAATTCTTCGGACGGAATCCTCCTATCTGAAGCATTTTGTGTGAAAGGCCCAGCCCGCTGCCCCTGTGAAGATTGAACTGATCGCGCCAGTCAACAGGTGTATACACTGTCCGGGATATTATCTCAGGTCTGATATCCTTTTTTATCCTTCGGGAGAAATCTTCAATTAAACCATCTGCAATGGCATCCCTGTCATCCCAGTTGTTTTTGAATCTGAGGTCAGGGACCGGGCAAACGAAAAACAGGCTTTCACAGCCTTCAGGAGCACAACCAGGGTTTGATCGCGAGAGTACATTTACATAATAATATGGTTTTTCCATCACCCCGGGATGTTTGAACACCTTTTCGGCATATTCCCTGTAATTGTCGCCGAGATAATAGTTGTGGTGACTTATGCCAGGCAGCTTGCATTTGAGACCAAGGTAAAGTGTGAGTGAACCCATTGTCCAGTCCATCCTGTCGAGTTTCTCTTCAGAGTATTCCTTCCTGCGGAAAACACTGCCCCTGAAAACAGCGGCGTCACCGTTTACTATTATGATATCGCCCCCCCATTTCATGCCGTTCTTGTCGACGAGGTACTTCAGCGTTCTGCCTTCGGCAATGAAATCAACTATCTCGGTATTGTAATGTATTCTTACATTTTCCTTTTCAAGCTCTTCAACAAAACCCTCAACGATTTTGTACATACCCCCTTTGACATTGTAATAGCCATCGTGCATGAATTCGGTATAAGAAAGCAGTGTATAAACTGCTGCAGTATCGAAAGGAGTCTTGCCGAGAAAAAATGCAACCAGCGACAGTATTTCGCGTGCATCATTTGATTTAACATAATGTGAAACCTGCTGCCAGAAATTCCTGAAAATGACAGGCAGGTGAACCGGATTCACCTTCATCAGGGTTAACAGATAGTCGAACAATGAATCATAATTGCTTTTAATGACTATGTTTGTGTCGTGGTAGAGCCTCCTGCATTTGTCAAGATACTTTCTCATTCCACGCTCAAAATCTGGTTCTGATTCACCGAACTGTGCAGCAAGCTTACTTATGTCCTTGTAAAGATGATATGGGGAATCGTCCTTTCTGAAAGTGACCGAATACAAGGGATCAAGCTCGTAATATTCGAATGGCAGCCTTATATTGCATTCCCTTGCAAAGTTTGTGAATTCATACGACATGCTGAAAAAGCTGGG
>DAOOUQ010000029.1:0-5241 GCA_035390825.1 Bacteroidales bacterium | reverse complement strand
GGATCAGCCTAAATTTCGCCCCTTCCATTGAAATCTCCTTAACATTTTGTTTTTGAATGCCCTGTAGATAAAAAGTCCAAGTGAAAATTGTAAAGGTATAATTAAAAGCAAATTGTAAAACACATTCTGCCTGCTGGCTATAGAAATTATGATCCTTACTGCGATACGGGCCGCAGCATATGCTGCAAAAACACTTAATGGCATTGAGGCCATCACTGCAAGGAAACCAAAGGTTGTAAAAAGGAAAAACAGCACGGCCAGAAGGAACGAATTGCCGAAAAAAGCTGTCACGTTTTTTGAAAACCCGTTTACTGCATCACCGAAACCTCGGTACATCCTGCACGAAAGGTCATTGTCGCCAAGCAGGCAGGAAACGTTTTTCCCGGCTTTTTTGAAAATTCGTGCAATGTGAATGTCCTCCACCATGTTGTTCTTTACCTTTTCATGAGGCATGAGTTCCTTGTAGGCACCTGCCCTGAAAAACATGAACTGACCATTTGCTGCCGACAGCGAAACGAAACGGGTACTTCGCACGAGTATCAGCGGAAGAAGTGAAACAAGTATATAGTTCATTACCGGAACAGTGATCCTTTCACCAGGAGTTTCAATAAGCTGACGCGGGAAAGAGGAGATAAGGTCGAGACACTTTTTGTCAGAAAAAGATACTGCCCTTCCAATAACATTTCCGGATATTCTGACATCGGCATCGAGAAAAAGGAAAAAGTCGCCTTTTGCACTTTGTGCAAGGGAATGACAGGCATAATTCTTGCCCAGCCAGCCTTCAGGAAGTCCTGCCGAATCAATTAGCCTTACCCTTTTTTCACGGTCTGTATATAATGTTACGATTTCAGCAGTTCTGTCATCCGATTGATCATTGAAGATTATAATCTCAACATTACTGTATTCCTGTGCAAGAAGATCATCAATAATATTCCCGATATTCTCTTCTTCATTTCGGGCAGGAATCAGAACAGAAACAGGGGGTCCGTCTTTTTCCCCGTCAGCAGGAAGGTTAGTCTCAAATATCAGATTGACGATTGAGACAAGAAGCTGGACAGCAGCAAATACGATGACAATATATGCAACTACGGTCATCATGTCCGGGCAAGTCTTATATTGTCAGCCCTGCACGCTGAGAAGAAAGTGTTGTATTCTTTCTCAAGGTTTGCCGTGGAAAGATCATTCCCTGTAAATTCAGTGAAATAGATTATCAACCCGGGTTTTTCCTCCGAGAAATATTCAATGAAATTTGCCACAAAGATTATGTGTATCTTATTCTTCAATTTACCGAGTACATAACCGACCCCTTTTTCAAAACTGATATTGTGATTATGCATTGAATCAAATCTCCCCTGGGGGAACATCAGCACGAGATTCCGGGGGTTTGTAAGTAGTCCGGCAGTATAAATGAGCGATTCCACAACTGATGATGAGCCTTTTTTAATCGAATAGCCTCCGGTTTTATTAAAGAACATGTATTTTTTCAGCTGTTCCTCGAGCATCATAAAGTAAAATTTCCTTTTGAACACTTTCATATTGAGATATTCGGCCCAGAATCCGTCCCACCAGCTGAAATGATTTGAGAGAAGCAAAACAGGCAGTCCCCTGTCGGTGAACTCCCCTTTGATCCCTGTCCCGTGGAAGTTCCTTTTTATTTTCCAGCGGGTGTACAATCTGAAAAAGGCATATATGATTGTGTTATGTGAAGCCTTGTAGATCATTGAATAAATCGGAAGATCAGATAAAGGATCAGGAAAAAGGCACCCTGGATGATAAATATAAACGGAGCTATCGTGTTAGAGAAACGCAGGCCGGCAATTTTAATCACAGTATGAAATATCAGTGCAAAAACAAACCACATGATATAATTCTGAGCGGGGATTCCATCCTTAAAACTCCACATCCTCATTGCCGGGGCCACCTGCTCCATTATAAGGTCATACAAAACCATCAGCGCTGAGGCGGCTGGAATCCTTAAAGACCAATGAACCAATAATTTATCAGTGACAATTGCAGTGCAGTAAGTAAGAATTGCCCAGTTCAGGCCTATTAGCAGCGGGGTACTGAATATTTTTAAACCGAGGCCGTCGCCGTATTCATAATTTCCGAATATCATGCCGGTATTTACTCCCGCGGCTTCAACAAAAAAGCCCGCCAGGAGGATTGCGCCAAACACCAATGCATCCTTTGCGGTGTTATCAGACCGGTGATAAGATAGGATAGCTGCAAAGCAAAGCAGAAGGGCAAAAGGAGTCAGTGAAATAAATATATCACGCGTAAGATCCACGGCAGTGCCCGCGACACCCACTGCAAAAAAGATAAGCAGAAGAACTTTTGGGATACCGGTTCTTTCTTCAGTGTATTTTTTTATCTGAGCTCTTGTGATATCCAATTCTATTTATTTTTCCGTGTATCTATCAATTTCCGGAAGTGGTCCATAAGCAGAAGGTTAATGAATATCAGGCTGAATCCATACGCAAAATCCTCGACAGGGATCGTAATCAGCCTGATACCTGTTATCTCAGCCTCGTTATACCATACAACCTCTTCTTCGATAAGGCTTCCCGTGAGGATCCCGTTGACAATTATGAAAGGGATGAGTATGACAAGGAACGATATATAAAAGCCATTTAAAAGTTTCCCTTTATGAAAAAATGAAATAATAAGGACAAGAGTCATAAGTGTAAAATATGTGACTGAATATGTCTTGTCGTGTTCCGCCACTATGACTATTGCCAGGATAAATATAAGGATAAATGTAATTGTCCGGGTCGTTTTATCATTAAATCCCATTCCGGGGAAATAGGCTTTCAGTACGAAATGTATAAAAATACTCGAATAGGGGACAAGGATGAAGAAGAGCCATTCTTCGAAAGGCAGACGGGCCAGAACGATGCCCGTATGATAACGCGGATTGAATCCCCATATACCCTTTGCCGTAAAAAAACTGTCAAAAGCAGCAAAGAAGGCGCCGGTGATAATTATCGATGGTAAAAGGGCAGGCCAGTATCTGTAAAAAGCCACTTTTCTGTCGAAGCTAAGCAATAGAGGTATGCTTATGGAACCCAGCACAAGGGCAAGATATAATGGCATGGTTTTCAGTTGAAATATCTTTTGCTGAAGACAAGGAGCCCGAAATTATTGAAATCTGTCCTGTTCTTTGGCCGGTGATGTGCATCATGAGCCTTTATCAGGGCTTTGACATATGAATTTTTTGGATTCCCGAAAAAAGGCAGCCTGTGATGATAAACCACATCATGAAAAATGAAATATGTTAGGCCGTAAAGCGTTATGCCCGCTCCGGCAGAGACCATGTATGGATTACCCGACGAAAAACCCCATATGATCAACACTATTGCAGGTATGGCGTATATAAGGAAAAAAAGGTCGTTTTTCTGCAACACGGGTTTTCCGGCTATATCTGTAAGATGATGATCCCTGTGAAGCGGCCACAGAAATCCATGCATAACATATTTATGGTTCGACCATGCTACGAATTCCATAAGTGCAAATGCTGCAGCAATAATAAGAATCAGAGTCAATATCATTCCGGTAAGTGTTTGTTTTCAGAAATGTGGGAATTCACTCTTTCATAGATCATTTTAAACCAATATGTATAGTCATCAGGATTCTCCCGGATGTCATTGTGAAGCTCATCAAATGACACAGCTTTCCATTCCTCAACCTCGGCGGTATTTATTACAGGCTTCATGCCGGTTATTCCAAGAAACACATGATCAAATTCATGCTCTGTAAGTTCATTGTCAAGCTTTTCAATATAGGTAAAAGCAAAAAGTTCCCTGAGATCACATTCGAGGCCCATTTCTTCCCTCAGCCGCCGGTGGGCAGCACCAAGTGACGATTCTCCGGGATGAGGATGGGTACAGCAGGAATTTGTCCAGAGCCCTTTGGAATGGTATTTGTCCTGGGCACGTCTCTGCAGTATCCATTTGCCTTCCGGATTTATGATGAACACCGATACAGCCCGGTGAAGAAGCGCTTTTTTGTGTGCTTCCATCTTACCTGCAACTCCTTTCGGATTATCGTTTTCATCGACAAGTATTACCAATGGTTCTGTCATTGCATGCGATTTCAGTTCCGGCTGATCAGAGGCAATCTCAACTTGCACACAATGAGTGCCCTGACAAGTAAAAACATCTTGACCGTATCGGGTACCCTTACCCGTTTTTTCATCAGTTCCTTTGCCGGAGTCTTCCTGATTATTTTAAGGAGGTTTCTGTAATAAAAGTAAGCTGTCAGAACCCCCGTTTTAACATTCCCTGGCAGTTTTTCGAGCCCGCACAGGGAGGATTGAAAATCACTTTCAACCTCATTTGCGATTTTTGTTTTCACATCATCGTTAAATCCATTTTCAAAGGATTGGTGAAAATACTGCCTGTTCAGGATTTCCATGTCGTCTTTTATATCCCGGAGGAAGTTGACCTTCTGAAACGCGGCCCCGAGTCTTCTTGCTGGTTCTTCCAGTTCCCTGTAAAGGAGCTCATCACCCCTTACAAAGACTTTAAGGCACATAAGACCGATAACTTCGGCAGAACCATAAATATAATCATCAGTTTCATCCCTGGATTTATGGTTTTGCTTAATAAGATCGGTTTTCATGCTTTTCAGGAAAGCCTGGATAAGATCGTCTGAGATATTGTATTTTCTTACAGTAAGCTGAAATGAATTCAATACAGGATTCAGGCTTATTCCCTTCTCAACAGCGTGATAATAATCGTTCTCAAATTTCTGAAGCAGGTCTTCCTTGTCAAAAGCATGAAAAGTATCAACAATTTCATCGGCAAGACGCACGAAGCCGTAAATGCCATAGATGGCATCCTGGGTCTCCCTGTCAAGAAGCCTTACAGCGCTTGAAAATGATGTGCTGTAGGAACTTGTTATCAGTGTACTGGTCCTATATGATATTTCACTGTAAAGGTCAGTCATTCAAATTTTCATGCAACCAGCTTGTTAACAATTATTCAATTGCTTTTGTTTAGCCTTTGGTTTAGTTTTTTCAGTTCTTCAATTATGTCCTTATAGAAAACATTGTTCCTGTAAGCCATCATTATCAGTTTTACCGAAACCAGAAGTATTCCGGCTTCGAGAAATATATCATGGGTGAGGCCTTTTGTAAAAAGGGCCAGTACAAAAAGCATTAAAGTAATCAGAATAACTATTATGGATCCTATGTCGAAATATTTGCGCATTTCCTTTCAGGCTCGATGAATAATACGTACA
>DAOOUQ010000028.1:0-50144 GCA_035390825.1 Bacteroidales bacterium | reverse complement strand
AAGATCTTTGCCACTGAAATCAATTTTTTTCGTAACTTGTGTCTGCATAGTCTCTGATGTCTTAAGTTATTTACGAACAATAATTTATCAAAGTTAATGATATCGTACCGGAGACTATGCTTTTATCATAAGTACTATAATTAATGGGCTTGTCACACTTTTTGCTTTTGCTCCTGCTCTCAAGACAAATTTGTAATGGTTCTTGCACCCGGACACGCGCACCTGCCCGAAATCAAAATCCTGCATCGTGACAGATTCCTGGCTCCGAGACAGTTTGTACCGCGACACTGCGCCAGTGCCCCTAACAAACATTCTGTACCGTGATAATTTACTGGCTTCGATTAAACTTGTACCGCGACACGCGTAATGCTCAATAAAATTTGTACCCGGACGGCAAAAAGTACGCCATACCCTCCTCACACCGGGACAATGCTCCAACCCCGCCTCAGGCGGGGTACCAGGATAGGTGCCCGGATGTTTCGTCAGGTAACACAACCTCCCCATATTGCCGGGCCGTTATGCGTCATGCGACAAAATGACCCAAATATTTTGCTAGTCAAAAAATAAATACTTATCTTTGGCGTTAGTAACGCGAAACGGAACATGATTATCTCTTTCGGGTCAAAGGAGACTGAGAAAATTTGGTTTGGAGTCAGAGTTAAGAATCTGCCACATGAAATTCAACAAATTGCCAGAAGGAAATTAAGGATGTTGAACAACTCGCAAAACCTGGCAGACTTAAAAATCCCTCCTTCCAATAAACTGGAAAAACTCTCTGGTAAAATGAAAGACTATTTCAGTATCAGAATCAATGACCAATGGAGAATTGCCTTCAAATGGGAAGATGGAAATTCAACTGAAGTAACAATTATTGATTATCATAAATAGAACTTATGGAAAAGTTATCAAATATTCATCCTGGAGAGATCCTTCTTGAAGAGTTCCTCAAGCCACTTAATATCTCAGCCTACAAACTCTCTAAGGATATCGGAATCCCTCAGACAAGAACTTCTGAAATAATTAAAGGCAAAAGAAGTATTACGGCTGATACCGCTTTAAGATTAAGTCACTATTTCGGAAACTCACCAAAATTCTGGCTTGGACTTCAGAATGATTATGACCTTGAGGAAGAAAGAAAAATTAAAGGTCAGGACTTTAAAAGGATTAAAAGAGTTAAAGAACCTGCCGCATAGATAGAAAATAAACAGCACGAACGCATAACACGGTCATAAAGGTCATTTGTTCGTCACGGTTTTTGCGGGATTTTTAAGTAGTCCCTTTGTTAAAGGATAATTGTATCGTGACAAAGCCCTACCACCAGTACTTTTAATAAAACCATAGTGTACAAAGACTTTTACTCTATTCGCCTTAATTCTTGTACCCCGAAGCGCCTAATGTTCCCAAAACCCTGTACCCGGATAGGCAAAAACCGCGCCGCCCCGCCGTTGGCGGGGACACAAACGCCCTTTATTGCCGGGCCGTTATAGCCAATGCCAGCACAAAAATAAAAGAATATTTGCTTTCGGGTAAATTATTATTTACCTTTGTACTTTAATATCCTATCAGCAGACAATGAAATGTTCTGAGCTATACAAAATCCTGACAAAAGATGGTTGGTACCCCATTTCACAAAAAGGTTCGCATGTAAAACTTAAGCATAATACAAAACCAGGTATGATCATCTTCCCAAATCATGGCAATCAGGAAGTAGGTAAAGGGCTTGAGAAAAAGATACTCAAGGATGCAGGTCTGAAATTGGAGAATTAATAAAAGTGATGGAGATGAAAACAACGAATAAAAAGATAAAAATGATAGTGGAAAAAACAGATACAGGGTTTTCTGCCTTTTCTGAAGACTATCCTATCTATACTACTGGCAGGACAATTCCTGAGTTAATTGACAATGCTCTTGAAGCTGCAAACCTCTTTTTTGAAGAAGAAAGCATTCGTATTACACAAGAGAACCTTAAGTTTGAGATTGACTTTAAACAGTTCTTCCAGTACTACAAAGTCATAAACGCTAAGTTCCTTGCCAACAAAATTGGCATGAATCCAACCTTACTTTCTCAGTACGTTCAGGGTCGTAAGAAACCATCCGATGCCCAGACAGAAAAAATTCTGCTTGGAATTCATCAAATCGGACAGGAACTCTCAGAGATAAACCTTATACACAGGCCTTAATAAAGGGCACTGGCTATAACAGGTCGGTATATGCAATTGCCGCTCCGTACCGCGAGAATCTTTTGGCTAAAGCGTATCGTTAAGTGGTCGGTGGTACAGCCCGCCCCGGCTCCCGCCGGGGACCCCCCCGCTGGTGTCATGGTTTTTGCCAACGCGACAATAGGCAAAACAACATCATATCCCTGCATCGCATCACGAGTGCAAAAACACGCGCCACCGCGATGCTGCGTCAACATGCACATACCGCCAAACGTTGTGTGCAACTGTCAGCTTCCCCGAAGTAGGTGATATTCCACGACTCCCCCTTTCAAGGCGGAGAATTTCAAGGCGGAGAAGCATAAATGATGACAATCCGGGCTTTAGCCCCTGCTGACTGGCCGGCACTTTAAAACACTTTTGCAGCCTCGAGGCTTTTGGCAGCCATTCTGCGACGACAGCAGGTAACCTAAAGGTATTCCGCAATATCCTCCAGAGCTTTTCTTTTCTTATTGCCGGCTTTCTTATAACCTTCCCCGGGATAACCCAGTGGCGTGATTCCGTACACAACCTGATTATCAGGGATATTAAGAGATTTACGCAAAAGGGCAGGATTATAATTCTCAATCCAGCATGCCCCCAGTCCTTCATTTTCCGCGGCCAGCAGAATATGTGTCATGGCAATCGCGGCATCCGTCTCAACAGAATTGTATCCGTCAAAACTCCGGACCCAGGCTTTGTCTTTCAGTCCGGCAATCACCAGAACGCAAGGCGCCTGCTTAAACCATTCCCGGTCGTAACAATCCCTGACTTTTGCCAGCATCTCCCGTGATGATATAACAAGAAATCTCCAGGGCTGGTTATTGCATGCAGAAGGTGCAAGCCTTCCCGCTTCAAGAATTCTTTCAATCACGTCGCCCGGAACAGTTTTCTCCGGATCATAATTCCTGATACTTTCCCTGGTTCTTATAAGATCGTAGTATTCCATAAAGCCATTGACGTTTGTGACCAGTAAAGTTAAAAGAATTAATTATAAATGATCAGGTATTTTGCCTAATCCTTGATGCATCTGACACTGAATCCTTCTGAATTATTGAAATTGCCATGACAGCAATTCCCCGAGACAGACAAGGCATGAGCCCATTTCCCGGGATGCCAGCTGTCAGAAGTTGAGTTCCAGAAAAATGCTACGTAATATAACCCGCAGAATTTTCCTTCAGGGAGCCGCCTGCCGGCAGGTCGTGCAGTGAAACCACTTGCATTCGTACCGGTGTTCGGATAAAGCCAGTGCTCAGTGCCGGCTTCCCTGAGGGCATTGAAGGCTTCTTCAGAGCTGGAAAAAAATCCTACCAGATCATCATATTCATCAGCTGAAGGGATATGCCAGCCCGCAGGACATACTCCCCTGCTGTCGGTAATTGTATACCATGTATAAAGCCTCCCGAAAGACTGAACATGGTTTTCATCTCCCTCATAAGACCATTGATATTTGGGCTCTGCCTCGTCCGAAATGTCTTTGTCTGCCGGGATCGTGGTACCAATTTGATCACCATTGTTATACCTTGTTGTTTTAAGGTTCTCCTTCAGCCAGATCTGGGTCCCGATTTCCACCGGATTGTAGACATTTCCATCCGCATCGACAATTTTTATTTCTTCCGCCACTTCCCGATCCTTGCTGCATCCGCTGGCAACAAAGAAGATTAAAAAGATACAGGATAAAAACGGCTGACGAATTCTGAATCCCTGAATCATTCCTTACAGGTTTTGACTGTTTATTTCAGGTCAAAGGTCCGTCTTTGCCATAAAAAAATCTACCATTTTTGTTACATATACTAGTACATTTGTTACATTTTTGAAAAAAAGAAGCCCTTTTACAGGGCCTCTTCAAAACAAAGTAATTATCTCCTCCCGCTCAACTTTTCACAACAAGATTATTATTACCCGTCTGACCTGAAAATGTGCCAGGTTTGGTCAGCTGCACCTTTTGCAAAAACTGGATTTTTGCAACCTCGTCAGGAACCCAGATATCTGCTTCGATCCAGGTGGAATTGTCAATCCTGACAAATTTGGTGGTTTTAGCACCTGTATTTCGTTTGTTTTTCATAGTCCGGATTGTTTAATTAGAAACGTCAAAAAGCTCATCCATATTGTTCTTGTATTGTTTTCTAACTGTTTTCTGCCAATTGTTGGCTCAAAACTGCCAATTGTTGAACCGCTATTTTCCAATACTATTTTTCAGAATAATTTCGGTAGGAGTTTATGACTGGGCATAACTCAAAGGGAAAGAAGGAAATTTTGGACAGAAAAATATAAGTGTTTTAGTTTTATTTACCAATTAATTCTTTAAGCCATGAAAAGAATGATTTTTTCCGCGGTACTTGTCTTTGCACTTTGTACCGCATCATTTGCAGGGAAAGTGGTTGCAGAAGGGAAATCCTTCACCGCCCTTGGAGACTACAAAATCGAAACTGCTGATTACTCTGTTCCTGTGAAGGGAGAGGCCTGTAAGGCTTATGTCATAAGTTACGAAAACTCGCCGATGAAGGTGACAGTCGCAATTTGTAAAGACCGTAAATGCAAGAAGTATGTTGTCCTTTCCGACAAATTATCAGTGCAGTATGTCTGCAACGAGAGATATTTCGGTGTTGAAAAACTCGGAAGCGAATTCGCAAAAGACGGATACAAAACATCCGATGATGAGTTGAACAGAGCAGAGTATTTCCATCAGAAACTGATAAGCCAGGGAAAGAAGCCCGAGCTTGAGGCCACACAACTTATTGCTTCTTTTTTCCCGATGCTTTTAAATAACCCGACTGAAGCAATCGCTTCGAAATAAGAATTTCTTCAGGCCGACCGGCCGCACTGGTTTCAGGTTTGTATTTAACAACAGGGGCTTTCCAAAGCCCCTTTTTTATCCCTTGAATTTCGCCATATGGGCAAGGAACAAATCTTTCCTGTTCCTTGATACAGGAATCATTTCATTGTCGGCCATCTCAATATAACCGCCCTCTTTTCTGATGAACTTTCTGACATGTTTCAAGTTGATGAGATGGGAATTATGGGCTCTGAAGAATGACCTGTCGCCAAGAAGCTCCTGAAATTCCTTGAGATGTTTTGATACCAGGATCTTCCTGTTCCCGGTCATGTAGAACCATGAATAGCTTCTGTCGGCTTCAATCCTGATAATATCTTTCGGATTAAGGTATTCCATCCCGTCTGCAGTCGGGATAGCCAGTCTTGTCGGAAGCGATGATCTCAGATTCTCCAAAAGAATTCTCAGGTTTTCATTGCTTCCGGTAAGCTTTTCTGATCTCTTCCTGACCACACGATCGACAGCTTCAATAAATTCATTGATATTTATAGGCTTGAGAATATAGTCGACTGCACTGAACTTGATTGCTTTGATGGCATAATGGTTAAATGCTGTTATAAAAATCACATCAAAATCCTTTTCAGGAAATTGTGCCAGCAGGTCAAAACCTGTACCGTTAGGCATTTCAACATCGAGAAAAACCAGATCCGGCTTCTTTTCATTTATTTCAGCAACTCCCTGTACGACATTGTTGGCCTTCCCCACAACCACAAGGGATTTACAGTATTCTCCGATGATTGAATCTATAAAACCTACTGCATCCTGTTCATCATCGACAATAATTGTTTTAAGTCTCCTGGTCATGTTATGATCGGTATATGCATTTCAACCCTTGTTCCTGCAGGTTCTCCGTTTTCATTTTTCAAATCGGTATATTCAACACAAAGGCTTGTCCCGTAGAGTTCATTTACCAGGTCAAGACGCGATTCAGTAATCCGGGTCCCAAGTGAATTGTGATTTCCTTCCCTGGCTTTGTTCTTTTCCCTTGAGGCATCCCTGCCTATCCCGTTATCTTCAATGGTGCACAGTATTGAATTATTTTGAAGCTTCAGATCAATGCTCACGGTTCCTTTTCCTTCCATGGGTATCAATCCGTGTATAATTGAATTCTCGACATACGGCTGGATCAGCATCGTGGGAACCTTGTACATAAGAGGATCAATATCTTCATCAATTTTAATCCGGTAATCGAACTTATCCCTGAACCTTATTGCTTCAAGTTCCAGATAAAGGTTTAAGGCGCTAAGCTCATCACTTAAAGGAACTGAAGTGTGCTGTGAATTATCCAGCACTTTTCGCATAAGGCTCGAGAACTTGGTCAGGTAATTGTTAGTAGAGATCTTGTCATGCTGATACATGTAGTATTGTATTGAATTCAGAGTATTGAAGATAAAATGCGGATTCATCTGCTGCCGGAGGTTGGCCTGTGTGATTTCGGATATTTTCCGGTTCATCTCACTTATCCTCCTCTTGTTTTTAAGTCGGGATTCCCTGAAAATCATGAGCCCTATAAATGAAAGAAGGACAATTAACCCGGCAAAACCATAATTCAACAATCTGTTATTCTTGAGTCGCAGCGACAACAACTCAACTTCCTTGTTATGGGTATCAGCCTCATATCTTAACCTCGCATCTGCAAGTCCCTGGGAAGTGACTCCCTTATTATACGCGTCGGAGTATTTTTTAAAAAGAACGTAATTCCTGAAAGCGCCTGAAGTGTCTCCTGATTTAAGATACATTTCGCTCATATCCCTGTGTATCCACCAGAGTTCATAAAGATCATTATCCTTCATGGCCGCCTGAATACCTTTCTTATAGAACTGCAGGGATCTCTCATTATGGCCAAGATCACGGTAAATGGTTCCAAGGTTTCCAAGCGAATTCGCTGCTATGGAATATAATCTGCCAGGCAGGCTGTATTTCAACGACCTCTCATAGCAGGTTATGGAAGAATCGTACATCTTCTGAAGGTAGAAATTCCACCCGAGATTGGCATTTGAAAGGGAGATAAATGAGGTATCCTTTTTCCTGGTTGAAATTGCAAGGCTTTTCCGGAGCAATGAGTCACCCATCCTGAAGTCGCGCACCGCGGATGTGGAAGTATCGCCAAGAAAGGATGTGCCAAGCCGGTGGTACCCTGATTCCATAGATGAAGAGTCATATTCCTCAGTTGCTGCATCTATCATAAGCTTAAGGTTTTCCCTGTAACTCTTCATATCATCAATGGTGCTGTAAACGTTTGCCTGTCCGAGATAACTTACAGGAATGATGTGCTTCAGTTTTGCTTTTTGCGCAATTGAAATTGCATTTGCATAATATTCAAGACTTTCCTGATATAACCCGGTGCGCCTGTAATAGTCGCCCAGAAAAAGATTTGTTCTTGCCAATATTACCATTTCGCTGTTTTCCGCTGACCCTTTGAGTGCAAGAGCCGCCTCCTCGGAAGCGCTCCTGAGATCTCCTGTGAAGTAATGATACTGTGCAAGAAGAAGATGAAGATCAGAAGGGATGCCGATATTCTTTCTTTCACAAAGCAGCACGGCACTGTCGATATATACTTTTGCCTGGTTAATTACTCCTTTTTTGGAAGAAACAATCGCGAATCCTTTTTTTATCAGCCTGTTTATCTGCGCCGTATCCTGTTCCTGTTTTGAAAAAACTTTTGTTCTGATGTATGCCGGTTGCCTTGTTTCGCCGGCCGGCAAAGCAGATATCTGAAGAATTACCAGAATCACAGTCGAAAGAATTTTTGCTTTCATGACACTTGCAACAGGTTTATAAGTGATCTAAAATCAGAACAATTCAATGAGGCCGGAGAGGTCAGGTTTAATTTTGTGTAATATAATAAACCCGGCCGGAATTCCCGGCGGCGGCTTTACAAACTGCGGTTTTGAATTGACGGTTGCATAATATTGAGCAGCATCAGTCAGAGAACATATTATTTCTGATATACCCGAACATAATCAACGAAAACAGTATCCGGGAACCGTGTGGTCTCATCCGGATTTTGAGGCCATGAGCCACCTATCGCCAGATTAATGATAACATAATGAGGCCTGTGGAATTCTTCAGTGCCGTTTATGCTGTCCTTAATACAAACTCCGTGATATCTTGTTCCATCGAGGAACCAGCGGACTGAATCCCTGTCCCATTCAACGGCATAATTATGGAACTCCGACACCTCGCATGGAATTCTGTTACCTGACGATTCATGCCTGTCGTTATGCCAGTGAAGGGTACCATACAGGACATCCTCATTATTTATATGCTCCATTATATCTATTTCCCCGCACCCGGGCCATCCTACCTGATGTATATTCTGGCCAAGCATCCAGAATGCGGGCCACATCCCCTGACCTTTTGGAAGCTTCATTCTGGCTTCAACCTTGCCATAGGTCCAGCTGTGTTTGCCATCGGTTGTCAGGCTTGCTGAAGTATAACCGGCCGAATCATAGGTCTCCTTCCTTCCGATGATCATCAGATTCTCCCCGTCAACTACAGAATTCTCTGTCCGCCCCGATGTATAATACTGAAGCTCATTATTCCTCACGAAACCTGTCTCGTACGACCAGTTTGATGGATCAGGCAATCCGGAGTAGTTGAATTCGTCGGACCATACAAGCTGCCAGTCTTTTTGGCGGTTCTGGCCGCATGACCAGAGCATCAATACCAGAAAAATCAAACAGGACTTTTTCATATAGGGCATATTTATATTTAAGGATTTTATCATTCAGAATATTTTCAGTCAGAGGGCTTCAGCAAAGATATAATAAGAATTGCCGGAATTATTTAGATTTGTGTACAAACATTTCGAAAATTGAAGCAGATGGATGCTGAAATTACAATAATCGGGGCAGGGGTTGTCGGGCTGGCAATTGCGGAGAGAATATCCCAAGCATCTGACAACGTTTTTGTTCTCGAAAAGCATCTTTCGTTCGGCCAGGAAACAAGCAGCAGGAACAGCGAGGTTATTCATGCAGGCATATACTATCCAAGGAACAGTCTGAAATCGAGACTTTGCGTTGAAGGCAAGAGACTCCTTTATGATTACTGCAGAAAACACGATATCCCTTTTAATAATTGTGGTAAACTGATAGTGGCTGCATCAGACGACGAAATAAAAATAATAGATGGGATCAGGAATACTGCATTCAACAACGGAGTGACAGACCTCCTGACTCTCGACCAGGCCGGTATCGCCAAACTGGAACCTGACATTTTTGCCCTGAAGGCGTTATATTCACCGTCAACCGGCATTGTTGATTCTCACTCTCTCATGAAAAGCTATGAATCCGGCGCAATAAATAACGGGGCACAGGTTGTCTATGGAAGTGAAGTGACAGGTATCAGGAAAATCAGCAACGGGTATGAGATAACAACAACCGGAAAGGATGGAAATGTGTTTTCATTTACGAGCAGGCTTGTGATAAACTCCGCAGGGCTTACCTCGGATAAGATCTCGGAAATGGCCGGGATGAAAGATGATAATCTGAAGATACATTTCTGCAAAGGGGAATATTTCCGTCTTAACCCTCCCAAAAATCGTCTTATCAGAAGGCTCGTTTATCCAGTGCCGGTTCACAACCTTGAGGGCATTGGGATACATGTGACAATTGATATGGCGGGAGGTGTAAAACTCGGACCCGATGTAACGTATCTTGATACAAACACCTTTGATTATACAGTATCTCCTGAAAAGCAGGAAGCTTTTTACAATTCGGCGAAAAAATTCCTTCCCTTCCTTGAATTTGGGGATATTTCTCCTGAAATGGCAGGCATAAGGCCGAAAATTCAAAAGAAGGGAGAGCCCGTAAGGGATTTTTACATCAGGGAAGAAAGTGACAGGGGAAATCCAGGGTTTATTAATCTGATAGGTATCGAATCACCGGGACTGACATCATCCCTGGCGATTGCAAACTATGTTCATGGATTGATCATAAAACGATTTTAATTTCATAATTTTAAACCTTTCGGTGAAGTTGAAATAAAAAACGTCAAAAATGAAAACAAGATTGTTAAAGATCTCACCGGCTGCTTTTATTATCTTCTCCTGGATTTCAGCCGGTCTTCAGGCTCAGGAAATCAAATCATCTTCGGGATATGAACCACATATCGGCCAGCAGGGCAAAGATGTAGTCTGGGTTCCGACACCGCAGGAACTTGTTGACAAGATGCTTGAAATAGCGAAGGTCACCCCCGACGATTATGTCATGGACCTCGGATCAGGTGATGGCCGGACGGTTATAACTGCTGCAAAGATGGGAGCTACGGCCCTGGGCGTCGAATATAATCCCGATATGGTCAGCCTGTCAAGGGAAAATGCAGCCAGGGAGGGTGTTTCGGAAAAAGCACAGTTCATCAAAGCCGATCTCTATGAAACTGATCTTTCAAAAGCCACGGTGATCACAATGTTTCTTCTTCCTGAGATAAACCTTAAGTTAAGACCCCGCCTGCTTGATCTGAAACCGGGGACAAGGATCGTTTCAAATACCTTCACCATGGGGGAATGGAAACCTGATCTGGAAGTGACCACGGAGGAGAACTGGAACAGCTGGAACACTGCTTTTTTGTGGATCATTCCTGCCAAAGTCGGCGGGAACTGGAAGATGGATAACGGAGATCTTGTTCTGAATCAGGAATTCCAGTATTTTACAGGAACCTATAAATCCGGGAACAGGATATCTGATGTCTCCGAAGGAAAAATAAAAGGCGATTCAATTTCATTTGTCATTAACGGGAACGTATATGAAGGGCAGGTTTCCGGCAATGCCATGTCAGGCACATATGTAAATAATTCGAAAGGAACAAAGACCGGCTGGTCTGCCAAACGTTGAACTATCTGCATATCACGATTTGTTTTTCCTGAGTTTTTGCAGTTCATTCATTTCATCCCTGTATCTTGCAGCTTCGATGAAATCGAGTTCTGATGCTGCTTTTTCCATGTTCTTCCTCGCTTTTTCTATTGCTTTGTCGAGTGCTTCCCCGTTCATAAACCTGACGACGGGATCAGCAGCAATATCCAGTTTTTCCGGTTCAACGTAAGCATTCACTGCAACACCCTTTTTTGAAAGGCCGCTGAGTATTGTTCCAGTCTTCTTCGTGATCTGACGTGGAGTGATCCCCATTTTCTCATTGTATCCAAGCTGCTTTTCCCTTCTCCTGTTGGTTTCGTTTATTGTCTCCTGCATGCTGCCCGTTATTATATCCGCATACATTATGACTTTACCGTTCAGGTTCCTTGCAGCGCGTCCTGCAGTTTGAGTCAGGGAGCGGGCCGATCTGAGAAATCCTTCCTTGTCGGCATCGAGAATTGCCACGAGTGACACTTCCGGCAGATCAAGTCCTTCCCTCAGAAGGTTGACCCCCACAAGAACATCAAAGTCACCTGACCTGAGGCCTTCCATTATATCAATCCTTTCAAGCGTATCAATATCCGAATGGATATACCTGCATCTTATATCGTATTTCAGAAGGTAAGCGGTAAGTTCTTCGGCCATCCTTTTTGTAATAGTGGTGACCAGAGTTCTCTCCCCTGCTTTTGCCCTTTGCCTTATCTCCGACATAAGATCATCAATCTGGTTAAGGCTGGGCCGCACTTCAATGGGAGGATCGAGAAGGCCGGTCGGACGGATCACCTGGTCAACAATAACTCCTTCGCTTTTCTCCAATTCATAGTCAGCCGGAGTGGCGCTTACAAATATTATCTGGCCGGTAAGGGCTTCGAACTCTTCCATACGCATTGGCCTGTTATCCAGAGCAGCCGGCAGTCTGAAACCATATTCAACGAGAGTCTGTTTCCTTGAATGATCACCCCCGTACATTGCCCTTATCTGGGGTACACTCACATGACTTTCATCGATGACCGTTATAAAATCATCGGGGAAATAATCGAGAAGGCAGAATGGCCTGGTGCCTGAACTTCTGCCATCAAAATACCTCGAGTAGTTCTCAATGCCGCTGCAGTATCCCAGCTCCTTTATCATCTCAAGATCATACAAAACCCTTTGTTCAAGCCTCTTTGCTTCCTCTTTTTTGCCGATATCCCTGAAATGAGTTACCTGTTTAATGAGATCATCCTGTATCAGGCTGATGGCGTGGTTAATCCTTTCACGTGTTGTGACAAATATGTTTGCGGGATAGATCACATATTCATTCATGGTATCAATGACAACGTTGTTGACAGGATCAAAAGAGGCAATCTCCTCCACCTGGTCGCCAAAGAATACAATCCGTACGGCAATATCGGCATAGGCTGGCATGATGTCTATCGTGTCACCCCTCACCCTGAAAGTCCCGTGCCTGAATTCCACTTCATTTCTGGAATAAAGACTATCGACAAGCTTTCGAAGAAAAACGTTCCTGCCAATGTTCTGTCCTGTCCTGACATGAACAGTGTTCGAGTGAAAATCATCCGGATTCCCGATCCCATAGATGCATGAAATGGACGATACTACAATTACATCCTTCCGTCCCGAAAGAAGGGCTGAAGTGGCACTCAGCCTTAGTTTTTCGATCTCCTCATTTATCGACAGGTCCTTTTCAATATATGTATCAGTAACAGGGATATATGCTTCAGGCTGATAATAATCATAATATGAAACAAAATATTCCACCCTGTTTTCAGGAAAGAACTGCCTGAACTCGCCATAAAGCTGTGCTGCCAGGGTTTTATTATGGCTAAGGACAAGAACGGGACGCTGAACCTGCTCAATGACATTGGCTATTGTAAATGTCTTGCCTGATCCTGTCACACCAAGAAGCGTCTGGTAAGGAACACCGTTATTAAGCCCTTCAACCAGTTGCCTGATCGCTTCGGGCTGGTCACCTGTAGGCTGGAAATCAGAAACAAGCTTGAATTTCATAATCCCCAAAAATAGCTGATCCGTCAGTAATACAACAATTTTTTATCTTATAATTATTTTTCCTATTTTGGATGGTGATTTTTAGCATTAAAATCTTCAACGGCATATATCGTTCATCTTAATGAAGATCAGACCTGCAGGAAACCGAAAAATATTCATTCTGTTTTTATCCGTCACGTCACTTTATTGTCTGAACATTGAAGCTCAGGAATTTACTGTTAAAAGATTAACAACCCAGGCAGGTCTTGCACATGATAACATCAGGGACATTGCCCGCGACAGCACCGGATTTCTGTGGCTGGCAACCTGGGATGGTTTGTCGAGGTTTGACGGATATGGTTTCAGGAACTATCACCACGTCCCTAACGACACAAGTTCCCTTAATTATTTTTCCGTAAGGCGGGTTAAAGTCGACGCCTGCAACAATCTCTGGGTACTGACTGACCTTAAACTGATTCAGAAATATAACAGGTTGACAGACAATCTTTCATCTGTGGATGAGATTTCAGGAGTGAAACTTAACAACGTATCTCTTATCAGCATTGACACTGACGGTTCATTGGTAATACTCAACAATGACAGAATAATCTTCTGGAATGATAAAAAACATTGCGCCAGAGTCATTGCACTGAAAGATAAAAACGGTGACAGTTATCTTCCTGACCAGCCATTTTTCGATGGATTGATTAATACCGGTGATGAAATCTGGATAACAGGGGCCGAGGTACTCCGTTTTAAAAAAATCAGTGACGAAAGCTATGAGTTTGAAAAGAAATATCCTATCAAAAATCTGTTAAGAAAGAGAATAGATTTTGACTATACCGTCTGGTTCAACCTGTATCTTTCAAAGAGCGGGGCCAAGTGGATTTTTTCCAGCAGTGGCCTTTTCAGGCTGGATGAGAAATCCCAGGTTTTCGTTCCCGCGAAGTATAGCATTTTCAGCCGGGAATTCACCGGGTCAGGCAGATTCTGTTGGGGCGATTACTATAATGGCATCTTTGTTTATGACACTGTGGATAATGACATTAAGCATATCCCGCCAGAAGTCACAGGATATCCGGGAGCCATACTGATTGATGATGACAACACTTTATGGTTTTCAGGCACTTCCCCCAGCGGGGTTCCACAGGGTTTGTCACAGGTGATTTTCACATCCGGATTTTTCAGAAATACCTTAATTCAGGCCCCTGATTCGACCCAGCCTGCTGTTTACAGCCTGGCTGTCGACGACAGGAGCAGAACATGGGTGGGGATCAGGGGGTTTGATGATATCGTGGTAATCGGCAAAGATGGGACATTAACATCTGAAGGCAGGCTCCCGCCTCAGACACTTGACCGGGCTGGCCATATAAGATCGATGGCTGTGACCAAAGACGGCATCTGGATAGGACATTACCTCAGTTTACTCCGGTTTTACAGTTTCAAAGACAGAAGATTCACCGAATTTATCCCGGATGTGAAAGAATGCAGAACAATTCTGGCACTGAACGACAGGCCTTATATAGCCACCAGTAATTTATACATCTTTGACCCTAAAACAGGAAAGACAGACACTATCTGGAGGTCCAATACCACACTTACAACTTATAAATTGTATCCGGATGACGGAGATTTTATATGGCTGGGCATGGCAAAAGAGACACTGGCAGAGGTTAACACAATGACAGGCGAAGGCAGAATAATCAGGATACCTCCCGGGAACAGCAATATCGAAGACTTGATCAAAGACAAAAAAGGATTTTTTTGGCTTGCCCTGCTGGGTGACGGAGTATGCAGGTACAATGCCGAAACCGGGGAAATAAGGTATTATACTACACAGGAAGGATTATCGAATAATACAACGTATAACCTGCTTGAAGACCGGCAAGGTAATATCTGGGTTTCCACAAACATGGGAATTTCCAGAATCAATCCTGAAACTGATCAGATAAGGACATTCGGCCTCTCAGACGGACTGAAAATAAGGGAATTCAATTCAGGCGCAAAATTCAGGACAAATGAGGGTGAATTTCTTTTTGGAGGAATGGGAGGGTTTGTAAGATTCTACCCTGACAGCCTGAATTCAGGAAAAAATATTCCGCCCAGGAACAGGATAATCATTACTTCATTTGAAGTATCAGGTATCGAGCGTGTACTCGATGAACCGGTTAACGAAGCCGACACAATAGAACTCAAACCCGGGGAAGACAATTTTCATATTACATTCTCCTCCACTGACTTCAGAAATGCCAATAACACAAGGTACAGGTACAAGCTTGAAGGTGTTGATGATGACTGGAGACTGACAGGCAGCAACAACCGTAATCTGAACTACTCAAACCTGAAGCCCGGATATCATACCATTTATTTGGAATCCAATGATATCAACGGGAACTGGACTGCATCTAAAAAAATTGTAATAAACATCAGACCATATTTCTTCCAGACAAGAGGTTTCAGGACAGGAATGCCAGCAACCCTGGCATTGCTGGTCATTTTCCTTCTTTTTATATACATAAGACAGTTAAGATACCGGGAAAAACAGAAACAGGAAGCTTTAAAGCTTCAGGCACTCCAGGGCCAGATGAACCCTCATTTTATATTCAATTCACTTAATTCCATTAACTACTTCATTTCAAACAATGACAAGCTTTCGGCAAACAGGTATATAGCTGATTTTGCCCGTCTCATCAGGTCGATACTCCACAACATGAATTACAGCTATATTACACTCGAGCAAGAGGTAGAGTCGGTCGAAGAGTATCTTAAGATTGAACACCTGAGGTTTGGAGATAAATTTGACTATAAATTGATTGTTGATGAAAATATAAAGAGGGATGAGATCAGGGTGTCCCCGGGACTGGTGCAACCGTTTGTTGAAAATGCAATATGGCATGGCGTGAGGGGGCTTGAACACAGAAAAGGATTCATTACTGTAAAATTTCATCTTAACGGCGGGAAACTCAGATGTGAAATCGAGGATGACGGCATTGGAAGAAAGAGGTCGGATGAAATCAGGTCATTGAATGATCAGAAAAAATCAAGGGGGATATCAATTATAACGGAAAGACTAAGGATACTGGGCAATCTGCATAACAATAATTACCAGCTTATAATTAAAGACCTGCACCCTGAAAGAAAAGAAACAGGGACATGGGTCATCATTGATTTACCACAGGAAGAAATTTATTCTTTCAATGAAGCCCGTTTGTAATGTCTTATTATTATTAAACGGATAATCTTAAGGATTGAGTATGAGATTCTTCTCAACACTTCGTTGCACTCAGGATGACAGTTGTTCGCGTGTTTGATCAGGGGTGGAGGCGTTTGCTGGAGGCGAGGCCTCCAGCAAACGCCTCCACCCCAACACCGCCTATATAAAAGTCTGTCATTCTGAGCAAGGTGAAGAATCTCTCCTTTTAACCGGACACTATTAATATTTTATCATCTGTTAATCAAAATTGACAGGCAAAATTTTGGTAATCAGGCAGATTTTTGTTTCTTTTATAATCAGTTAAAACGGGAATAAGGAAAAGTTCTGTTTGTAATACTCTTTGTATGCTGCGTGCAATAGTAGTTGACGACGAGAAGCTTTCCAGGGAGGTTCTGTGCAATTATCTTACCGAATATTGTCCTGATGTTGAAATAATTACGACGGCCTCATCAGTCAAATCAGCATATAGGGCAATTAATAAGCATAATCCTGACTTCATCTTCCTCGACATAGAGATGGCTGACGGGAAAGGTTTCGATCTTCTTACAATGTTCACAAAAGTTAATTTCAAGGTGATTTTTGTGACAGCCTATTCGGAATATGCAGTCAGAGCGTTCAGGTTCAGCGCCGTCGATTATTTGCTCAAACCTTTAAAAATTGATGAACTTGTATCATCGGTTGAAAAAATAAAGGCCGTCAAAGGTCTGGAACCGGATACTCTGACAATTTCAACGCTGCTTAAGAATCTGAACAGGGAGGCGGACATCCCTCAGATCCTTCTTGTTCCGCACCTGAAGGGATTTGAAGTCCTTAAAATCCCTGAAATTATTATGTGCCACGCAGATGGCTATTGTACAAATATTGTCCTCAGGGGCAACAGAAAGATCATAAGCTCAAAAAACCTCAAACATTACGATGAGCTTCTTGAAAGCCATAATTTTATCAGGATACACCATTCCTACCTTATAAACATTAATCATGTCACCGGCTACAGCAGGCAGGGAGAAATATTCATGACTGAGGATAACAAAGCATTTCTCGGTGATTCATATAAAAATGAATTTCTGAAAAGAATGTTAAAAAGATAAGTGCAGGAATGGGAACCACTGATTTCTCACGGTGTAATAGATCCGGACCACATTGTCGCCACAGAGCAACTGACTGTCTCATCATTCTAAATACCAGGTAGTTATATACTTGTCAAAAGTATAAAGACTTTCATCAAAAAGGTTTGGCTTTTTCAAATTCTAATTAATAAATTTATGGTAGTTACCGGCTGTTGCCGCTGTACCTGACAATGCCGTTAATTTTATTTGTCCCATATCAGCATTAATTTTGGTTCTCAGGTATCAACAACTTATTATCAACATTTTAAACAACCATAAAGAACACCGGGAGTTGCCATTTTTATTGGCGGGGCAGGGAAAATCTGGTCCTGTGATGAAAACCATTGAGAAATGAAGAAAATTGCAGGTATTTTATTAACATTTTTTGTGACATTGGTCAGATTGCAGGCACAATGTGAAACCCCACCTGATGCTGCAGCATTAAACATTATTCAACCAACCTGTGCTGTGCAATCGGGGACAATCACTATTATATCACCCCTTGGTGAATATGAATATAATATTGATGGAGGAATCTATCAATCAGGAGTTACATTTAGCAACGTTGCTCCAGGTAATCATCAGATTCTTGTCAGACGTTCGACTGATTTTACATGTATTTCAAACCCTTCTTCTGCAACTATCCTTTCTATTCCGGCACCTCCCTCAATCCCATATGCCGGTGAAATAATCCAGCCGACCTGTGGTTCACCATCAGGTACCATAGCCTTTGTTCCACAACCAGATGTCGAATACAGTGTCGGCTCAGCTTTTCAGTCCAGTCCGATATTTTCAGGACTTCCCCCTTCAACTTATACACTGACCGTCAGAAGTACATCTGATAATACCTGTATTACAGCAGCTACTGCCACAGTAACACTTATCACCCCTGTAACACCTTCGGTACCAGCAGTTGCAAGCGTTACCCAGCCTACATGTTCAGATCCGGCCGGGACAATAGTATTCGCAACACAATCGGGTGTCGAGTATAGTGTAGGGTCAGGTTACCAATCCAGCCCGATATTTTCCGGACTTTCTCCCGCTACTTATACACTTACTGTCAGAAGTATTTCAGACATAACCTGCATAACTCCGGCAGCTTCTGTTATTACACTTAATACTCCTGTTTTACCTGCTGTTCCAACTGCAGCCAGCGTTACACAACCAACTTGTGCCACAAACACAGGGACAATAGTATTTTCAGAACAATCCGGAGTGGAGTATAGTGTAGGCGCGGGCTACCAGTCAAGTCCGGTTTTTTCTGGTCTGTTGCCCGGGAATTATACACTTAGTGTAAGAAATATTTTAGATAATACATGTGTCAGATATTCATCTTCTTCAATAACTCTTTCATCACCAGTTCCTCCTGCGGTTCCTGCCATATCTGCCATCACTCAGCCTTCCTGTTCGGTACCCGCAGGAACTATAGTTTTTAATACTCAGTCAGATGTCGAATACAGTGTCGGATACGGGTATCAGACAAGCCCTGCATTTTCCGGACTGGTTCCGCAGACCTACACATTAACTGTAAGAAGCATTTATGACAATTCATGTATTACGGCTGCCGCTTCAACGGTAACAATAAATGCTCAGCCTCCTACTCCTGCAGCCCCGATAATTGGATCAATAACTCAGCCGACCTGTGGTGTCGCTACCGGAAGTATTCCTGTCAGCGGTCTTCCTGTATCGGGGACATGGACGTTAACAAGGGCTCCGGACAATATAGCAACCTCAGGCACAGGCACCACTGCGACAATTTCTTCGATTAGCCCGGGGACGTATACATTTACGGTTACAAATTCATCAGGCTGTACGTCTGTGCCGTCTCTGGCTGCAGTAATAAATGATCAGCCAATTACTCCTTCTGCGCCGGTCGTCGGTAATGCCGTTCAACCTACATGCACTGTCCCGACAGGAAGTGTGCAGTTAAGCGGATTACCTTCCTCGGGATCATGGACTGTGACAAGAACTCCCGGAAATGTCACATCATCGGGAAGCGGCACTACAACTTCAATTTCAGGCATTCCATCCGGCACTTATACTTTTACAGTCACAAACTCATCAGGATGCACATCACTTTCATCAGGAAGTGTGACAATTAATTCCCAGCCGGCAACACCTTCAGCGCCAGCAGTCGGAACAATAACCCAGCCGACATGCAGCGTACCCTCAGGAAGCGTGCCATTGAGCGGACTGCCTTCTTCAGGCACCTGGACCGTTACAATGTCTCCCGGATCAGTCACTGTTTCAGGGTCAGGGAGCACCACAACAATAACGGGGGTTCCTGCAGGCAGCTATACCTTTACGGTAACAAATTCAGCAGGATGCACATCTGCCCCATCATCAGCCGCCATTCTTAACAGCCAGCCACTGACACCCTCCGTCCCTGTTGCCGGAGCTGTGGTTCAGCCTTCCTGCACCATAGCAACAGGCAGCGTGACGCTGAGCGGGTTGCCCTCCTCAGGAACATGGACACTTACGAGATCGCCGGGAGGCGTAACCACAACAGGTTCAGGCACAACCGCTGTAATAACCGGTCTGACCGCGGGAACCTATACATATACAGTAACGAATTCCTCGGGATGCACTTCAACATCCACATCAGGCATTACGATATATCCACAGCCGGCAACCCCCTCGGCACCGGTAACCGGAACAATAACCCAGCCAACATGCATGGTGGCCACAGGCAGTGTTTCAATTACCGGACTGCCTGCTTCCGGGACATGGACAGTTACCCGAATGCCTGGAGCAGTCACCACAACAGGTACCGGCACTGCTTCAACAATTTCCGGGATCGCTGCCGGAAATTATACATTTACGGTCACAAATGAATCGGGTTGTATTTCAGCTGCATCAACAGGCGTGACCATTAATGAGCAGCCTGTCACTCCTGAGGCACCGGTCGCCGGAAATATAATCCAGCCATCATGCACCGTATCCACAGGGACGATCACCCTGAACGGCCTTCCTTCGTCGGGAACATGGACGCTTACCAGAGCTCCGGGCAACATTTCCACAACCGGAACAGGAATCTCAACTTCAATTGCCGGTCTCCAGGCCGGGACATATACATATACCATTACAAATACATCAGGATGCACATCAATTCCCTCTGCCGGCATCACAGTTAATCCACAGCCTGTTACTCCATCGGCACCTGTGCCAGGTATCGTCTCGCAACCGACATGCACAGCGGCTACGGGAAGCATCCAGCTGACCGGGCTTCCTTCATCCGGGACCTGGACACTTACAAGGGTCCCCGGCAATGTCACAACAACAGGAAGCGGAACAGGGATTACAATTGCCGGGCTTGTCGCGGGAGTTTATTCATTTACTGTAACCAACCCGTCAGGTTGCACATCAGCATCATCGCCTGATATCACCGTCAATACTCAGCCTGTAACTCCATCTGCTCCGGTGATTGGAACCATAACACAGCCATCATGTACTGTTGCAACCGGGGCTGTTGCATTAAGCGGCCTGCCTGCAACCGGAAACTGGACAATAACAAGAACACCGGGAGGAGTTGCCACAAGCGGAAGCGGAACAAGCTTGTCGGTTTCAGGTCTTCCCGCGGGAATATTCAGCTTCACCGTAACAAATACATTTGGTTGCACATCACCGGCTTCGCAGAATGTCGCTATTAATACCCAGCCTCCGACACCTTCGGCTCCTCTTCCCGGAACAGTAATACAGCCATCGCCTGACCACCCTGCCGGAAGCATAGTGCTCAATGGTTTGCCATCGTCCGGGACATGGACCGTTCACAGGCAACCCGGAGGCATAAATACTTCCGGGACAGGAACCAGTGCCACTATCTCGGAAATTGATCCGGGTAGTTATACTTTCACCGTCACAAACTCATCGGGCTGCACTTCTGCTCCTACCAATGCAATTGGTCTATACCTGCTTAAACTTTACGGACCTGACAACAAGGTAATCCGGTCGAACGACACCATAAAAATTACATCACCCGAGGCTGGTTCATTTACATTTCGCGTTGAGTCAAACAGCGACTGGAAGGTTACTGACAATGCATTGTGGTTCAAAGCAGTAAAAGAGAGTCCCGCATCAATAAAGGTCACATATTTTGAAAACATCTCGGTAAAGGACAAGACTTCTTCTCTCACAGTCACATATACTTCAAATCCGGAGATTACAATCAATGTCAGGCAGCAGGGAAGAATATCTCAGCTTAAAGTGTCCAAACTGGCAAACGCAAGACTTTATCCCAACCCGGCAGGTGATTTTCTTTATCTCAGCCACGGCAATACCGATATTGAAAAAACTGTGGTAACGATTGCAGATATTCAGGGGCATGTCGTAATGGTTAGAAATTACAAAAGGCTGCCAGCAGGTGAAATAACTGAAATAAATGTTTCACGTTTGCCATCTGGACAGTTCCTGTTCAACATCACTGACGGATCAGATTCCAGGACCTTCCGGTTTATTAAATATTGACAACCCAGGTAATGGCCAAGTCGCTGCTGACAAAAAGAATAATCAGGCAGAAGAATCTTCTTATAGAGATAAGTTATCTGGAATTTGAATTACCTATTTCTGAAGATTGTATTTCCAGGCTTGAAACAAAATCATCTGTTAATCCGAGAATATCTGAATTTATTGAGTTCTGACCATCATTTCCTATTGATAACCTCCAGAAGGGTGAATCATTCTTCCGGGCCTTTATTGAATAGTACCCCCTTGCAGCTATTGTCTGGAGAGGAATGCCGAAAAGCATAATCCTTATTTCGGGCTCTGAAAAAACTTCGAGGTCTGAATTATCAGTAAGGACCGGTGAAATATAATCATAGTTCACAGTCTGATCAAGCGGATTGTCAATCCATTCAAGCCCTTCAAACCTGATTTCCGAGGTTATCGTCCTGTCCTGTCTGACACCTGTTGAAAGGGGTGAGGATATAGATCCTTTGTAGCCTGTCTTAACCGACACAAGAGGGACAAAGACCACACTGTCAATGACTACCGGAGTGTGAGTAAATTCCGCGGCTGTAAGTTCCCTGGTTCCGTTGAATGCACTGTTTGAATTAATTGACACTTCATCTATTTTATTAAGGGTGGCTGATAAAGTCACCTTAGTTACCTGGTTGAATTTTATAATTATTGTGATGTCAATTTCAGGGCTTATCCCTATTGCACCGTTAAGCCTTGCTATTTTGGTCCCATCCTTCATAATTTCAAGGTTATCAAGTGTTACAGCCAATCCATCAAATGATTTACCGGGGTCCCCGGCCAGAACGCCGTCCACTTTTGATTGCAGGTAAAAGTCTTTTTCCAGCAGACGTCCGCTGAACTTAACAGTACCCTCCTTTATGGCTTCAGGAAGTGTGGCGTCAGACGTTGAGATAACAATTCCTCCCTCAGCTGCCTGAACAGTGTTTACTTCTCTCAGAAATCCATAGGGCGTCTTTTCAGACACTCCTGCAAGGAGAATGCTCATTTCTGTAATGTCTGACAGAGCGCCTGTTTCTTTCGTGAATACCAGCCTGTCAGATGTCACCTCCTTTAATGAGCTAAGTTCAACAGGTCCAAGAAAAACCACATTCCCCGAATAAGTGATGTTTCCGACTTTCTGACCCCAGATGAATTCTTCCTTTTTACATCCGGATGGAAGAATTATCATCAGTATCAGAATGAGTGACAAAAACAAATTCTTCAGCTCCATTTTGCTTATTTTTAAATAATTAAGAAAGGGCCGGTCGTATTAAAACACTTTTGCCATTTTTGTCGTTATGCTTTTCTTCCTCAGCGTTGTCTGAATTACTGCAGAAACAGATATTATTGAAATACCGCCTGCAATATTTGCCGTTCTGTTGTATTCAACGCCTTTGTCATATAAAGTCTTGGCCATAGATTCAGTTTCTGCAATCCGTGACAAAGAGAAATTATGGTTTGCCTTTGACATATATAAAATATATCCTGATGTGCTGATGGCAAACACAGGTACAGCAATAAACCGGAGCACATTGTTTAATTGTCTTTTCTTTACCAGGGTATTGTCGTAAGGAAGGTTTATTTCATTTTTATTGTTTTTCAGGGAAGGCAGGTAATTATTGTCATTCTTTCCATGCATAGCCGTATGCAACAGAAGAACAGACGAGTCTCTTTTTGTCAGGAGCCTAGCTATTTCAGTATTGCCCTGGATTTTTGCTATCATTTTCGGAGTAAGTCCCTGGTCAGTCCTGACATCCGTTCTTGCTCCGTTGAATATCAGGTCGGATACTGTGCTGAAAAGATCAAGTTCTGATGCAATATGTAAAGGTGTATAGCCTGCTTTCCCGGCAGAATTGATATCAGCGCCGCTCCGGATCAGTTCCCTGGCAATTTCATCGTTACCGGTCATCACTGCAAGATGAAGGGGGGCGAATCCGGAACTGTTTTTAAGATTCAGATCCACGCCTGTGGAAATAAGTTCCCTGACATCATCAATCTGCTCTGACATAACAGCAAGGTGCAATTGGTCAACGGCGCCAAAATCAGGAAGGCTGGCAGGTTCTGTCTCTTCAAATCCCGGCATGGATTCTGGAACGGAAACAGAATCCACTTTCGCCCCTGGGATATAAAGAGAATCATGGATTTCAGAAACAACTACGGGCCGATCTGACCTCCACCCGGTCAAATCGGTAGCAGAAGGCTGAAAGGCAACAATTTGCATCCGGGTGTTCACAGGAAGCTTAACAGGACTTAAATCAGTTAAGTCATCTCTTTTTCGTGAAGGTTTATTTGACGACGGCGGTTTTTCTGCTTCAGGACTTGGGTGTCTTGTGTCTTCTTTCTCGGCTTTGGCCCCGGTTCGGACTGAAGCGGTTTTCCTATCCTCCAGGCTCTTTGAAGCCGTGACAATTTCCCCGGCTGCCTGGTCCGTGTCCGGCTTATCGGTATACCCGGTATTAGAGGCAGTACGTGAGGGACTTGAATAGTAAACATAAAATGGGACCTCAAAGCGCCTCGTTTCATTTCCTTCAACCGGGTTGTATTCAACTATGAGCTTATATCCTCCTTCCAGATCGAGCCGAGGTATCCTGATTTCAGCCAGGTCACTCTTTGTCCAGCCCGACCAGATTGAAAGTTTTCTGTCAATTGAAGTTTCAGCGCCGTCGGGTATCTGGATCCTGTATCTGTATGTCGAAACGGCCAGGCGGTTCTTGAAGAAGCTAAGGTCAATATTGTCGAGAAGTTTTTTTGCCGGAGGCACAGGGGTCACAAAGTAGAAAGGATCCTGCTGCTGCTGATTTATTACCTCAATGGCATTCACTATTGAATTAGTGGTACAATATGCCATCTTGTCGCAAGTTCCGGTGCATAAAAGCAAAATGACCAAAATGTATTTCATTACTCTGGTCCTGTATGAAACTGTAAAAATCCTGCCCCCTGAAAGAAAGGGTCGCTCTGGTCTTTAATTCAGATTCTATAAAATTAGTGATTCCGGGCATTATTTCATAATATTTTTGACAAACCCGTTGAAATTAATGATCAGATCTCCATCAGGCTATCTGCTTATAATCAGGCACATAAAGCAATGATATTATTTTAAGTCACCGGAAGAGTTGTTATAACAATTGTTAACCGTTTAACAGTAAAATGGGGATAAGGAATTAACTGAATATATCCCGGTTAAGGGTATTTGTTAGCTGGTTCGGGCGCTTTATTGGTTTTTCCTGAATAATTCTTTTGTTGTTATTATTTTTAAATCTGGTAAAGTATCTAATCAAAACCGGAAATAACAGATAATCCGGCAGAATTTTCCCCGGCTCGCGGACCATGCAAGCGAGCGTTCCCAAAAATGGACCTCTCCCCGGGGTCCATTTTAGCATAAAAAACAGGGGCAATATCTGATGCCCCTGTAAACCTACTAAAACCCAAAAATACTAACCTAAATAGCCTTTCAGCAGTCTGCTGCGAGAGGTATGTCGTAATCTTCTGATTGCCTTTTCCTTGATCTGCCTGACTCTTTCACGGGTAAGGCCAAATTTCTCACCAATTTCTTCAAGTGTCATTTCCTGGCATCCGATGCCAAAGAAATATCTGATGATATCTCTTTCACGTTCCGTGAGAGTTGCCAGTGCCCTGTAGATCTCCCTTGAGAGAGATTCATCCATAAGCAGTTTATCTGCCACGGGAGAATCAGTATTAGTAAGTACATCAAGCAGGCTGTTGTCTTCGCCTTCAATGAAAGGAGCGTCGACAGAAACATGACGACCTGATACTTTTAAGGTATCAGTCACTTTCTCCTTGGGCAGTTCAAGAACATCAGCGAGTTCTTCAGGTGACGGAGTACGTTCATTCTCCTGTTCAAACCTCGAGAAGGCCTTGTTTATCTTGTTGAGCGAACCAACCTGGTTGAGAGGAAGCCTTACTATCCTTGACTGTTCAGCCAATGCCTGAAGGATTGACTGCCTGATCCACCATACTGCATAGGATATGAACTTGAACCCTCTTGTCTCATCAAACTTTTCAGCAGCTTTTATAAGTCCGAGATTCCCTTCATTAATAAGATCAGGAAGACTTAAACCCTGATTCTGGTATTGTTTTGCCACAGAGACCACAAAGCGCAGATTTGCCTTCGTAAGTTTTTCAAGAGCGGCCCTGTCTCCTTTCTTTATCCGTTGAGCAAGTTCAACTTCTTCTTCTACAGATATCAACTCTTCTTTACCAATCTCCTGCAGGTATTTATCCAACGATGCACTTTCCCTGTTTGTTATTGATTTGGTAATTTTTAGCTGTCTCATTATGCCTCCGAAAAAATTTCCGCAAAGATATTGCTTTATTATATAATAACAAAATAAAATAAATAATGTTGTTTTCAGGGGACTTGTTACTATAAATCCCCTGAAAAACAACTACTTGAATTTTAAAATTCTAAACTTCAGTTCCGGAACGAATAGCTGAAGAATGTTCCGTTCGACTGTATTCCTTCAATTGAACTCAGATCGTTTCCGTTATCTGTTGCAGAACGGACATCTGAAGCACTTTTCACCCTTTTTCCGTTAACGCTGAGTATTATATATCCTTTTTTGATTCCTATATCCTTGAGTTTGCCGTTGCCAAGCTCGGTAACCTTTACACCGTAATCGATATTGAACTTGTTCTTATCTGCAGATCCAAGTGATTCAAGGCGTGCTCCGTATACTTCACCGGCGACCGACTCGTTCATTCCCTTCTTTACAATACCGGTGTTGCCGGCGACATTTTTCATAGTGATTGGAACAGTGACTTCTTTTCCGTTCCTGATATAAGTAATATTAGCCTTGTCACCCGGACGATGTTTTCCAACCTGTTCCTGTAACTCTGACGGGGTGGAAACATCAACTCCGTCAACTCTTATTATTATGTCATTTTCCTTAAGTCCGGCAGCTTCAGCTGATCCTCCCGGAATAACGTTGGCAATGCGTGCCCCCTTAACCTCGCTGAGTTTGTATTTTTCAGCATCCTCCTGTGTTACTTCAGTAATATTGACGCCGATTATGGCTCTCTGAACTTCTCCGTATTGTCTCAGATCCTCAACAACTTTTTTTACGATTGTGACAGGGATTGCAAATGAATATCCTGCATATGTGCCGCTTGGCGCAAAAATCGCCGAAGTAATTCCGACAAGAAGACCTTTGGTGTTTACAAGGGCTCCGCCGCTGTTTCCCATATTCAGTGCAGCATCGGTCTGAATAAATGATTCGATCCTTAAATCGTTGTCAAGGATCCCGAGATTCCTTCCTTTTGCACTTACAATACCGGCAGTTACTGTGGAAGTAAGGTTAAAAGGGTTTCCGACGGCAAGAACCCATTCGCCAATCCTGAGCTGGTCCGAATCACCATATTTAATAAAAGGCAGGTTTGTGGCTTTAATCTTTAAAAGGGCAATATCAGTGCTGGGATCACGGCCGATTATCTCAGCCGGGAATGTCCGGTTGTCATTTAGCTTGACCTCAATATCCTGTGCATCTTCAATAACGTGGTTATTTGTGATTATATATCCGTCGTCAGAAATGATGACACCGGAACCGAAACCCTGTACCTCCCTTGGTTTTGAATAACGGTCACCATAGAACCACTCCATAATCGGATTGCCGGCCTGAGGACCTACCATACTTTTGGTTCTGACATGAACCACGGCATGTACAGTCTGCTGAGCTGCATATGTAAAGTCTACCTGACCTTCCTGCATCTGCAGCGATGTCAGGATTGCCCTTGCATCGGCCGACTGAACAGATGAAGTATCCATTGCAAGCGGCGGAGATTGTTTCCCTTCAATCTTCGTATAAGCAAACAATGCTATTGCGGCCCCTAACACAGCCATCAGTAAACCGCCCAATAAATATTTCCTTTTCATAACTATCATTTTTTTATAGATTTAACTTCTGTCATGTTATACATAATTTTTTGGTTTCTTTGTCCTGATAAAAGATTCATATCTTTACAACCTGTTTTGAACATTTTTGTTCTGCAAAGTTCATGCATTTTTTATATTGCTTGTTATTAACTGACAAAGATTTAACAACACTTTAACAATGATTGAAATACCTTTTAACAAATACCAGGGCGCGGGTAATGATTTCATTATCATAGACAATCGGAATGCTGTTTTTAATCCTGACGACCATGCAGTGATAAGCAGAATGTGCGACAGGAGGTTCGGCATAGGTGCTGACGGGCTTATACTTGTAGGTAAATTTGAGGGGCTCGACTTTGAAATGACATATTTCAATTCCGACGGTTATGTGGGATCAATGTGCGGCAACGGCGGCAGATGCACTGCCGATTTTGCATTTAAACACGGTATTGCCGGAAGCCACATGCGGTTCAAGGCATATGACGGTATACATGAGGCCTTTTCGGAAAACGGTCTGATCAGACTTCAGATGAGCGACATAAACGATTTCAGACTGGTCAACAATAACTATTTCATTAATACCGGTTCGCCACATTATGTACTGTTCAAAACTGATATCAACAGTATTGATGTTTATAACGAAGGGAAGAAAATAAGACTGTCAGATGATTTTAAACCCGGAGGAACAAATGTCAATTTCGTTGAAACCGAAGACAACGGGATATACGTCAGGACATTCGAAAGAGGGGTGGAAGACGAAACTCTTTCCTGTGGTACCGGCGTAACTGCCTCTGCCATTGCTTCAGTCCTTTCAGGACAATTTGGCAGTGTCCCTGTAAATGTAAGGACCAGAGGAGGTAACCTCAGGGTTGAATTTGATGTGAAGGGAAATAAAATAACAAATGTCTGGCTGACCGGACCTGCAACCTTTGTTTTTGAAGGAATCTATATAATATAAAAATGAGACTAACCTCATACATTTCTTTTCTTTTACTGCTGGTTCCTCTTCCGGAGCTTGACAGTCAGCCTGGAAATGCCGAACTGTTGAATGCCATCAGGGAAGTTGAAAAGAATTTCGGTACACTCGACCACCGGCTCGATGTCATTGAAAAGAAGGTAGATGATGTATACTGGTACAACAAGGTAGGTGATATTGCCTACATAGACAAAGTATATATTACAGGCCCTCCGCTGGCTAAAGAATCAAATCCCACGGGCCAGGGAGCCGGAAACCCGGTCAGGTTCTGGAATTATATTTTCATCCCAAAGGATGCCGATCCTTCACGGAAATACCCCCTGCTTGTTTTTCCACATGGAGGTGTTCACGCAAATTTTGACACCTATTACGCTCACATTGTCAGGGAGATGGTATCTCAGGGATATATTGTAACGGCTGCAGAATACAGGGGATCAACAGGGTATGGCAAAGCAATGTTCGACAATATCGATTACGGTGGCCTTGAGGTCCAGGATGTGGATGCAAGCCGGCAATACATGATCGATAACTATTCGATTGTCGATGGTGACAGGGTTGGAATAATAGGCTGGAGCCATGGCGGTTATATTACCCTGTTCAACATATTCGAATATCCCCGGCACTACAGGGTTGCATTTGCAGGAGTCCCGGTAAGTGACCTTATAGCCAGGATGGGGTATAAGGACCAGGAATACCGTGACCTGTTCTCAGGTCAGCCTGCAATCGGCAAAACCGCTGATGAGAATGTTGCAGAATACAGGAAGAGATCTCCTGCATGGCAGACAGACAAATACCAGAACACTCCCCTCCTGATCCATGCAAACACAAACGATGAGGATGTAAATGTGCTTGAGGTTGAACATCTTATCAAATCGCTTAAGGCTGAAGGCAAAAAGAATTTCTCCTATGAGATTTTTCAGAATATGCCGGGAGGACATTCATTCGACAGGATGGACCATATGGAAGCCAAGGAGATAAGGCTTAAAATTTATAATCATCTCAACAAATACCTCAGCCCTCCAAAGCCATTTAAATCTGTCAGCGACCTCCAGAAGGCAGGATATGGTTTCAACTGAGAAAAATGATGCCTCTGCATAAAAATAATGTCATGCGGATATCATTCTGACATAAACATGATAAAAGAAAAACTATACGGCAAGACATTAAATGACCTGATTGCTGTCACAAAACGGATCGGCCTTCCCGGGTATGCGGCAAAACAGATTTCCGACTGGCTCTACAAAAAGGAGATTTCCTCAATCGAGGAAATGACAAACCTTTCCAGGAAAATGAGGGAGGTTTTGTCGTCCGAATACGAATTTGGATTATCTGATCCTGTAAAATACTCCGAAAGCATCGACGGAACAAGGAAATATCTTTTCGCTGTATTGAATGACAAATACATTGAGACTGCCTACATTCCTGATAATGACCGTGCAACAATTTGTGTATCATCACAGGCCGGCTGCAAGATGGGTTGCGTTTTTTGCATGACAGGCAAGCAGGGATTTCAGGGTAACCTATCCTCAAATGAGATACTTAACCAGTTCCGCAGCCTTCCTGAATTCCGAAACCTGACAAACATGGTTTTCATGGGAATGGGCGAACCACTCGATAACATAAACGAAGTGATGAAAAGCCTTGAAATACTGACCAGCCCCTGGGGGTATGGCTGGAGCCCTTCAAGAATAACCGTTAGTACCGTGGGACTTACCGGCACGATAGGCGAGTTCCTTGAAAACAGCCGTTGTCACCTTGCCATAAGCCTTCACTCTCCGTTCGACGATGAACGAAGGCAGCTTATGCCGATTCAAAGGACAAATACAGTAAAAGAGATCCTCGAGATTGTCAGAAACTTCGATTTCAACAGACAGAGGAGAGTATCATTTGAATACATACTTTTTGAAGGCCTTAACGATACTCCGCGTCATGTCAAAGAGCTGGCAAGGATACTCAATGGCATAAGATGCAGGATAAACCTTATAAGGTTCCATAAAATACCTGGTTCACCTTACAGCAGTCCAGCCGACAAAGAAGTGACAGGATTCAGGGAAGCACTTATTGCAAAAGGAATCCTGACAACAATCAGGGCCAGCCGCGGAGTGGATATCCAGGCGGCATGCGGATTGCTTTCGACTATGGAACAGAACAAAAGCGGCCGGGGATGAGGAAAAAAGTCATCTTCAGCTTTTTAATACTTTTGAACCAGTTTTTATATGGGCAGCAGAAAGCACTTGAGTCGCTCCTTGCAGATTCTTCAATGGCAGGCGCCTCGGTAAGTATCTGTATTCTGAACACTTCAGATAACATTTCTGCTTTCGAATTCAACAGTGACAAGAGCCTGACTCCGGCTTCTGTTCAAAAACTCATAACCGCTGCCGCAGCGCTCAAACTTCTGGGCGGGGATTATATTTTCACGACTCAGGCTGGGTATACCGGAAACATTGACAGAAAGACTGCAACCCTTTCAGGAAACATAGTAATAAAAGGTGGAGGCGACCCGTCTCTCGGCTCCGGATACTTCAAAGAACATTATGGCAATTTCACAAGCAAATGGGTCACTGCTATTAAAAATGCCGGAATCAAAAAAGTGAGGGGAGGTGTGATAGTTGACGATTCAAGATATGACTATCAGCCTGTACCTTCCAAATGGGTCTGGGAAGATATAGGCAACTATTATGGATCTGGCGTTTATGGCCTGTCAGTATTTGACAATTCATTTGAGATCCATTTCAAAACTTCGGGTGAAGGAACGGTTCCTGTCATTACAAGGGTAAACCCGGGGATTTGTATGCCTGAACTGTCAAACATGCTTACTGCCTGTGGGACCACCGATAAAGGTTATGTTTTTTCCGCTCCATATAACAACTACACCTGGCTGCACGGGACAATTCCCGTCAACAAGGCTGATTTCATCCTAAGGGCTTCAATTACCGACCCGCCTCTGGTTCTTGCGAAGATCATCAGCCAGATGCTCGATTCAGCAGGCATTGCTATGACAGGCGAACCTTCAACAGCAAGGATACTGAAGAAACAGGATGATGATGATTTCAAAACTGTTGACCAGATAAAATCACCTCCACTTAAGGATATTATAAAGATTATGAACCACGAGAGCGTGAACCTTTATGCTGAGCACCTGGTCAAGGAGCTTGGAAAGGTTGTTATGAATAAAGGGACAACCGATGCAGGAATTGAGGTTATTATGAAATCCCTTTCGGAATCGGGAATAGACACCGGAAGCATTTTTATTGAAGATGGCAGCGGACTCTCTCCAAAAAATGCCATCACCTCTAAAGGGATGGCGGAGTTGTTGTCAGTCATGAAAAAGGATCCGCAAAATTTCAGTTGTTTTTACAACAGCCTCCCTGAAGCAGGAAAAGCAGGCACTCTTAAGAATTCTTTTAAGGACTCCGTCTTTGAATCCAACCTCAGGGCCAAAAGCGGGTCAATGACGAGAGTAAGGAGTTATGCAGGATTCTTTAAGACAAGATCGGGTAAGGAAATGGCTTTCTGCATCATTGTAAACAATTTTTCAGGATCCCACCAGAAAATCATAAGGGGTATCGAAGGGATACTCAGGGAAACAATAATAACGAATTAAGCCGGATGACTTTATGAATAATGTTGCAGCGATACGCAAATGTGAGGAATATGATTATGATAAAGTCTATTCTTGCATTGCAGAGATATATGACAGATGTGGTGGTCCGGATGTCAGGAACAGGAAAGTGCTTCTAAAGCCCAATGTACTCGCGGATGATCTTCCGGAAAAATGTATAAGCACTCATCCTGTGGTATTTGAGGCTATGATCAGGTTTCTTCAGAACAGGGGAGCCACCGTTGTGGCAGGTGATTCTCCCGCGGTGCATTTAAGGGGGTTCAGACCGGTTAAGTCGGGGCTTGCAGAGGTTTGCAGAAAAACGGGAGTTGTGTGGATGGATTTTACATCATCACCATGGGAAGTGAAGCTGAAGAACAGAAGAATTAAAGTTGCTGCCGCGGCCTGTGAGGCCGACATAATAATTTCGCTTCCAAAACTAAAAAACCACGAACTTGTATATTTCACAGGAGCGGTGAAAAACACTCTTGGGCTGGTCCCGGGGTTCTCAAAGGCAAAACAGCATGCCCTTTATCAGAACAGGGAAAGTTTCAGCAGGTTCCTCCTTGATCTTGCTGAAACAATAACTCCTCATTTTTACCTGATGGACGGGATAATGGGAATGGAAGGTCCCGGTCCGGGTCAGGGAAATCCTGTAAGGACAGGAGTTCTGATAGGATCCACAAACCCGGTTGCCGTTGATATAGCCGGAAGCACTATAGCTGGTTACGATCCCCTGAAGATTCCCACAACCAGGATAGCCATTCAAAGACAGGTCTGGCTCCATTCCGCTGAAGAGATTGAATTTGACGGGCCCGAGCTTTCATCACTGGTAAAAAAGGATTTTAAAAGAATCCCGTTAACTGCCAACCGGAATATTTCACTTCAGTTTATTAAGAAAAGGATCCCGTTCCTCAGGAAGCTTGAGCGCAGGCCCGTGTTTATTCACAATAATTGCACCGGCTGCAGGGAATGTATAAAAATATGTCCTCAGAATGCCATTGAGATGCATCCTGAATGGCAGAACCGGGTAATGCTTACTGACCGGAAGTGTATCAGGTGCTTCTGCTGCAGCGAAGTTTGCAAATATCATGCAGTAAAAATCCGGGTAAAGGTTTTTGGGACCTGAATTACCCGGATCTTAAATATCGTAACAGGGCCAGGCTTACGCGTCTATTTTTGCATATTTGGCATGAGCCTCGATGAATTCACGCCTTGGCGGAACTTCGTCACCCATCAGCATCGAGAAAATATGGTCGGCTTCAGCAGCACTTTCTATTGTCACCTGCCTGAGTGTCCGGGTCTCGGGATTCATGGTGGTTTCCCAGAGCTGTTGTGCATTCATCTCACCCAGACCTTTGTACCTCTGAACATTTACGGTTGAGTCTTTGCCCTGTCCCATTTCCTTCACTGCTGCTTCCCTTTCCTCCTCTGTCCAGCAATACCGCTCCGTTTTTCCTTTCTTAACAAGGTAAAGCGGAGGCGTTGCGATAAACAGGTTCCCTCCTTTAATAAGATCCTGCATATAGCGAAAAAAGAATGTCATTATAAGTGTGGTAATATGAGAACCGTCAACATCAGCATCCGTCATTATTATGATTTTGTGATATCTCAAGCTTGAAATGTTCAGCGCTTTGCTGTCTTCATCAGTTCCGATATTCACACCGAGGGCCGTGAAAATATTCTTTATCTCATCGCTCTCATATATTCTGTGCTGCATTGCCTTTTCCACGTTAAGGATTTTTCCCCTCAGAGGCAGGATAGCCTGGAAACGGCGGTCGCGGCCCTGTTTGGCAGTTCCTCCTGCAGAGTCGCCCTCAACAAGAAAGACCTCACATTTTGCAGGATCCCTGTCAGCACAGTCAGCGAGTTTGCCAGGCAGGCCTGACCCTGAAAACTCATTCTTACGCTGAACAAGTTCGCGTGCCTTTCTTGCTGCATGCCTTGCCGTGGCAGCAAGAATAACCTTCTGAACTATGGCTCTTGCATCTTTAGGGTTTTCTTCAAGATAGTTTGTAAGCATTGTGCTTACAGCCTGATCGACTGCTCCCATTACCTCGTTGTTTCCGAGTTTAGTCTTGGTCTGCCCTTCAAACTGAGGCTCGGCAACTTTTACTGAAATGATTGCAGTAAGTCCTTCCCTGAAATCATCTCCGTTTATGTCAAACTTCAGTTTGGCTGTTGCCCCCGAATCCTCTGCATATTTCTTCAGTGTCCTGGTAAGTCCTCTTCTGAACCCTGCAAGATGGGTCCCGCCTTCGATTGTGTTTATATTGTTGACATATGAATGGACATTTTCCGAAAAGGAGTTGTTGTACTGAAGGGCAATTTCGACAGGAATTTCGGTCTTGTCGTACGAAATATGAATTGTCTTTTCAATAAGTCTTTCCCTGTTTACATCCAGATATTCAACAAATTCCTTCAACCCTTCCGTCGATCTGAATTCTTCGTAACGGTTCTTGCCGCCGTTCCCGTTCTCTATCAGTTCCCTCATATCAGTTATCGTCAGGAGGATACCTTTATTGAGAAATGCCAGCTCCCTTAAACGCGCGGAAAGGATCTCAAAATTGAATTCGGTAGTCTGGAAAATTGTAGAATCAGGTTTAAATTTGATTATGGTCCCCGACTTGCTGGTCTCTCCCGTAACTTCAACTTCCGTGACGGGTTTGCCCTTTTCGTATATCTGCCTGAATATCTTGCCCTCGCGCATTACAGTCGCAATGAGCTGCTCTGAAAGGGCATTAACGCATGATACACCGACTCCGTGCAAGCCGCCTGACACCTTGTATGATCCTTTGTCAAATTTGCCCCCGGCATGAAGCACGGTCATTACAACCTCAAGGGCCGACTTCTGTTCCTTCTCGTGAAGGCCTGTCGGTATTCCCCTTCCGTCATCAGTCACCGTAAGATATCCGTTCTCATGTATTACAACATCAATTCTTGAACAGTAACCTGCAAGAGCCTCATCTATTGAATTATCAATAACCTCATAAACAAGATGATGCAACCCTTTTATCCCAATGTCCCCAATGTACATTGCAGGCCTTTTCCGCACAGCTTCAAGACCTTCCAGCACCTGAATACTCTCAGCAGAATATTCAGAACTGTCCTGCAACTTCTTTTCATTCTCACTCATCGTTCAAAATATTACAACAACATTTTACTGATTAACCGAACTATCTTGTCCGATCAGAACAATCCCCTTTTAAACGTCTGATTTTATGAACATTAAAAACTCCGACAAAGATACTTTTTTTGCCTGTTTATTTTTGTTAAAACTAGTTAAAAGAAATCCACAATTCAGGAAAGAAATTAACACTCCCCTGCAAGAGCAAAAGCTTTAAAATCCTGCTTTTGAGGCAAAAACATCCTTATTATCAAAATACGGGCCGGAAAATAAAAAAGCTGTATTTGAAAAATCAGCAAACAAAAAATTCCTGATCACAGGCTGTATGTAAATCCGGCAAGAAAATTGAACATTTGAGAAGGATAATAAGCCCATTCATAATATCTGTTCCAGGAGATATTGTTCACCTTTATCCAGAAAGAAAGGATCTTGGTATACCTGTATTCGGCACTTATTCCGAGATTAACATGAGCAGGCTGGTCGATTATTTCAGGATAAAGTGTCATCCAGCCTGTCGGGCTTTTGCTGACCATAAGTTTTCTTGCACCAAGGGCTGTAAACTCGGTTCCGGCAATGATTTTGTTCCTCAGGTTGTAATAAAGTCCCAGCTTGCCGTCCCAGCCGGGCTTGTTCCATGGATACGGATTGGCAGAAAGAGTGTATTTATAATAATTGGCAGATGCACGGAACGACATCCTGTCAGAGAAGTTGCCCGTCATCTCACCGTGGATATTCAGTATATCAGCATCATCTGTGATGACAAGAAAATGATTTCCTCTTTCGATCCTTGATGCTGTATCAGGATACACAACGTTTGAATAGAGAAGCATGTCATTCACAAGAGAGTATGAAACTGACAACAAGTAATTGCCTCCAAGGCCGTTGTTGCCTTTCAGACCAGCAGAAATTTCAAGTGAATGGTTAGTATCCGGAGCCCTGAAAAGTGACCCGTCGGGTACAATGAAAGGATTCCGGGAAATTACATTCAGCGGGTCGTTACTCTCCAGCCTTCCGTTAAGGAGGGAGAAGAATTGCATATACTCAGGGATTATTGTGAATCCAAAGCCAAGATCAGGATGGAAATATATTTTCGATTTGTCAAGAGGATTCTTCTGAACCGACAATCTTAATCCCAGGTTGAAGTTCCATTGCCCCGAACTTTTTCTGACATAAGGATTGACCGTGAAGATGTATCTTGGATCAAGCCCGAGTGATTCCGAGAATGTGTAATGGTCAATGTTTATCTTTCCTCCGGTGTAAAAGTCCTTGTACAGTTTCGAAAGTTCGCCATTGAAACCTACATGGTTCAGTGACCTGTCGGCTGTGTTCCTGAAGTAATCGTATGACAATCCGAAATCAAAAGCCAGGTCGGTTGAATCAGGATTCATTGAAGCGAAAGAGCCGTCAAGTCCCATGTCGTAATAGTTTTGCCTTATGTCTTTCCGGGCAAAGTCAAAAGGTTCCTCAGTATCGTAGCCATAGGCATATCCTGTTCTCTGGAGATAGTTTGCTGAGAGTCCGGCATAGCTTTTCCGGAAAAACTTCTTCCCGGTAAGAGTTGCATCATTGTCCATGAAGCCTGCAAAAACCCTTTGCTTGTTTTCAAGCGGGACCTTGCCGTTGGATGAATAATGACGCGCATAAAAGCCTGCAGCGCCTTTCTTCGATCTGTGATTTGAGATGCTGAGTTCTGCAAGAGGGGTATTGTGGTTTCCCAGTCCGAGCTTTATGTAACTTTTGTAAAGTTTCGGAAGGGGATCAGGCAGCAGGGAGGCGGCCTTTATTGTTGCTATTGAATATGTCGGAGTAAAGGGCTTTGAGAGAACATCGTAAGTAAAAACAGGATTAACGCCGGCGCTGTCGTCGATTTCAGGAAGGTAGCTTTTCTTCCTGGCATCCGAAAGTGAGGGTTTGTATGGGTTATAAAGGGTGATTTCCCTTTCCAGTGCCTGGCCTTCCTTTTTTTCCTGTGCCTGGGCCGGCCAGGCAATTGCAGCCAGAACAACTATTGCGAATATGTTTATTTTTCTCATCTCAAGACACTTTAACAGCTGAAAATATCATTCACATTCCTGACTTTAAAATTATCTTCCTCCGTCGATTGAAGAAAGTTTTTCATTGACTTCATCAAGTATCCCGTCATTGGTAACTGTATAATACTCTTTGAGACTCTGGAGGGTTGCCCTGGCCTGCAGGTTATCGCCTTTTTTAATGCTTATGTCGGCCAGGAGAAGAAACATCTTTGCCATCCAGTACTGATGCGGGGAATTCTGATCTATAAACTGTGTCACGATTTTTTCTGATTCGTCAATATTGCCCTTTTTATAAAGAATCTCGGCGACCCTGTATTTCGATTCGGCACCTTCAATGCTAACGACCTCATTTGCCGTCTTCCGGAAATCTGCAAGAGCCTGGTCGTACTCGTTCAGGCTGTAATGGGCTTTTGCGCTTACAAAAACCGCCTCTCTCAGCAATTCTTCCGGAATATCAGATGCACTTTTAATGCGGCCGGCAACCTTGATACTTTTTTCAGCATCACCCTCCTGGTACGCTGACCTGAGCTGTCCCCTGAGCGCGGCACTCCTGTTTTCGGGCGTTGATGTTAATCTCTCCAGTTGTTCGTAATATCCATATGCTTCCGAATACTCCTCTTTGCTATAGAGGAGTTCCGAAGCTCCAATCAATGCCTGTTCCATAAACTGATTGTTGGGGTTCCTGATAACCTCCCGGTACAGGCCCAGGGCTTCATCACTGTTACCCGATTTGTTCAGACATTCAGCCAGGTAAAACTGCGCGTTAAGTCTGAAACTGCCGTTCTGAAATTCATTAAGGTAATTCCTGAAGACTTCCGTAGCCCTCTGACAATTTCCTGCTATATAAAGATTCTCACCTGAAGCATAAAGCAATGAATCTCTTTCAGCCACATTCACATCTCCCTGTCCCCTTGATCTGACATAGGCAAAATAACTTTCGACATCATTCATTTCGACATATGCATTCTTAAGCCCGGTCATTGCATATCTTGCTTCAGGAGTGGAAGGATAGTTCTCAATGACCTTTTTAAACTGGGCAACCGATTTCTCATTCTCGCCCTGATTGTAATACAGAAGCCCGAGCTGTACGATTGACCTCGGGACAAACTGGCTTGAAGGATAATTGGCAATGACGTTAATGAAATCGGCCTCACCTCTTCTTTGATCCTCAATGACAAGATATGCTCTGCCCCTTTCATATATTGCATTCGCCACATAAGAAGAAGAGGGGTATCTCGACACCAGTGAAGTGAGCATGTCTATCTTGCCCTTCTGGTTATTCATAAGTCCCAGGCAGAAACCTTTCTGATACATTGCATAGTCGGCATCCGTTTTCCCCGCTGCTATTATCTTGTCGTAATAGTTAATAGCCTGTGAATAGTTTGTTGTTATAAAATAGCAGTCAGCGATCCTAAGCCTGGCATCGGACTGTATTTCAGGCTTTGCATCCCCCATTGCAGTTTCAAATGTCCTGAAACGTGACAGTGCATTTGAATAATCCTTCAGATTATAGAAAGAGTAACCGAGGTTATAGTTGACAAGTTTTGCTTCCTGCAGTTTCATTGAACCCGGGATGTTCATGAAAAGTTCGTAATCATTTTTTGCCAGATCATACTGCCCCAGCCGGTATTCCGCTTCTGCACGCCAGTAGATTGCACGGGCACGGAGGTCCCTGCTGTATTTTTCATACTTGAGCGATTTATTGAAAAAGCCGATTGAGGCTTCTATTTCCATGTTCCTGAATAACTCAAGGCCCCTGAAAAATGCAACTCTCTGGTAGGCTGATTCGAGCCTGCTGTCCTTATTTCTTATCTTGTCAAGAGCAGCGATTGCAGCGCTGTAATTTCTGATCTCGGTAAAAGTCGCAACAAGGTAATCATAAGCTTCCTCTATCTTATCGGAACCCGGATACGTTTCTATATATTCCTGGAACGCGGCAATTGCTTCGCCGAAAGGAGATGAAGAAGTCTCATATGTCAGCTTGGCATAATTGAAGAGTGCATCTTCCCTCAGCTTTTTGTCGAAATCCAGTTTTGAAGCCTGACCGAATGCAAACTGGGCCCGCTTTTTGTCACCGGTCTTCAGATAGCAGTCACCCAGCACAAACCAGATGTTCTGGCTCAGAACATCAGATTTTGCACCCGTCGAAAGCAGTGTCTTTATTGCTTTATCATATGCCCCCGTCTTGTAGTAACAAAATCCCAGCTGGTATTTATCCTCCCTTTCTTGTGATTTTGCCGCAGCGGCATATTTTTCAAGATAGGCAAGTGAAGCTGCATAATCACCTTTGTTATAGTATGCATCGCCGATGAACCTGTACATCTCTGTAGCCCTTTCCTTTGGGGCTGACTCCAAAAGCTCCGGCGCTATTTCGAGGATCCCGTCATAGTCCTTGTTCAGGTACAGGATCTGAGCTATGTAAAAAGGCACTACCTGCCCGAATGTCTCATCATTCCTGAGCTTCATGAAACCTTCAAGTGCTGTCTGATACATTTTCTGTTCATAGGCGATATGGGAGAAATAATAAATAGCCGGTGCTGTGTATTCAGTGTCAATATCCTTGATCTCGGAAAACATTGTAAGCGCTTTTTCCTTGTCACCCTTAATGTACAGCGAATAACCATACCTGAAGAAATACTCGGGAAGCTTATCGCTTTCAAGTTCCTGCCTGTTGACCAGTTCGTAATAGGAACACGCCTTCCTGTAGTTCCTGTTCTGGTAGAAATAATCTGCCAGTGCTATCCTCGCTTCATTTGTTTCAGGGCTCTCGGGATGCCTGGCCAGGAATGAGGTCATTCTGTATTCGGCATCAGGATTGTACAGTTTCAGCGCCGACATGGCGGCATAATATTCAGCCTCCATGATTTCTATATCGGGCCTGCCCGTATGTTTTTTAACATAATCATCAAAGATCATAATGGCGGGCGCATATTTTTCCTTGTTGTAAAGATCCATTGCCCTGTTGAAATCCGATCTTATGTCATCCCCTGAAAATGATGTCTGGGCAAGTGCCGGCAACAGCATCGCGAAAAGGAAAATAAATGTCAAAATTCTTCTCTTACTGTTCATAACTTATTTTTTTCGGCCTTTCATTGTCTCAAAACAATATGCAACAGAAAACGCTTTCTGTTCATAACAAACTAATAATAAGCCATATACAACAACAAAAGATTTCTTCAGCAACCGTAAAATTACTATTATTTAACGCTTGCTTCCGGTCTTTATTACTGATTTTATTAACACTTAAATACTATTTATCAATTCTTTCCTTATTTTGCACGGTAAATATCCGGAATATGAATGATCCGAACATTTCTGAGAGCATTATAGAATTGCAGGACTGCAATATCTGGCAACAGGATCATCTTGTTCTGACCGATGTGAACCTGTCGGTCAGAAAAGGCGAATTTGTATATCTGGTCGGAAAGGTCGGAAGCGGTAAGACAAGCCTGATTAAGACTCTTAATGCACAAATTCCCCTTAAAGAAGGAAAGGGTTTTGTTGCCGGGTATGATCTTTCGGAAATCAAGGACAGGGATATTCCGTTTCTCAGAAGAAAAACGGGAATAGTATTTCAGGACTTTCAGCTTCTGATCGACCGTACTGTAAACGAGAACCTTGAATTTGTTCTGAGGGCCACTGGCTGGAAGGATAAAAGTGAAATTGAAAAACGTATAACCGAGGTGCTCGAAAAGGTTGGCCTCAGCCTCAAAGGATATAAAATGCCACACCAGCTTTCAGGAGGAGAACAGCAGCGTGTCGTCATTGGAAGAGCACTCCTGAACGAACCTGAGATCATACTTGCCGATGAGCCGACTGGTAACCTCGATCCGGAAACATCAGAAGGAATTGTCAGACTGCTAAGGGAGATAAGCGGCACCGGACGAGCAGTGATAATTGCAACTCATAATTATACTCTTGTTAAGAAATTTCCCGCCCGAACGATCAAATGTGAAAACGGGAAGGTCGTGGAAGTAAAGGATGATGAGGAGATTGAACTGGAAAGCCTGTAGAACAAGATGGATAAAAGACTAAAGTAAAGGGATAATATACATTTCTTTACAGGTTTATGATCAGAGAACCTGCTGATCGAGGGTGAGTTTAAAAAGGCCGCGCCATTCCCTGCATTCATTTGTATCCAGAAGAGATGTATTATGCCAGATACTCACGAACTGGCCCCCGACATTTTTAGTCTGGCTTATCATCTCCGCTATGACCTTTGCATAAGCTCCCGTCGTAAGCTTTTTATTATCTTTCATCATGACGTCGGCCAACTGAAAGGGAAATATCCTGAGATCGGTAACCGAATTGTTCAAAAGATCAAAAAAACGAAATGATCTCGCGATGCCTGCCCTGAAACCAGGTTCATCGGTATATCCCATCGAATGATCCTCTCTCACACCTGCATCGATGAGGTTTCTGAATGATGCAGGCATCCTGAACCGGATATAATGAAAACGGCTAAAAAGACAAGCTTTCCCCGTGATGGCGGCAAACCTCCCCGCCTCGGCCCTGAGTGATCGCAGTCCAATGGCTGCCCTGTAGGATGGGTGAAGCCCGGCACCGTAACTCTCAAATGTTCTGTTAATCATTTCCCTGTATTGCCTGTTTTTCCAGGAAGGATTTTTATCAAAATCAGTCTGGTCTCCGACAGGAAAGAAAAACTTTGCAGAGATATTCCTCTTACTGCACTCCTGGAGAATATACTCAAAGGCCTCATAAAAAGGATCTTTAAGTGAACCTTTCAGATAATCAGGCCTGTGGCCGGCACTTTTTAAACCTGAAGCAAGATCATGAAGAAATCCGCCCAGACCGCCCATAAGATCCTTCCCAGGATAGGCAAAAGCTTCGTCAGTATCAATTGTAACTATTGCACTGAAGACACTCTTCCTGAATGTAAGCATAGGGAACCTGCGGACAAGCATTCTTGCCAGCTCCTTCACCCAGAGATCAACAACCGGTTTGCCGAGAAAGCCATGTTTGAATGCAACCGACTCAGAAGAACTGAACCTTCCATATGCATCAGGCTCAAAAACGAGATACTCTTCATATCGTGAGACAAGGAAAAATGACGCCGCAAAAATATCAAACGGAAGATCTTCTCCGCCATCGGAATGAAACAATACAGGAAGCCCCCTCCACTCAGAAACATTAAGTTCCTGAGCATGAACACCTTCTTCAAACAATATTGGTGAAGGTCTGACAGTGAACGATCCTGATATCTTTTTACCCGAATAATTTATCACCGGACATTTTCCAAGCCTGCGCCGGTCTGTTACGATCTCCCAGTTTAAACCGAGCATTTCGCCGAAAATAAGTTCGGTAACAAATCTCAGCCTTGATGTGTCGGCTGAGGAAAAAATTTTAACCGGCCGGGCTTCCATATTAACAAATATAAAGAAATACAGGTGAAATATTTATTGGCCCGCATATAAATATTTAAGAATGAAACCTGACCAGGCTTATATAAATTCACCTTTTCAGATAGTCATCAAACAAAACCTGAAGATAGGCTTTGCCGAGCTTTTCAGCATAACCGGGATCTGATCCTGTCATGACGGCAGGTCCGCGAAGCTTCTGATCATAAATAACTGTAGAGCTGTCTGTTATAAAAGCAAATCCTTCATTGAAGGTATAGAAGGCAAATGATTTGGATGATGGGGACAGAAGGTCTTTTCCAAATGGGAATTCTCCGTCGAGCTCAAGCTGGTGAAGCACTGTCAGAGGTATATCCACCTGGCTTCCCAGCTTTTCTATTCTTTTTCCTGCAGCATCAAGTGCCCCTCCAAGCCAGAGCATTGGTATCCTGAATATTTCAGGTGAATATACGAGGTCATTGATAGAATTTCTCCTGCAATGATCGGCAACCAGGATAACTAGTGTATTTTTCCACCAGGAAGTTGTCTTTGCCCAATCTATGAAAGAACCGACCGCTTTATCAGTATAATATACTGAGTTTTTGAACTTTGTCAAATCATCCTTGCCTGCAAAAACAGGTGCCATGGGGACTTCAAAAGGTTCATGGCTTGAAAGGGTGAGCGCCACCCTGAAAAAAGGCTCCTTAATTCCGGCCATGGAATCCTGAAGAGCCTTAAGGAAAACATGGTCATGGACACCCCACTTTGAGTTATAATCCGAGCGATCAAAGTTATCCATCGTTATTATCTGCCTGAATCCTGAAGAAATAAGGAATGAATTGAAATTCGCAAAGTTAATATCACCGCCGTACCAGAAAGATGTATTATAATTCAGACCGTTCATAATTTTCACGATACTGTTCATCGATTGTGTCTTCTTTGGCTCTTTGATTATCGATACTGCAGGCTGTGCGGGATAAGCGTTAAGGATGGCCGGCAACGCTTTATCAGTCCTGTTTCCGGATGCGTAAAAGCTTGAAAAAACAAGGCCCTCTCCTATCAGTCTGTTCAGGTTGGGAGTGGTAAGCGGATCCCCTCCAAGTGGTCCGACCAGTGAATTGCCAAAACTCTCCAGAATGATAAAAAGTATATTGGGACGTGTATTGTTCAGTACCTTTTCCGGAGATCCGCTGCCGGCGGTCAGAGATTCAGCCATCGCCACAGCTTCATCCGTGTCAGTAAAAGAGTACGGATTTTTTGTCGGCCTGCGGTGAAAAAGTGAATTGCCAACATTCCATACTACATTTATTGCTGAATGATTTACAAACAGATCATCACTGAAATAAACGGTTCCCGCATTTATCGGGGCAACTCCGAAACCACCTCTTACAGGAATTATAAGAGAACCAAGCAGCAGCGCAAAGACGAATGCATAAGGCACCCTGTACCGGTCAGGTGCTGCCAGGAAAAACCTTTTATCAACAAACCTGTTGTAAATCAGACCAGACACTGTCCCGAGGGCAATTATGCCCAGAAATGTAAGGATCACTGTTGCTGTGCTTACAGAAGCTGCAACCTCCTTTGGTGTCTTCAGGTAAAGCATCGGAGTATAATCCATTCTGAAACCCCAATAGGAATAGAGTTCCGCATCCCCTATTATTATTGCGGATGATATATACAGCAGAATCCATGTATAAACCCTCATGAAATGCCTGTACCACTCACCCTTTATCCAAAGGGTCGGGAGCATTAACAGCATCGGGATAGCCAGGATATATGATGTAACTGAAATATCCAGCTTTATCCCGTGGGTAAATGTACCGGCTAGCAGGTTTAAACCGAACCCTGCCGCCTCTCTGTGATGAAAGACAAGGAACAGGAACCTTGCAAAAAAGAAAAAAAGTATCCAAAAAACTGAATAAACCAATAATGATATAAGTCGTCGCTTCATCGTGTCTCAACTTTTTATTGCGGTTTTGCCTTTTCTTTTGAGGTTATGAAAAACATTATCAGAGAGCTTGTTATGACTACCATCCCGATAATTGTCAGCGGTTCGGGATTCTCGCCCGGAACCAGAAGCCAGCTTAGAATTGCACCAACTGCAGGAATCAGAAATTTCCAGAGGTTAAGTTCTGATACTTTCACGCCCGGCCTTTGCAAAAGCATGTACCAGATTGAAAAGGCATAGGCCGACATGAAACTGAGCCAGACAAGGTCGATCCAGTAAACGGGCGGTTTGGGCAGACCCACGGGCCTCTCAATCGCGAAAGAAACAAGATAAAGAATAATCCCTCCGGCACCGAGGGTTGCCGAACTCAGGACATAAGGATTCAACCCGTTGCTTTTCAGTGAAACCACTACGTTGCTTGTAGCAGTGGCTATATTTGCAGCAAGAATCAGGATAACCCCCAGAAACTCTGCAGCAGTTCCTAACCTGAATGCCTGCCTTCCTGCACTTATAAGGATTACTCCGGATATCCCGAAGACTATGGTAATTATTTTATGCCCGGTAAGTTTATCTTCCTCGTGCATCATTGCAGCAACAACTGCTGTGACCAAAGGCTGCGAACCAACAATCACCGCCCCGAGCGAACCGGGAACCAGATCCAGTCCGATATAGAACAAAGAATAGTTTATAAGAGTCTGAAGGATCAGGACAAGCGCAATGACCTTCCGGTGCTCCTTGACCATAACAATATATTCAGATGGCTTGACTGTAAAAGGAAGTATCATTAGTCCTGATATGATAAACCGGATCCCGGCAAAATGAAGAGGTGTATCGTATTGAAGGCCAAGCTTGATGCCTGCATAAGCTGTTGACCACAGCAAACAGGCAACAATAGCCCAGATTATTGTATTTCTCCCGGCGCTCACAAAGAAATAATAAGTGGGCAAATATCATGAAAAAAAATCATTTCCACATAGTATTCCATCCGGAAGGATTAAGTCGCGGAAGGTTTTTTTACAAAAAAATCGCATCTTCCCCTTTATCCCAGGGACCTCCGACTGTTAGGCGTGCTCCGGGCAGATACACATATCCAAAGTCCCTGTCAGCTTTTATAACAGCGCTTACAACCTTAACCGTTGGCGAAGGGCCAAAACGTTATTGTCCATCTCACCGTTAATGAGAAGCAGCTCCGCTTTAAGCCTCCTGACGTCATCGACGTTCGACTGCCAGGAATACTCCTCTACTACCGGTCATCCCATCCATTGTTCATTCCACAACATCTTGTCCATCCTGTTCCCGTGACATCCGGATGAGGCTACGGCAACCTGTAAAACCCGGGAAAAAGGGATGGGCGCCGGCTGCACTCTGGCCTCCGGCCGGAGTTCAATAAATTCCAACGCTTTCAAGATCCATGTAAGGGTATTTTCGTGCCGCAGCTTTCATCCAGAGGATCCTGCCGGAAAGCCTTCATCCGTAAGGTTTTTCCAGCACACCTCGCGGAATGCTTTCGACCGGTTTGATGTCCCCATTCCGTCAATCTTCACAACTATGAATCCAGGCTCCGCGAGCTGATGTATCGATGTTACCGGGGGCCTGAAGCTTTTCGCGGTGAAGCTGTCGTGAGGTCCGGCATAGATATCCTCAATCACAGGATATTTTCCGTACAGATCAAAATCTGTCGTGCCTTCTCCCTCCCGGCCGTTTTCTCCCTTTTCAATCTTGCAATTTTTCAGAGTGCAGTTCCGGCAGCTATTGCCGTAAATAAATGCAAAAACCCGAAAAATTGTCGGAGAATACTATGTTTCTGACAGGCACTCTTCCGGGATCGATTGTTGTACCAGTCTCCTCCTGCAGCGATTTGGCAAACATGACCTGATCGAAAGCCGTTTTTCTGACGGCTTTTACAGTATTTACAACAATAATGTATTCCGTTCCCTCCGGAGTGAAATTCACGATAAAAACTGTTTGGCTTAACTATCCGGGGGGTACTTTTCCGTAAAATACCCTGTCTGTCGTTCTTTTGATAAGATCATCAGCTTTCCTGTACACATCCGGGCGGATCTGCGATAATATTACCGGGCACTGAAGCAGGAAGCCAACAGTTGTAAAGAGATAATACCTGTAAAAGAGTTCTCATGGTTACTGTTTCCGTATTGCCTTTAAATTTAACGGAATTTGAATCAGATGTAACCGGTTGAATAGGATATTTAATAGATTTGCCGTCATGAGTCTCATTCCGACATGACAACAGCTGAATATATTGCAGAACGACTGTATCGAAAAGGAGTAAGATACGTGTTCGGGATTCCGGGAGGAGCATCCATCCCATATATTGACGCTTTCAGAAAATGCGGAATCGAATTCATACTTACTTCAAATGAATCAGCGGCCGGGATAATGGCCGACGTTACAGCGCGGCTTACAGGCACCCCCGGCATTTGCCACGCGACCCTTGGCCCGGGAGCAACAAACCTGACAACCGGGGCGGGAGGCGCCCTTCTCGACAGGTCGGCGGTGATAGCCTTTACAAGTGAAGTGAGCCGGAGCATGATTCACCGGACAACGCAGATGAACATCGACCATCAGAAGCTCTTTGAACCGGTTTGCAAGGCTACTTTCAGAATGACACCTGAAAATACAGCAGAAGTAATTGACAAGGCTTTCCATATTGCGGCTGCCGAGTATCCCGGACCGGTACATATCGGACTGCCATCAGATCTGGCAGGAAGGGAAGTTGTTACCAGGGAAAATCACTTCCCTGAGGAAAAAAAGGATGAAAATGAGAATGATGTTCAAGGGATCCTTGATTTGCTGGAAAGGTCCTCTCGCCCGGTACTTGCCGTTGGACTGACCTTTGCACGGCTCGGATCAGACGCTGACCTTCGGGCTTTCCTCGACAGATACAAAATGCCGGTGGTTCTGACACCTATGGCAAAAGGTGTGCTTGATGAAGGACATCCGTGTTATGCAGGCGTGCTTTTCCATGGTCTCAGCGATTATCTTGAAGATATTTTCAGGGATTCAGATCTTGTAATCGGACTGGGATATGATCCGGTTGAATACGATTATGAATCATGGATGCCCGATATACCTCTTTTACATTTCAACACTGTAAAAACCGACCTGCCTCAAACGGAAACGGTAAAAGAGTTTACAGGTGATCCGGCCGACTGGTTCAGAATACTCCGGCAGGTCAACCCCGGACATTTTTCATTCAACAGGATGGCGGTTGAGTCGATGCGCACAGAAATGCTTTCTGTATTCAACGGGTTTACGGATCATTTCGGCCCGGTAACAGCACTGAAGGTGTTGCAGGATGAATTGCCTCCCGAATCGATAATCACCTTTGATGTCGGATCGCATCTCCACCTGGCAGGACAGTTCTGGAACACCCGGGCGAAAAAGAATATTATAATGACAAACGGATGGTCGGGAATGGGATTCGGCCTTCCGGCTGCCCTGGCTGCAAAGATGGCGAGACCCGTGTCGCCGGTTGTCTGTGTTACCGGAGACGGCGGCTTTCTTATGATGGCCGGAGAAATAATCACTGCCAGGAGGTACAACCTTCCCGTCATTGTTGTCGTCCTTGCCGACGGTGAGCTCAACCTTATAAGGCTTAAGCAGACCTGGGAAAACATAAATCCCTATGCAACCAGGTTATACTCAGGTGATCTTTTTGATTCTGATGTGTTTCTTGGAATCAGGGTTATTACAGCCGATTCGGAGGAAAGCATGCTTAATGCTGTCAGAGAATCTCTCTCGTTGAACAGCCCTGTAATTATAAATGCCAGGATTGATCCGGATGATTATAACTGGCTGGTTGTCAGAAAAAAAAGTTAATCCTCCTTTTCATTTTTAGGCTTGGCCACCTTCACTTCTTTCTTTTCTGCCTTTGGCTTTTTGGACTCCTTTGCAGTTTTAGCGGCTTTTGGTTCCTTTGATGCTTTTGATTCCGCAACCTCTGCAGCTTCCCTTACTTCAACAGATTCAACAGCTTCGGCTGCCGATTTCTTTTCCTTAAGGGTCCCCTTTTCTTTCACGCTTTTTTCAGCGGGAACGGAAACATTAGCGGCAGCAGGTTTTGCTGATTTCTTTTTCGGGCGTCTAACACCATAAGTGCCGATAATTATCTTACCTCTTCTGGATTTTTTATCACCTTTTCCCATATCGCTAACTTTTTTGTGTCTGTATCAGATTCGGACAAATTTAATAATAATCTTAATCCTAAATTAATATTTTTATACATTGTTAAACAGAATGGAAATTGCAAATGACATTTAGTTTCATAAAAACAATGAAATGACATGAGACGAAGTGAAAGGGAGATAACCGATCAGAAGGAGATTGAACAAATATTTGAATCAGCCGATGTATGCAGGATTGCATTTGCAGATAATAATGTCCCGTATATTGTGACGATGAATTTCGGATTTTCGGGATTCCATTCACCGGCATTATATTTTCACTGCGCCGGTGAGGGGAAAAAACTGGAAATGATAAGGAAGAATAATCATGTATGCTTCGAGATGGATACGGACCATGAACTTTGCGAGGGCCACGGGGCCTGTGATTTCGGAATGAAATACAGGTCTGTTGTAGGCTGGGGAAGGATGAGAATTATAACGGATGAGCAGGAAAAGATAAAGGGCCTTGATCATATAATGTCGCACTATTCGGGGAAAACAGGGTTTTCCTATGATAGGTCAACGCTGGCAAGGATGCTGGTCCTGAAGCTTGAGATTTCCCGGATGACAGGGAAAAGATGCCTGTAATAAAGAGCCATTTCACCAGTGTCATAAGGTGAAGAATATGGGTCATGAGCCCGCCTTAACGAAATTTCAGGAAGTTTCCAAGAACAATTTGTGCCGAAATCCGTTATATTATACGGTTTTATTTCCGGATTTCGAAAATAAATGTGACCTTTGTTTCTGTTATTTACTTAATTATTGAATTATGAACATTTACGTTGGAAGTTTAAACTTCAAAATGAATGAAGGACAATTAAAAGAACTCTTTGAAGAGTATGGCGAGGTAACATCCGCAAAAATCATTATTGATAAATACTCTGGAAAAAGCAAAGGATTCGGTTTCGTCGAGATGCCTAACGATGCCGAAGCAAAGAAGGCCGTTGAGGAACTTAACGGTTCAGAAATTCAGGGCAGGAAAATTATTGTTAATGAATCAATTGAACGACCAGAAAGGAAAAGTAATTTCAGAAGCGGAGATAACGACCGCCGCGGTGGTGGTAGTAACAGACGAGACAACTACAGGTAGAAATAAAAACTCAAAAACTATGAAAGGTACTGTTAAATGGTATGACAGAGTTAAGGGTTACGGATTTCTTCAGACAGAAGATCAGAAGGACATTTTTGTTCATCGCTCCGGGCTTGAGGTTCCTCATTCCGAACTTGAGACAGGACAGGCTGTAGAATTTGAGGTTGAGATGAGAGAGAAGGGGCCTGTTGCCATCAAGGTAAAAAGAGTAGAATAAATATTTGCTCCTAACTATAAAGAAGAGGCCGTCTCATAACATAAATTGAGACGGCTTTTTTATTGGATTTTTTTGTG